>JBCECL010000001.1:0-94929 GCA_039207135.1 Brevundimonas sp.
AGCGGCGGGGTGCAGCGCGCGACGGCGAGCGAGACGACAACGGGCGAGTCGGCCGTGACCGAGACGTCCGGCAGCGAGACCTCCATGGCCTGCAGCTGCATGGTCTCGTCGCGACGACGTACCCGCCCGCGGATCACGACGACCGCGTCCTCCGCCAGCACGGTCGAGTACGCGAGGTACGTCTCGCCGAAGAACATGACCTCGACCGCACCCTCCATGTCCTCGATGGTCACGGCGGCCCACGGGTTGCCCTGCTTCGACATCTTGCGCTGCAGCGACGTGATCAGCCCCGCGACCACGACGGTCGACCCGTCGGGACGTGCCTCGTCCGCGTTGAGCGTCGCGATCGAGACGTCTGCCGCGGCGGCGAGCACGTGCTCGATGCCGGACAGCGGGTGGTCCGAGACGTACAGGCCGAGCATCTCGCGCTCGAACGCGAGCAGCTGCTTCTTGTCCCAGTCCGGCAGGTCGGGGATGGTGATCGCGAAGCCTGGGTCGTCGTCTCCCCCGAACACGTCCGCGAACAGGTCGAACTGACCTTCGGCCTCCTTGCGCTTGACCCCGATGACCGAGTCGACGGCCTGCTCGTGCACCAGCAGCAGCGCCCGGCGCGGGTGCCGCAGCGAGTCGAACGCTCCCGCCTTGATGAGCGACTCGATGGTGCGCTTGTTGCAGACGACCGCGGGCACCTTGTCGAGGAAGTCGGTGAACGACGTGAAGTCGCCCTTCTCCTCGCGGGACCGCACGATCGCGTCGACCACGTTGGCGCCGACGTTGCGCACGGCGGTCAGGCCGAAGCGGATGTCGGTCCCCACGGCCGTGAAGTTGGCCGCCGAGGAGTTCACGTCTGGAGGCAGCACCGTGATGCCCATGTGCCGGCACTCGCCGAGGTACAGCGCCGACTTGTCCTTGTCGTCGCGCACGCTCGTGAGCAGCGCGGCCATGTACTCGGTCGGGTAGTTCGCCTTGAGGTACGCGGTCCAGTAGGAGATGACGCCGTACGCCGCGGAGTGCGCCTTGTTGAAGGCGTAGTCGGAGAACGGCAGCAGGATGTCCCACAGCGTCTGGACGGCCGCCATCGAGAACCCGCGCTCGACCATGCCGCCCGAGAATCCCTCGAACTGCTTGTCCAGCTCGGACTTCTTCTTCTTGCCCATCGCGCGGCGCAGGATGTCGGCCTGGCCGAGCGAGTACCCGGCGACGCGCTGCGCGATCGCCATGACCTGCTCCTGGTACACGATCAGGCCGTAGGTGGTGCCCAGGATGTCGTCGAGCGGCTCGGCGAGCTCGGGGTGGATGGGCGTGACCTGCTGCGCGCCGGTCTTGCGCAGCGCGTAGTTGGTGTGCGAGTTCGCGCCCATCGGACCCGGGCGGTACAGCGCGCCGACGGCGGAGATGTCCTCGAAGTTGTCGGGGCGCATGAGCCGCAGGAGCGAGCGCATGCCGCCGCCGTCGAGCTGGAACACGCCCAGCGTGTCGCCGCGCCCGAGCAGCTCGTACGTCGGCCGGTCGTCGAGCGCCAGGTCCTCCAGGACCACGGGCTCCTTGCCGTTCATCACGATGTTCTCGAGCGCGTCGTCGAGGATCGTCAGGTTGCGCAGCCCGAGGAAGTCCATCTTGATCAGGCCGAGGCCCTCGGACGTCGGGTAGTCGAACTGCGTGATGACCGCGCCGTCCTGCGGGCGGCGCATGATCGGGATGATGTCGATCAGCGGGTCGCTCGACATGATCACGCCGGCCGCGTGCACGCCCCACTGACGCTTCAGGCCCTCGATGCCCTTGGCCAGCTCGACGACGCGCTGCGCCTCCGGGTCCGCGGCGTGGACCTGGCGGAACTCCTCGGCCTCGTTGTACCGCTTGTCGGCCGGGTCGAAGATGCCCGTGAGCGAGATGTCCTTGCCCATGATCGCGGGCGGCATCGCCTTGGTGAGCTTCTCCCCCATCGCGAACGGCATGCCGAGCAGCCGCGCGGAGTCCTTGAGGGCCTGCTTGGCCTTGATCGTGCCGTACGTGACGATCTGCGCGACGCGATCCTCGCCGTACTTGTCGGTCACGTACCGGATGACCTCGCCGCGACGACGCTCGTCGAAGTCGACGTCGAAGTCGGGCATCGAGACGCGGTCGGGGTTGAGGAACCGCTCGAAGATCAGGCCGTGCTGCAGCGGGTCGAGGTCGGTGATCCGCATCGCGTACGCGGCCATCGAACCGGCGCCCGAGCCACGCCCCGGCCCCACGCGGATGCCGTTGTCCTTGGCCCAGTTGATGAAGTCGGCGACCACGAGGAAGTACCCCGGGAAGCCCATGTTCGTGATGACCTCGGTCTCGAACTCCGCCTGCTTGCGCACCTCGTCCGGGATGCCGTCCGGGTAGCGCACGTGCAGGCCGGTCTCGACCTCCTTGACGAACCAGCTCGTCTCGTCCTCGCCCGCCGGAACCGGGTAGTTCGGCATGTAGTTGGCGGACGTGTTGAACGTGACCTCGCACTGCTCGGCGACGAGCAGCGTGTTGTCGCACGCCTCGGGGTGCTCCGCCCACACGCGCCGCATCTCCGCCGCGGTCTTGACGTAGTAGCCGTCGCCGTCGAACTTGAACCGGTCCGGGTCGGCGAGCGTGGAGCCGGAGTTGATGGCCAGCAGGGCGTCCTGCGACTCGCGGTCCTCCTGCTTCACGTAGTGCAGGTCGTTGGTCGCGAGCAGCGGCGCGCCGATGGTCTCCGACAGGCGAAGCAGGTCCTTGATCGCACGGGTCTCGATCTCGAGCCCGTGGTCCATGACCTCGATGTAGAAGAACTCCTTGCCGAAGATGTCCTGCAGCTCGCCCGCAACGCGGACGGCCTCGTCCCACTGACCGAGCCGCAGCCGCGTCTGGATCTCGCCCGACGGGCAGCCGCTCGTCGCGATCAGGCCCTTGCCGTAGCGCTGCAGCAGGTCGCGGTCCATGCGCGGCCACTTGCCCATCTGCCCCTCGAGCGAGGCGAGCGAGCTGGCACGGAACAGGTTGTGCAGGCCCTCGTTGTTGCGGGCCAGCAGCGTCATGTGGGTGTACGCACCGCGGGCCGAGACGTCGTCGGCCTCCTGGCCCTGCTGCCCGAACCGCACGCGCGTCTGGTCGAACCTGCTGGTGCCGGGCGTGACGTACGCCTCGATGCCGATGATCGGCTTGATGCCGGCCGACGTGGCCTTGGACCAGAAGTCGAACGCGCCGAACAGGTAGCCGTGGTCGGTGGTCGCGATGGCCGTCTGGCCCACTCGCTCGACCTCGGCGAACAGGTCACCCAGGCGCGCCGCGCCATCGAGCATCGAGTACTCGGTGTGCACGTGGAGGTGGACGAAGTCGGAACCCCCAGCAGCAGCCATGCGGGCGATCCTACGTGCCCCCACCGACACGGCTGGGCCCGTCGGCGCCGTGTCCCCGCGTCACCCGGCGGACGTGACGATCTTCACCGCGTCGCGGTGCCAGATGTTCTCGTCGAGGTACCGCTCGGGCCGCGCGACGTAGCCCAGGCGGGCGTAGAAACCGAGCGCCTGCTCCTGGGCGCTGAGCTCGACGGCCACCGACCGCACCCCCGCTTCCTCGACGCCGTGCAGGGCCAGGGCGTGCTCCTCGAGCGCGAGCATGAGCAGCGCGCCGATCCCGGTCCCGCGCGCCGCCGCGCTGACCGCGACCCGGCCCACGTGCGCCGGCTCACCGGCGTGGTGCGGCGCGAGCAGCCGGGCGGTGCCGAGCGGCGTGCCGTCGTCGGCGAGGGCGAGGACGTGGACCGTGCTCGGCTCGTCGTCGAGCGCGTCCATCTCGCGCTCCGGCGCGACGTGCTGCTCCGCGACGAAGACAGCCATGCGGATGTCCTTCATCGCGGCGCGCTGCTCGTCGGTCTCGACCACGACGATCCGCGTCATGCGTACCCGTCCTGAAGCACGGCGAGCGACCGCGCGAGGTCCTCCGGGTACTGGCTCGTCAGCTCCAGCCACTGCCCCGTGCTCGGGTGGTGGAACCCGAGCCGCATCGCGTGCAGCCACTGACGCTTGAGGCCGACGCGCGCCGCCAGCGACGGGTCCGCGCCGTACGTGAGGTCGCCGACGCAGGGGTGCCGGGTGGCCGCGAAGTGCACGCGGATCTGGTGCGTGCGCCCCGTCTCGAGGTGCACCTCGACGAGCGACGCCGACGGCAGCATCTCGAGGACCTCGTAGTGCGTGATCGACGGCTTCCCGTCCGCGACGACCGCGAACTTCCAGTCCGACGACGGGTGGCGCCCGATGGGGGCGTCGATGGTGCCGGTCGTCGGGTCGGGGTGACCCTGCACGAGCGCGTGGTAGACCTTCTCGACCGTGCGCTCCTTGAAGGCCCGCTTGAGCACCGTGTACGCGTGCTCGCTCTTGGCCACGACCATCAGCCCGCTCGTGCCCGCGTCGAGCCGGTGCACGATGCCCTGGCGCTCGGCGGAGCCCGACGTCGAGATGCGGTAGCCCACCGCGGCGAGCGCGCCGACGACGGTCGGCCCGGTCCAGCCCGGTGAGGGGTGCGCCGCGACGCCGACCGGCTTGTCGATCACCACGAGGTCGTCGTCGTCGTACACGACGACCATGCCCGGCACCGGCTCGGCGACGATCTCGAGCACGGCCGGCGCTGCGTCGGGGATCTCGACCTCGAGCCACGCGCCCGCGACGAGGCGGTCGGACTTGCCGACCGCGCGGCCGTCGACGAGCACGCCGCCGGCCGCGGCGATCTCCGCCGCACGCGTGCGCGACAGGCCGAGCAGACGGGCGAGCGCGGCGTCGACGCGCTCCCCCGCGAGCCCGTCCGGCACGGGCAGCGCGCGGGTGTCAGGCACCGGTCTGCGCCTCGTCCTCGGTGCGCTGCTGAGCGTCGGGAACGTCCTCGTCCACGCGCTCCTGGTCGGCCGCGTCGACGTCGCGCGACGAACCCTCGCGGGTCCCGTCGACGCGGATGCCGAGGAGCACGGCGAGCACGATGAGCACGGCCGCGACGACGATCGCGATGTCGGCCACGTTGCCGACGAAGAAGTCGGCGTAGGCGATGAAGTCGACGACGTGCCCGCGCGCCACGCCCGGGTCACGGACCATGCGGTCCACGAGGTTGCCGATCGCGCCGCCGAGCAGCAGCCCGAGCGCGACGGCCCACAGCGCCGAGCCGATCCTCCGAGACGCGCGCACGATCACGACGACGACGACTGCGGCGACCAGCGTGAGCAACCACGTCATCCCGGTCGCGAGCGACAGCGCCGCACCCGGGTTGAACACGAGCTGGAAGCCGAGGAGCTCACCGATCAGGTCGGTGCGCTCACCCGGGGTCAGCGAGCGCAGAGCCCACGCCTTCGAGAGCTGGTCGGCCACGAGGACGGCGATCGTCACGAGGACGAGCGTCACGATCAGGCCGCGACGGCGCGCGGGCGACGTCGATGTGGGCGACGTCGAGGCAGGCGTAGTGGAAGGCACCGCAGGAGTCTACGGGCGCGTCAGCGCCGTTCCTCCCGCTGCTTGCACGTGACGCACAGCGTGGCGCGCGGGAACGCCTGGACGCGGGCCTTGCCGATCGCCTCGCCGCACGACTCGCAGGTGCCGAACGTGCCGGCCTGGATGCGGGCGAGCGCGCGCTGGGTCTGGCCGAGCATGTCCCGCGTGTTGTTGACGAGCGTGAGCTCCTGCTCGCGCTCGAGCGCCGAGGAACCGGAGTCGGCCTGGTCGTCACCGGCTCCGTCGCCGGAGTTGCGCAGCAGGTCGGACAGCTCCGCGTCCGCGGCTGCGAGCTCCGAGGTCAGCCGGTCGATGTCGGAGGTCAGCTCGTCGGCCACGTCGCGCACCTCGCGAGCGGTCCACGGCTTCTCTCCGTCACGCACCGGGAACGTACGGACGAGCTTGGCGAGCTCCTTGGAGTCCGTCACTGCGACGGTGCTGAGCGAGTCGTTGGCCACGACGATGCCCCCTGTCTGTCGGGTCAGGTGACTGTAGGCGTACGGGACTTATGCCACAACTCGCCACGCCGGGTGAAAACCGGCGTGGCGAGCTGCAGACCGTTCTGTGGGGACGGTGCGACGGGCCGAACGGGCCCGTCGGACCGACTAGAGGTTGTGCGCCTCGTTGCCCGGCTGGGACTGGCCCGAGCGCGGCGGAAGCGCGCTGCCCCGGTTGTCCAGGTCGCCGAGCAGGTTCTCGAGGTAGCTCTTCAGGCGCGTGCGGTAGTCGCGCTCGAAGACGCGCAGCTCGTCGATCTTGCGCTCGAGCAGCGAACGCTCCTGCTCCAGCTGGCCGAGCGTGCGCTGCGACGTCTCCTCGGCCTCACGCACGATGCGGTTGGCCTGGTTCTTCGCGTCGGCGACGAGCCGCTCGGACTCCTCCTGGCCGCTGCGCACGTAGTCGTCGTGCAGCTTCTGGGCGAGCGCGAGCATGCCGGTGGCGGACTCGGGCTCGTTGCCGCGCGCAGGGGCGACCGGCGCGACGACGGGCGCGGGCGCGACGGGCGCTGCCACCACGGGGGCGGGCGCGACGACCGGCTCGGGCGTCGGCTCGGGGACGGGCTCGGGCTTCGGCGCCGGTGCTGCCTGCTGGGCGCCTGCGCGGCTGAGCTCGGCGATGCGTCGCTCGGCGGCTGCGAGCTTCGTCTTGAGGTCGTCGTTCTCGCCCTGGATCTCCCGCAGGGTGTTGACGACCTCGTCGAGGAAGTCGTCGACCTCGTCCTGGTCGTAGCCCTCGCGGAACTTGGTCGCCTGGAACTTCTTGTTCAGCACCTCGTCTGCGGTCAGCAGCGCCATCGTCGTCACCTCTGTCGGTCGAACTCATCAGGCCGGGGCAGTCCACCGACCACCTCGGCTCACCGTAGCGGACATTGCCAGCGCAGTACTCCCGTGCGTGCACGAGTCCCGACGGTGATCCCGACACGGTGAGACATCGGGTGGCGCCGCGGGCTGCAGGTCAGGCTCAGGTCGCGAGCAACGAGAGCCCGACGGAACACAGCAGGAACAGCACGAGGAAGGCGAGATCGAGCGAGACCGCGCCGATCCGCAGCGGCGGGATGATGCGGCGCAAGAGCTTCAGCGGCGGGTCCGTCACGGAGAACGTCACCTCGGCGACGACGAGCGCCACGCCGGTCGGACGCCAGGACCGCGCGAACACCATGACCCAGTCGAGCACCAGTCGTACGAGCAGCAGGATGAAGAAGAGCAGCAGGACGAGGTACGCGACGCTCTTGACGACCTGCACGCGTCAGCTCTGGTTGAAGAAGCCGGCGCGCGTGGCCGGCTCCGCAGCCGGCGCCTCGCCCGAGACCTCGACGTGCGAGGGCGAGAGCAGGAACACCTTGGCCGTGACGCGCTCGATCGCGCCGTGCAGACCGAAGATCAGACCCGCCGAGAAGTCGACGAGCCGCTTCGCGTCCGCGTCGTCCATGTCGGTGAGGTTCATGATGACCGGCGTGCCCTCGCGGAACGCCTCACCGATCTTGCGCGCGTCGTTGTAGGAGCGCGGGTGGATCGTGGTGATGCGGCGCAGCTCGCCGCCCTGCGAACCGTGGACCTCGTGCTGCGGCGTGGCGGCCACGCGCGTCGGGCGCAGCGGCGTCACTTGGGCTTCGTACTCCTGGTGGTGCTCCACAGGTGCCTCTCCCCCGTCGTACTCGTCGAGGTACTCCTCGTGCTCGCCGCGGTCGTCGGCCAGTCCGAGGTACAGCATCGTCTTGCGCAGTGCTCCGGCCATGGCCCTCGCCCCTCCCCGGACAGCTCCGGCACGTCAACTCGACCCACATCGGGACTGCTCGGATCTCCATTCGGATCACGGAGCCAGTCCCGCTCGTCTGCCACGCTAGCAACGGCCGGGCTGCGCCCGGCGCCGCGACACGCCCGCGCGCCGCACCGGCGACATCTCAACGCACCGGACGAATCACGCCCGCGAACCGTCCGGTGACGCCGTCGCGCCGGAACGAGTAGAGGTCCTGGTCGGTCCGCGTGTCGCGGCCGGACACGCTCACCACTGTGACGCGTTCGGCGCGCAGGACCGCGACGACGCCGGACGCGAGGTCGAGCGCGGGCGTCCCCCACGAGGTCGTGGCGAACGTCGCCGGCACGCGCGCGACGACGTCGGCCTGCATCTCGCGCGGCACCTCGTACGACGAGCCCGCGATGGACGGGCCGAGGGCCGCGACGATGCGCTCACGCCGTGCGCCCATCGCGGTCATCGCTTCCACCGCGGCCTGCACGACGCCGGCCACCAGGCCGGGTCGGCCCGCGTGCACCGCCGCGACGACTCCCGCAGCGTCGTCGGCGAGCAGCACGGGCACGCAGTCCGCCACGACGACGCCGACCGCCACGCCCGGATCGCTCGACACGAGCGCGTCCGCAGGGCCGAGACGTCCGGCGGGAGCGTGGTCGATCACGACGACCCCTCGCCCGTGCACCTGCTCGGCGAACGCCACGTCGACGCCCACCCAGCCGGCGACCGACGCACGGTTGCTGGCAACCGCCGCGGGGTCGTCGCCCACGTGGTCACCCAGGTTCAGCCCGGCGTACGGCCCGGCGCTGGACCCGCCGCGTCGCGAGGTGAACCCGGCGCGAACGTGCGCGCCGAGCTCCACCTCGTCGACCTCGATCATCGCGTTCCGCGGTCGACGGCGAGGCTCACCTGACGTCGATCACTTGAGGAAGTCGGGGACGTCCAGCTCGTCACGCTCGCGGTCACGGCGCGGCGCGTCCTCGGTGAAGATCCGCGGCACCTCGAGCGCGCCCGTGATCGGGACGGGCTCGGCCTCGGTGGACAGGAACGCCGGGACGTCGGGCTGTGCGGGCGGGATGCTCGCCGCGGGCGCCGCGGGGACGGGCGCGGTGCGGTCGTCTGCCGCGCCGCCCTGGCGCGGAGCCGGGACCTGCGGCGCCGGGCGGGCCGCGGATCCGCTGACCTGACCGAGCGCCCGCGAGTCGCGGCGCACGGCCGGCGTTCCGCCGTCGAACCCGGCCGCGATGACGGTGACACGGACCTCGTCGCCCAGCGCGTCGTCGATGACCGCGCCGAAGATGATGTTCGCCTCGGGGTGCGCCGCCTCCTGCACGAGCCGGGCCGCCTCGTTGATCTCGAACAGACCGAGGTCCGAGCCGCCCTGGATCGACAGCAGCACGCCGTGCGCGCCGTCGATGCTGGCCTCGAGCAGCGGCGAGGAGATCGCCATCTCGGCGGCCTGGACGGCACGGTCGTCGCCGCGCGCGAAGCCGATGCCCATGAGCGCGGAGCCCGCGCCCTGCATCACGGACTTCACGTCGGCGAAGTCGAGGTTGATCAGGCCGGGCGTGGTGATGAGGTCGGTGATGCCCTGCACACCGGACAGCAGCACCTGGTCGGCGCTGTGGAAGGCGGACAGCACGGAGACCGAGCGGTCGGAGATCTGCAGCAGGCGGTCGTTCGGGATGACGATGAGCGTGTCGACCTCGGCACGCAGCGCGTCGATGCCCGCGTCGGCCTGGACGGAGCGACGACGACCCTCGAAGGTGAAGGGGCGCGTGACGACGCCGATGGTCAGCGCGCCGAGCGAGCGTGCGATGCGCGCCACGACGGGTGCGCCGCCGGTGCCCGTGCCGCCGCCCTCGCCCGCCGTGACGAAGACCATGTCGGCGCCGCGCAGGACGTCCTCGATCTCCTCGGCGTGGTCCTCGGCGGCCTTCTTGCCGACCTCGGGGTCCGCTCCGGCACCGAGGCCGCGCGTGAGCTCGCGGCCCACGTCGAGCTTGACGTCCGCGTCGGACATGAGAAGGGCCTGGGCGTCGGTGTTGACGGCGATGAACTCGACACCCTTGAGCCCGACCTCGATCATGCGGTTCACGGCGTTCACGCCGCCGCCGCCGATGCCGACGACCTTGATGACCGCCAGGTAGTTCTGCGGAGCTGCCACGGTGGGTGCCTCTCGTTCTCGCGTGCCGACCGCGGTCTGGCCGCGGGCTCCGGGGCCGACACGCCGACCCCGGTTTCAACCTTCACCCTCAGGTTGAGGGTTATAGTTATGTCAGTTGTGCTGTCAGTGCGTGACGCTAGGTCCCTGCCCCGCCGCGATCAACGACATCGCGCGCGTGTCGGCGACGAGTCCGCACAATCGCGTGCGCGTGCTGCCGAGGGTCAGCGGGTCACCGGGAGCTGCGGCGCCGAGACGTCCACGACGGACACGTCCTTGCCGGCCTTCGAGTCCAGGATCGTGGACAGCACGGAGATCTTCAGGGGCGTGCGCGCCGCGCTCCCCCAGTCGACGCGCACGCCGTCGCGCAACGTCATCGTCACCGTGTCCTGCGTGTGCGCGGCGACCTTGCGCACGTCCGCGAGCAGGTCGTCGGGCAGCTGCTCGAGCACGGTGAGCACGGCCGCGAGCGTGCGCTTGTCGCCGACGGGGACGTCGACGACAGGCAGTCCCTTGGGCGCGGTGTCGACGCGCCCGACCTGGATGCCGTCCATGTCCAGCAGCGCGAACCTCGCACCGTCGGGAACCGCGGCGACCGGCTCGCGCGCGACGATCGTCACGGACACGCCGTGCGGCCAGTCGCGCATGACGCGCGCCTCTCGCACCCCGGGGACGTCGAGGATCTCGTCCCGGATCGCGATCGTGTCGAGCCGGGGCATCGGCACGCCGGCACGCGCCGCGACGACCTTCTCGACCTGGTCGACAGCGACCACCGATCCCGCACCCGTCACGACGACCAGGTCGGGGTCGAGCGCCAGCACCGGCGAGACGAACAGCAGCCACCCGAGCCCGAGCACGGCCGCCACGCTTGCGGCGATCGTGTAGATCTGGCGACGCGCGAGCGTGCGGCGCGCCCGTGCACGCTCCGCGAACCGCGCCACCGACGTGGTCGAGACCACGGGCGGCCGGACCGTGCCGCCGGAGAGCCGACGCCCGGACGCGGAGTACGTCGAGACGTTGCGCTGCGTCCCCGTCGCCGGCCCCGTCACGGGACTCGTCACAGGGCTCGTCGCGGGACCCGTCGCGGCTCCCGTGCGGGGGACGGAGCCCGACGCGGGCTTGCCGTCCGCGGCGGTGCTCCCCGAGGTCGAGGGCCTCCGAGGCTGCGACGGCACGTCGGCGGTCGCGCGTCCGGCCGGGCCGCTCGGCGCGCCTCCCGCAGTGCTTCCCGCAGGGCCTCCCGCGGTGCCTCCCGGCGCAGCCTTGGACTGCGGACGCGGGCGCGGCGCCACGGGACGGGGCGGCCGCGACGGGCTCACGAGAGCTCCTCGTCGGGCGCGCCTCCGAGTGCGTCGAGGACGACGGCACCCAACGCCGTCACGTCGCCCGCGCCGACGGTCAGGACGAGGTCGCCCGGCTGCGCGGCGGCAGCCACCGCGCGAGCGGCGTCGATGCGGTCCGGGACGAAGCGCGCCTTGCCGGGGGTCGGCACACGGTCGACGATCAGCGCTCCGGTCACGCTCGGGTCGGGGTCCTCGCGCGCGGCGTACACGTCGGTCACGACGACGACGTCGGCGAGGTCGAACGCCGCGCCGAACTCGGCCGCGAACGTGCGCGTGCGCGAGTACAGGTGCGGCTGGAACAGCACGACGACACGGCCGTCGCCGACGACGGAGCGCGCCGCACGCAGCAACGCGTCGACCTCGGTGGGGTGGTGCGCGTAGTCGTCGACCACCCGCACTCCCCCGGCGGTCCCGCGTGTCTCGAACCGGCGGCCCGTGCTGCGGAACGCGCCCAGCCCGGCGGCCACGGCGGCAGGGTCGACGCCGAGCCGCACACCGGCGGCCCAGGCGCCCGCGGCGTTGAGCAGGTTGTGCGCACCGGGCACCGCGAGCTGCAGCCGTGCGGACGTCCCGAGCCCGACGACGTCGCCCGACCAGGCGCCCGCGTCCGCGGTGTCCGCGAGCCGGACGTCGGCGGCGGCCGCGCGCCCGTAGGTGACGACCGCGACGCCGCGCTCGGCGAGCGTCCCCGCGACCGCCTCGACGAGGCGGGCCGCGCCGGGGTCGTCCGCGCAGGCCACGAGCGCGCCGCCCGGCCTGATGCGCCCCGCGAAGTCCACGAAGGCCTGCTCGAACGCCTCGCGTGTGCCGTAGTGGTCGAGGTGGTCGGGCTCGACGTTCGTCACCACCGCGACGAGCGGCTCGTAGGCGAGGAACGACCCGTCCGACTCGTCGGCCTCCGCGACGAACGCGGCTCCGGATCCGTCGCGCGCCCCGCCGAGCGGGCCGTCGTCGGACAGCACGGTCCCCCCGATCGCGAACGACGGGTCCTGGCCAGCAGCCAGCAGGGCGACGGCGATCATCGCGCTCGTGGTCGTCTTGCCGTGCGCACCGGCGACGGCGACCGCGTCGCGGTCCGCCATGAGCGCGGCGAGCGCCTCGGAGCGGTGCAGCACTCGCTTGCCCAGCTCGCGGGCGCGCGCCAGCTCGGGGTTGCTCTCGCGCACGGCCGAGGAGACGACGAGCGTGTCGGCGCCCTCGACGAACGCGGCGTCGTGACCCACGTGCACGTCGACACCGGCCGCCCGCAGCGACGCGAGCGCCGGTCCGTCCGCTGCATCCGAGCCGCTGACCTCCAGGCCACGCGCGGCCAGCAGAGCGGCGATGGCCGACATGCCCGCGCCGCCGACCCCCACCAGGTGGACGTGACCGAGCGCGTCGAGCCCGCTCACGGGCGCACCTGCGCCTCGACGAGGGCAGCGACGCGTCCTGCCGCGTCGGGCACGCCGACGCTCGCGGCCGCCGCACCCATCCGGGCCCGCGTCTCCTGCGCCTCGGGACCGACGAGCAGCACGGGCAGATGCGCGAGCAGCCAGGCGGCGTCGAGGTCGGCGTCGTCGACGAGCAGCCCACCACCCGCGGCGATCACGCCGGCCGCGTTGAGGCGCTGCTCGCCGTTGCCGATCGGCAGCGGCACGTAAACCGCCGGGATGCCGAGCGCCGCGAGCTCGCAGACGGTGCCCGCGCCGGAGCGCGCGAGCACGACGTCGGCGGCGGCGAGCGCCAGGTGCATGTCGGTCAGGTACTCGCGGACCACGTACCGCTCGGCACCCGCAACCCCGTCGAGCGCCGCGACGACGGGCTCCGACTTGCCGATCCCGGTCAGGTGCAACACCTGGACGCCGGCCGCGAGCAGCTCCGGAGCGGCAGCCGCGATGGCCGCGTTCACGCTCGCGGCACCGCTCGATCCGCCCGTCACGAGCAACGTCGGGAGCGCCGGGTCGAGGCCCAGCGCCGCGGCCCCCGCCCGCCTCGTGGCGTCGGCGTCGGCCGACCGCTGCGCGACGAGCTCGGCGATCGAGGCCCGCAGCGGAAGTCCCGTGACCTGCGCGCCGCGCAGGCGCGTGTCGGCGAACGTCACCGCGACCGCCGCGGCCCAGCGCGAACCGAGGCGGTTGGCGAGGCCGGGGCGGGCGTTCTGCTCGTGGATCACCACGGGGATCTTGCGCTTGCGCGCGGCGAGATACGCGGGCGTCGACACGTAGCCGCCGAAGCCGACCACGACCTGGGCCCCCGACTCGTCGATCGCCTTCCCCGCCGCGGCGACCGCGGCACGCAGGCGTCCGGGCAGGCGGAACAGGTCGGTCGAGGGGCGGCGCGGCAGCGGCACGCGCGGCACGTGGGCGAGCGGCAGCCCGTGCTCGGGGACCAGCCGCGCCTCGAGGCCCTCCGCGGTGCCGAGCACGGTCACCGCGGTGCCGGGCCGACGACGCTGCAGCTCGTCGGCGACCGCGAGCAGCGGGTTGACGTGGCCCGCCGTGCCACCGCCGGCGAGCAGGACGGACGCGTCAGCCACGGGCCCGACCGATCACCGCGAGCGAGCGGCGCACGACCCCGGGCCGGGCCGCGAGGGCCTCGGCGGCGCCGGGCTCGGAGCGTGCGAACGAGATGACGATGCCCAGTGCGGCCAGGGTCATGATGAGTGCCGAACCTCCGGCGGAGACGAGTGGGAGCGGGACACCGATCACGGGAGCCAGCCCGATGACGACCGCGACGTTGAGCAGGGCCTGCCCGATGATCCAGCACAGGATCGCGCCGGTCGTGATCTGAACGAACGGGTCGGGGTGGCGGCGGATGACGCGGATCATGGCGAAGGCGAGCAGGCCGAAGAGCGCGAGCACGATCAGCGTGCCGACCAGCCCGAGCTCCTCGCCGAGGATCGCGAAGATGAAGTCGTTGTGCGCGGCGGGCAGGTACGACCACTTCTCGCGGCTCTGGCCCAGCCCGAGCCCGCCGATGCCGCCGCTCGCCAGGCCCCAGCCGCCGTGCAGCGTCTGGTAGCACGCCCCGTCCGTGCTGCAGTTCGCGTTGTCGAGCCAGCTCGAGATGCGGGCCGTCCGGTTGTCGCTCCCCACCGCCAGGGCGATGGCGACCCCGATCCCGGCGACACCCGCGACGGCGAACATCTTCATCGGCACGCCCGCGACGAACAGCGCACCGGCGACGAGCACGATCATGACCATCGCGGTGCCGAGGTCGTGCCCCGCGAGCACGGTCAGGATCGCGCCGCCGGCGACGATCACGGCCGGCACGAAGACGTGCTGCCACTTGTCGAGCAGCGCCTGCTTGCGCGTGAGCACGACGCCGAGCCAGATCGCGAGCGCGAGCTTGAGCGCCTCGGACGGCTGCGCCGAGAGCGGCCCGACGTGGATCCAGCCGGTGTTGCCGCCGACGGTGTGGCCCAGCGGGCTGAAGATCAGCATCTGGAACATCACGGCCGCGACGAGCGCGGGCCAGGCGATGGCCTTGAAGAACCGCACGGGCAGCCGCGACAGGACGAAGAAGATCGGTAGACCGGCGAGCGCGAACTTGGCCTGGTCGAAGAACACCGAGTACGGGGAGTTGCCCTCGGCGAGGGACTCGACGCTCGAGCTGGACAGGACCATGACCAGTCCGATGACGAGCAGCAGGGCCGTCGCGCCGAGCAGGACGTAGTAGCTGGTGACCGCGCTGTCCCACTGACCGAGCAACGACCGACGCGCCGGTTCGTCCGCGGAGAAGTCGCGAGGGGTGGCCGCCGTCATGCGAGCGCCCGCGCCGCGGCAGTGAACTCGCTCCCCCGCGCCGCGTAGGACGCGAACTGGTCCATGGAGGCGCACGCGGGCGCCAGCAGGACGGTGGGGGCGGGCGTGCGCGGTGCGAGCGCGGCCAGGCGCGCTGCCTCCTGCACGGCACGGGTCATCACCGTGCCAGTCTCACCGGGCTCGACCTCGACGACCGGGACATCCGGTGCGTGTCGGGCGAGTGCGTCACGCAACGGCTCGCGGTCGACGCCGATCAGCACGACGGCACGGAGCCGGTCCCGCCGCGTGCGCACGAGGTCGTCGAACCGGGCGCCCTTGGCCAGGCCGCCCGCGATCCAGACCACGGAACCCGGGTCGAAGGCGGCGAGCGAGGCTGCCGCGGCGTGGGCGTTGGTCGCCTTCGAGTCGTCCACCCACGCGACGCCGTCGTGCACCGCGACCGTCTCGATGCGGTGCGCGCCGGGGCCGAACGAGCGCAGCCCGTCGCGCACGGCCGACGGCTCGACGCCGTGCGCGAGCGCGAGCGCCGCCGCGGCGAGCGCGTCGGCGACCACGTGCTTGGGGACGGTCCCGTCCGGACCGGCGAGCTGGGCGAGGTCCGCGAGCGTGCCGAGCTCGGCCGCGTGCGTGTGACGCAGGCGGGCGAAACCCCGGTCGACGAGCACGTCCTCGACCATCCCGACCTGACCGACGAGCGGCGTTCCCGTGGTGAATCCCACGGCGAGGGCCCCGTCGACGACGTCGGCCTGCTCGACGAGCTCCTGCGTGCGGGGGTCGGCGACGTTGTAGACGCAGGCCACCTGCGCGCGCTCGTAGATCCGGCCCTTCGCCGCGGCGTACGACTCGAGGTCGCCGTGCCAGTCGAGGTGGTCGGCGGCGACGTTGAGCACGGCGGCGGCCTGAGCCGACATCGTGTGCGTGAAGTGCAGCTGGAAGCTCGACAGCTCGACGGCGAGCACGTCGTAGCTCGGGTCCGTCGCCGCGAGCACGACCGGGGTGCCGACGTTGCCGACCGCGGCCGACGTGCGCCCCGCCGCTCGCAGGATCGCGTCGAGCATCCCGACGGTCGTCGTCTTGCCGTTGGTCCCGGTGATCGCGAGCCAGGGGGCGGGTCCGTCTGCCCGCTGCGCCCGCAGGCGCCAGGCCAGCTCGACCTCCGACCACACCGGCACGCCGCGCAGCAGGGCGGCGGCGATCAGCGGGTGGTGGGGTGCGAGGCCCGGCGAGGCGACGACGAGGTCCGCACGGTCGAGGCCCGTGCCGGCGAGGTACTCGGCCGACGAGACGACGTCGTCGGCACCGTCGTCGACCGGGACGACCCGCGCACCGACCGACGCCAGCACGTCAGCGGCGGCACGGCCCGAGACCCCGAGCCCGGCGACGACGACGCGGGCACCGTCAAGATCTGGCGCGCGCACCTATCCCGACACCCACTCGGCGTAGAAGATGCCGATGCCGAGCGCCACGAACAGCCCCGCGATGATCCAGAACCGGATCACGATCGTGACCTCGCCCCAGCCTTGGAGCTCGAAGTGGTGGTGCAGCGGCGCCATCTTGAACACGCGCTTGCCGGTCATCTTGAAGAAGCCGATCTGGATGACGTCCGAGAGCACCTCGAGGACGAACAGGCCACCGATGATCGCGGCGAGGATCTCGACGCGCGCCAGGATCGAGAGCCCGGCGAGCGCGCCGCCCAGTGCCAGCGAGCCCGTGTCGCCCATGAAGATCTTCGCCGGGCTCGCGTTCCACCACAGGAAGCCGAAGCACGCACCGGTGATAGCCGCGGCGACGACCGCCAGCGCGAGCGGGTCGCGCGTCTCGTAGCAGCTCGGTCCGGCCGTCGCGAGCACCTGGCACGACTGGTTGAACTGCCACACGCCCACGACGACGAACGAGCCGAACACGATCAGCGACGTCCCGGTGGCCAGGCCGTCGAGGCCGTCGGTGAGGTTGACCGCGTTGGACCAGGCCGTGATCAGGAAGTTCGCCCAGATGACGAACAGCAGCAGGCCGATGGTCGCACCGGCGAACGCGAGGTCCAGGTTGGTGTCGCGGATGAACGAGATGCGAGTCGAGGCGGGCGTGCGGAACCCGTCGTTGCGGAACTGCAGCGCGGCCACGGCGAAGATCACCCCGACCAGGCCCTGCCCGAAGAACTTCCACCGCGCCTCGAGCCCGAGGCTGCGCTGGCGCGAGATCTTGATGTAGTCGTCCAGGAACCCGACGAGGCCCAGCCCCGTCATCAGGAACAGGACGAGCACCTCCGACGCGCTCGGTGCGGTCCCCGTGACGACCAGCGCGCCGGCCCAGCCGATGAGCGTCGCCGCGATGATGACGACGCCACCCATGGTCGGCGTGCCGCGCTTGGTGAAGTGCGCCGTCGGGCCGTCCTGGCGGATGAACTGCCCGTACTGCTTGCGGACGAGCAACCGGATGAACAGCGGCGTGACGAGCAGCGCGACGAGCATCGACAGCCCGCCGGAGAGCAGGACGGCCTTCACGCGGCGTCACCGCCCTCGACGAGCAGGTCGCCGAGCTGCCACAGGCCCGCGCCGTACGACGACTTCACGAGCACGACGTCGCCGGGACGCAGCTCGTGCTCGAGGAACAGGCGCGCGTTCTCCAGGTCGTCGACCAGGACGACCTCGTCGCCCCAGGAGCCCTCGCGGTTGGCGCCGTCGCGGATGCCGCGAGCACCCTCGCCCACCACGACCGTGAGGTCGATGTTGAGCCGGACGACGAGCGTGCCGAGCGCGTCGTGCGCCTCGCGGGACTCGGGCCCGAGCTCGAGCATCTCGCCGAGCACGGCGATCGAGCGCCGGTCGCGCCCGGCCAGGACCGCGAGGGCCTTGAGGGCCGCGCGCATCGAGTCGGGGTTCGCGTTGTAGGAGTCGTCGACGACGGTCACGCCGTCGGCGCGGTCGACGACGTGCATGCGGTGCGGGCTGAGGGCGTCCGCCGCCGTCAGGCCCGCGGCGACCTCGTCGAGGCTCAGTCCGACGGCGAGCGCCGCCGCGGCGGCGGCGAGCGCGTTGTGCACGTGGTGCTCGCCGACGAGGCGGAGCTCGACGGGCGCGCTGCCGTCCGGCGTGACGAGCGTGAAGCGCGCGCGCCCGGCGCGGTCGAGCACGACCTGCTCGGCGCGCACCGCGGCGCTCGGCGCCACACCGAAGAGCACGACGTCGCCGGGTGCGGCCGCGGACATCGCCGAGACCCGCAGGTCGTCGGCGTTCAGCACCGCGACGCCGTCTCCGACGAGCCCCTCGACGATCTCGGCCTTGGCGCGCGCGACGGCGTCGATCCCGCCGAAGCCGCCGAGGTGCGCCTGCCCGACGACGAGGACCACCGCGACGTCGGGCGGCGCGATCTGCGTCAGGTAGGTGAGGTGACCCGGCCCGCTCGCGCCCATCTCGAGCACCAGGAACCGGGTGCTCTCGTCGGCCCGCAGGACGGTCAGCGGCAGGCCGATCTCGTTGTTGAACGAACGCACGGGCGCGACGGTGGGCCCGGCCGCGCCGCACAGCTGCGCGAGCAGGTCCTTCGTCGTCGTCTTGCCGACCGAGCCGGTCACGCCCACGACGCGCAGGCCAGAACCGCCCGGCTCGAGCGCCGCCTCGCGCAGGCGCCTGAGCACCTCGGCCGCGAGATCGCCCAGAGCCTTCTCGACGTCGGCGACGACGACCGTGGGCAGCTCGGCGCCCTGCTCGTCGTGCAGCGGCCGAGCGGCCAGCACGAGCGCTGCGCCCGCGGCCACCGCCCGCGCGGCGAAGTCGTGCCCGTCGACGTGCTCACCCGGCAGGGCGACGAACAGCCCCCCGCGCTCGACGTCACGCGAGTCGGTCACGACCGCACCGCTCACGACCAGCGGGCCGCCGGGCGTGCCGCGGAGCTCGCCGCCCGTAGCGGCGGCGATCTCGGTCGCCGTCAGCGCGATCACGCCTGCTGCCCCGAACGCTGGTGCTCGCGCAGGACGTCCTGCAGCACGGTCCGGTCGTTGTACCGGTGGAACACCCCGGCGATCTCCTGTGTCGGCTCGTGCCCCTTGCCCGTGATGATCACGGTGTCCGGCTCGTGAGCCAGCGCGAGGGCGTCGTGGATGGCCTGCGTGCGGCTGGTTGCCTCGTGCACGTCGGCCAGGTCCGGGCGGACGGCCCGGACGCCGTCAAGGATGGCGGATCGGATGGTCGCAGGGTCCTCGGATCGCGGGTTCTCGTCGGTGACGACGATCACGTCCGCGAGGCGCGCGGCGATCTCGCCCATGATCGGGCGCTTGCCCTGGTCACGATCGCCGTCCGAGCCGAACACGATGACGAGGCGTCCCGGTGTGATGGGCCGCACGGCCTCGAGCGCGAGGACGAGCGCGTCGGGCGTGTGCGCGTAGTCGACGAGGGCCAGCGGGAGCCCGTCGCCGCGCTCGATGACCCGCTCCATGCGGCCCGGGATCGCGCCCGCGTGGGCCACGCCCTCGATCGCGACGTCGAGCGGCACGCCGGCCGCGTGCGCGACCACGATCGCCAACGCGGCGTTGGAGACGTTGACCAGGCCCGGCAGGGGGCTGTGCGCCTCGTGCAGCGCACCGTCGGGGGCGCGCAGCGTGAACGCCGACCCGACGCCGTCGAGCCCGATGTCGGCGGCGACGACGGTCCAGTCGGCCTGCTCCCCCGCACCCACGTGCGTGGCGACCGTCTCGACCGGGATCCGCGCCTCGCGGGCCAGCCGGCGACCCCACTCGTCGTCGACGACGACGACGCCGCGCCGACCCTGCCCCGGCTCGAACAGGCGCGCCTTGTCGCGGAAGTAGCCCTCCATGTCACCGTGGAAGTCCAGGTGGTCGCGCTGCAGGTTGGTGAACGCGACGACGTCGAGCTCGAGGCCCGCGACCCTGCCGAGCGCGAGCGCGTGCGACGAGACCTCCATCGCGACGGCGGTTGCGCCACGCTCGAGGGCGAGCGCGAGGATCGCCTGCAGCACCGGCGCCTCGACCGTGGTGCGGGGGCTCTCGATGCCCTCGTCGCCGATCCGCAGCTCGACGGTGCCCATGACCGCCGTCGTCGGGTGCACCGCGCGCAGCGCCGCGTCGACGAAGTAGGTGGTCGTCGTCTTGCCGTTGGTGCCGGTGATGCCCACCGTCGTCAGACGGTCCGCCGGGCGCCCGTGCACCACGGCGGCGAGCGGACCAGCCAGAGCGCGTGGCGCGTCGTGCACGAGGACCGGGACGTCGAGGTCGGCGAGCAGGTCCGCGCCGGCCGCGTCCGTCACGACAGCGACCGCGCCCGCGTCGACGGCCTGGCGCGCGAACGTCGCGCCGTGCACGCGCAGGCCCGGCACCGCGACGAAGAGGTCGCCGGGCTCGACGTCGTTGCTCGCGACCGTGACTCCGGTGATCGAGACCCCGACCGGATCGCCACCCGAGGCCGGGACCAGCGAGAACGCGTCGGCGATGGCGGCGAGGCCGTGGTCCGCGGGATGCGCGGGACGCATCCGGGCGGGTGAGGTCATGGGGAGAATCTACCCTGGCGAACCTGTCCGGCCGGGCATTGCGCCCGGCTCGTGCGGCAACTCACGCGCCCTCACCAGGTGTTCGGGAAGAGCTTCGCCTTGGTCCCCGACGGGGCGATGCCGAGCTCGCCGAGCGCGTACGAGGCGACCTCCTTGAACACCGGGGCCGCGACGGTGCCGCCGTAGATCGAGCTCTTCGGGTTGTGCAGGAACACGCTCACGACGATCTGGGGGTTGTCGGCGGGCACGGCGCCGATGAACGAGGCCGTGATGCCCTGCTTGCCGTTGATCCAGTTCTGGGCCGTGCCGGTCTTGCCCGCGACGCGGTAGCCCGGGATCGCGGCGCTCGAGCCCGTGCCGCCCTCGTCGTCGACCACGCTCTCGAGCATCCGCAGGACCGTGTCCGCGGTCTTGGCGCTGACCACCCGGGTCGAGTCGTCGGCCTTGCGGGGCGTGTACGTGCCGTCGGGCGACGTCCAGCCGGCGATGACGTGCGGCTGGACGCTCACGCCGTGGTTGGCGATCGTCGCGAAGACGTCCGTGGCCTGCAGGGCGTTGACGGCGACGGCCTGGCCGAAGAGCACCGCGTACTTGGAGCGGCCCTCCTGCGGGGCGAAGAAGCCCGCGGACTCCTGCGGGAGCTCGACGCCGGTCTGCCGGCCGAAGCCGAACCGCGAGAGGTAGGAGTAGCGCTGCGCGGTGGTCAGTCCCTCGCCGATCTTGACCGTTCCGACGTTCGAGGACTGCGCCAGGATGCCCGTCGTCGTGAGCTTGAGCGTCCCGTGCTCGTGCGAGTCGTGGAACACCTGGCCGTTGGGCGTCTTGTAGCTGTACGGCACCTCGAACTCGGAGGTCGGGGTGACGAGGTCGTTCTCGAGCGCGGCGGCCATGGTGATGACCTTGCCCGTGGAGCCCGGCTCGAAGACGTTCGAGATCGACGCCGCCAGCGAGCCCTTGGTCGCTCCGGGGTTGTTCGGGTCGCGCGTGCCCGAGTCGGCGAGCGCCAGGATGTCGGAGGTGCCGACGCGCTGCACGACGACGGTGCCCGACTTGGCCCGCGTCGTGGCCATCGCCTGGTCGAGCGCCGCCTTCGCCTTGTACTGGATGTCCGCGTCGATGGTCAGTCGCACCGAGCTGCCGGGGCGCGCCGGGGTGTCCTGCGAGTAGCCGCCGGGGATCGCCTGACCGCCGCGGCCGCCCTCGTAGACCTCCGAGCCCGGGGTGCCCTTGAGCTTGTCGTCGAGCGACGCCTCCAGGCCCTCGAGCCCGGCGCCCGCCGAGTTCACGAAGCCGATGAGGTTCCCCGCGAGCCCGCCGTTCGGGTAGACGCGGTCGGCCACCTTGTCGACGTTGATGCCGGGCAGCTTGAGCGAACGGATCTCGCGCGCGGCCTCGGGCAGCACGCCCTTCTTGAGCACCTTGTAGCCGCGGTCGCCGACGAGCAGCCCGCCGACCTCCGGCTCGCTGAGGCCGAGCAGGGGCGCGAGCAGGTCGGCAACCCCCTCGACCCCGGCGGGGACGTCGGAGCTGCCGAGGAACTGCCCGACGAGCTTCTGGTTGACCGAGACGTCGTACCGCTCGACCGACGTGGCGAGCGCGACTCCCTTGACGTCAGTGATCTGGCCCCGCGCACCGAGCAGCGACACGGGGATCAGCCGCGCCTTGCGGGCGTCGGCTGCGATCGACGGGCCGTCGATCGCCTGGATCCAGACGAGCTTGACCGCGAACACGGCGAGCACGAGCGCGATCGCGATCGTGAGCACGACCATGCGGCGGCGCTCTCCCGAGCGGGCCGGCGGCGCCGGCACCCGCACCGGCACGACGCGCGCCGGCCGCGGCGAGGCCTCGCGCGGCGCCGGGACCCTGGTCCGGGGACGCTCGGTGGTCGGCGCGCTCACTTGGTCGCCTTCGGTGCGGCCTGCACGCTCCCGTCGGACAGGCGGACCCATCCCGTCCCGGCGGCGGGAACCATCCCGAGCCGTCGAGCCGCCGACGCGAGCGCGTCCGGCGACGACTTGTGGTCGAGCGTCGCGACCAGGTCCTTCTCGTCCTGGTCGAGGCGCGCGAGCTCGTTGGTGCGGTCGTGCCGCACGTAGGCCGCCTGGGCCATCTGCGTGTTGAGCAGCAGCGCGGTGAGCAGAGCCGCCGCGAGCACGGACATACAGACGAGCACGAACGGGGTGCGCGTGCGAGCCTGCGCCGGTGCGCGCACGACTCGCAGGCGGGGGGCGGGCGCCGCCTCGCGCTCCGGCCGGGGGCGCGGCGCGAACGCGGGAGGTGCGACGCGGGCGGCTGCCTGGGCGCTCATGCGCTCCTCCTTCGGTTCGACTGCTTCGGGTCCTTCGGACGGGGGCGCATGTGCGCGGGCGTCGGGCGCGTGCGCTCGGCGGCCCGCAGGCGGACGGAGGCCGACCGCGGGTTGAGCGCGAGCTCGGCCTCGTCGGCCTCCTCCGCGCCCCGCGTCACGAGCCGCAGGTACGGCGTGTGGGTCTCGGGGACCACCGGGAGGTCGGGCGGCGCGCTCGTCGTCGCACCGGCCGCGAACGCCTGCTTGACGATGCGGTCCTCGAGCGACTGGTACGCCTCGACGACGATCCGGCCGCCGACGCCCAGGGCCTCGATCGACTCGGGGACGGCGCGCTCGAGCGTCTCCAGCTCGCCGTTGACCTCGATGCGCAGCGCCTGGAACGTGCGCTTGGCGGGGTGCCCACCGACCTTGCGGTTGGCGGCCGGGATGCTCGCCCGGATGATGTCGACGAGCTCGCCGGTCCGCGCCAGCGGCGCCTTGGCGCGTGCGGCGACGACGTTGCGGGCGATGCGGCCCGCGAAGCGCTCCTCGCCGTACACCCGCAGCACCCGCGCGATGTCCCGCTCGTCGTACGTGTTGAGCACGTCGGCGGCGGTCCGACCGCGGGTGGCGTCCATGCGCATGTCGAGCGGCGCGTCCTGCGCGTAGGAGAAGCCGCGCTCGACCTCGTCGAGCTGCAGCGAGGAGACGCCGAGGTCCATCAGGACGCCCTGCACGTGCGGGATGCCGAGCCCGTCGAGCACGTCGCGGATCTCGTCGTACACCGCGTGCACGCCGGTGAACCGGTCGCCGAACGGCGCGAGGCGGCGGCCCGCGAGCTCGAGCGCCTGGGTGTCACGGTCCAGCCCGACGACGCGCACGTGCGGGAAGGCGGTGAGCACCCCCTCGGTGTGCCCGCCCATGCCGAGCGTCGAGTCGACCATCACGGCGCCTTCGGCCGCGAGCGCGGGGGCGAGCAGGTCGAGGCAGCGCTGCAGGAGGACGGGGACGTGACGCTCGTCGGCCGGTCGCTCGTCGCTCACGTCGCCCCTCTCCCTGCTCGTCGTGCCCGCTCGTCGGCCCTGCTGGTGCTGCTCGTGCTGCTCTTGCTTGTCATCAGAAAGGTGTGGTCGTCCGGCCCCTCCGCCGTCCGACCAGATCCCCCACCGGCCCTCTGACGCGGGGAAGTGCGTCAGAGCGGACGGGAGGAGGTCTCACCGGGCGACATGTCGCCGTGCCCCACCTGTCAGAACGGTCCGTTCGGGAAGACCTCCTCGGTCGTGTCCGCGTAGCCCGACTCCTGCTCCTCCAGGTAGGTCTCCCAGGCCTGCAGGTCCCAGATCTCGACGCGCGTCCCGGCGCCGATGACGGCGACGTCCCGGTCGAGCCCCGCGTACTTGCGCAGCACGGGCGGGATCGAGATGCGGCCCTGCTTGTCCGGGAGCTCGTCGCTCGCGCCGGACAGGAACACGCGCAGGTAGTCACGAGCCTGCTTGCTCGTGACGGGCGCCTGCGCGAGCTGGCCGTGGTACCGACGGAACTCGTCCATCGGAAGCAAGAAGAGGCAGCGCTCCTGGCCGCGGGTCATGACGAGACCCGTCGAGAGCTGGCCACGGAACTTGGCCGGAAGGATGAGCCGGCCCTTCTCGTCCAGGCGCGGGGTGTACGTGCCGAGGAAGGGCGCGGACGAACCGAAGAGGCCGGACGTCGACTCACTGGACACCCCGCCTCCCTCCCTTTGTCCCGGCTCGGCTCTCCCTGCCTCACCACGTGCCCCCACGCTACTCCACTTTCCTCCACCGGCCACGGGAGGAAGGGTCGAATTCACCCGTCTGCGCACCATCCGTGCAGGTCAGGATCGGTGGAGCGATGTGGAGGGTTTTTGCGCGGACGTCGGGTGTCGGCGCGTCGGCGCACCGACACGCCGGTCCGCCACCCGGGCAAACCGCGACATTCGGGCGGCGAACGGCCTCAGGCGGGCATCACGGGTCGCAGCTGCGGCGGCCGGTGGAGCGAAGTGGGGGGCCCAACTGGTGGGGTGAAGTCCGCCACAGAAAGGCGGTCCCCACGTAGGCTCATCCCCAGACACGCCAAAGGAGCCCGTCCATGCTGCAGCCCGTCCCCACGCCGAACGAGCTCGGCGAACTCGTCGAGACCATGGGGCGCATGAGCGCCGGAATCAGCCAGGTCGTCAGCGGCCGCCCGGAGCTCGTGCGGACCACGCTCGCGGTGCTGCTCGCCGAGGGGCACCTCCTCCTCGAGGACGTCCCCGGGGTCGGCAAGACGACGCTCGCCAAGGCGCTCGCGCGCTCGATCGACTGCCAGGTCGGCCGCATCCAGTTCACGCCCGACCTGCTGCCCAGCGACCTGACGGGCGTCAACATCTTCCGGAGCCAGACCCACGAGTTCGAGTTCCGCCCCGGGCCGGTCTTCGCCCACATCGTCATCGGCGACGAGATCAACCGCGCCTCGCCCAAGACCCAGTCCGCCCTGCTCGAGTGCATGCAGGAGGCCCAGGCGACCGTCGACGGCCACAGCTACGCGCTGCCGCGCCCGTTCCTCGTCGTCGCGACCCAGAACCCGGTCGAGATGGAGGGCACGTACCCCCTGCCCGAGGCGCAGCGCGACCGGTTCATGGCAAGGCTGACGGTCGGCTACCCGAGCGTGGACTCCGAGCTCGCGATGCTCGACCAGCAGGAGTCGTCCGACCCGCTGGTCGACATGCGCCCCGTCACCGACACGGCCCACATCGCGCGCCTGATCGAGACGACGCGTCGCCTCTACGCCGCGCCCGGCGTGAAGCGCTACGTGGTCGACCTGGTGACGGCGACGCGCGAGGACCAGGGGCTGCGCCTCGGCGCCTCGCCGCGCGCCGCGATCCAGCTGCTCCGCGCCGCCAAGGGCATCGCGGCCCTGGCCGGGCGGGACCACGTGCTGCCCGACGACGTCCAGCAGCTCGCCGAGCCCGTGCTCGCGCACCGCGTGCTGCCGAGCACGGAGTCGCGGCTCTCCGGCCGGAGCACCGAGGCGATCGTCCGGGACATCGTCGCGCGCATCCCGCTCCCGGCGCCCGTTCCTGCCCGCGCGTCCCGCGCCATCGGCTGATGCGTCTGCGTCCCACGGCTCGCGGCTGGGGAATCGCAGGCGCCGGCCTGGCGATCCTCGGGCTCGGCACCGGAATGGGTTCGACCGACCTGGTCCGGATCGCCGTGCTCGCGCTGCTGTGCGTGGGCGGCGCGGCGGCCGTCGTCGCGTGGCGCGACCCAGCACGGGGCCGCAACCGGATCGACGTCGAGCGCGTCGTGATGCCCAACCCGGTCCACGCCGGTTCCGTCGTCGGCGTCGACGTGCACGTGCGGGCCCACGACGCGGGTTCGCGCACGCGCTTGGCGGGCCTGCGGTTCGCCGAGCAGGCCGCGACCGAGCTGTCCGCCGGCCGGCCGCTCAAGGCGCGCGTCACGCGCGAGCGCGCCCAGGTCACCGTGAGCTACACGGTCGAGGCCGCGCGGCGGGGCCGCTGGCCGATCGGTCCCCTCGTCGTGACCCGCAGCGACGTCTTCGGGACCGTCACGACGTCCGCGACCCTCGGGGGCAGCGCCGAGGTTCGCGTGTGGCCCGCCATCGTCGCGCTCCCCACGCCGTCCGACGTGCTCGTCGGCGAGCCGGACCGAGTCGCGCTCGGCGCGCGCTCGCCCTCGACGGACGACGCGTCGCTGCGTGACTACCGCGAGGGCGACGACCTTCGGCGCGTGCACTGGAGCAGCAGCGCGCGCAAGGGCGCGCTGATGGTCCGCTCGGACGAGCGGGCCGGGATGCGGCCCGTGTCCGTGCTCATGGACCTGCCGCTGCGCGGAGGCGCGGCGCTCGAGTGGACCATCTCGGTCGCGGCGTCGATGGCGCTCGCCACGCTCGACGCCGGGCACCCGGTGCGGCTCCTCGACGGCACCCGGGCCACCGCCACGGGAACGCCCTTCGTGCACTCGCGCTCCGACTCCGCTCGTAGCGCGCTGCTCGACCGCACGATCGACCTGGAGCGCCCGCGTTCGGCGGCCGACGCCGAGCAGAACCTCATCGCCGCCGCCCACATGCTCGACAGCACCGAGGCCGGAGGCGAGCTCGTCTTCGCCGTGCTCGGGTCGCTCGGTGCCCGCACGCGCGGTGCGCTCGCGCACATCGTCGACACCGCGCAGGGTTGGGCCATGGTGCGCGCAGACGGCACCTCGCCCGCGCAGCGCAGCGACACCGAGCACACGGTGCGCGCGTTGCGGCGCGCGGGCTGGCGCGCCGTCGCCGTGACGCCCGGCGAGGACGTCGCCGGCGCCTGGACCCGGATGCTGGGGAGCGTGCGATGAGCGTCGTGGCTGCGAGGGCTCCGCGCGGCGGACGAGCCGCCGCGGCGACCGGGCTGGTCGCGCTCGGCACGTGCGCGAGCACGCTCGCGCTCGGCAACCTGCTCAGCCCGCCGAACGGTCGCACCACCACGTGGCTCGCGGTGCTGCTCGTCGCCGGGATCGTCGCCGGCGTCCGGGCACTGACGCGCTCCTGGTGGGTGCCGTCGCTGGTCGGGTTCCTTGCCGCGCTCGTCCTGGTCGTCCTGCGGTACGGAGCCCCGCCCGGGCGCATCCAGCTCGTGCCCGACCTTGACGCGTGGGACCGGACCCGCGCCGTGTGGAGCGAGGGACTGACGACCATCGACGTGTCGGTCGTCCCGCTCGACGTGACCCGCCCTGTGGAGCTGGTCCTGCTCGCCGGGGCCGTGCTCGTCTTCCTGGTCGCGGACCTCTTCGCCGTCGCCCTCGGCCGCGCGGCGTGGGCGGGAATCGCCTTCGTGGCGATGTGGGTGCCCGCCATCTACCTCGGGTTCGGCATCGGCGGGGGCGCGCTCGTCTGGACGGGATTCGCCTACCTGCTGCTGCTCGCGCTGACCGCCGCACCCCACGCCGGACGCGCCGAGCGAAGCAGGCTCGCATCCGTCGCGCTGTGGTCGAGCACCGCCGTGGTCGTGGGCGCGCTGATCCTCGGTCCGCTCCTGGCCGCGCTGCCCGGCTGGTCGGCGATCAGGCTGCCCAACTTCGGCGGCGGCCCGTCGGGGCCCATGCAGCTCAGCGACCAGCTCGACCTGCGGCACAGCCTCGGGCAGCGCAGCTCGCAGACGATGCTCACGTACTCGGTCAAGGCGGTGGAGCAGCAGCCCGTCGCGGCGGGCGTGAACCCGACGGACGGGAGCGCGGCAGACGCAGGCGCGGCCGACGCAGCCACGGCCGACCCGAGCGCGGACCCCACCGCGAAGCCGGTCGTCTCCGTCGGGCCCGGATCGATCGGCCCGCTGCGCGCGTTCACGCTGACCGAGTTCGACGGGCGCTCGTGGACGCCCACGACGCCGACCGCGAGCGGGCGCGTCGCGCCCGGCGTGATGCTGTCGACCGACCCGAGCGTCGCGAACACGGCGCCCAGCGCCGATCGTGGCGTCCTGGCGCAGGTCTCGGTCAAGGTCGGCGCGCTCGACGAGACCCGCCTGCCGATCTCGATCTTCCCTCGTGCAGTCGACTCCCCCGGCACCTGGCAGTACGACATGACCCGCGACGAGGTCTTCGGCGCCTCGTCGACGAGCGACGGCCTGACCTACTCGATGATCGTCGAGCTCCCCATGCTCACGTCGAAGGACCTCGTCAACGCGACGACGCCGGCACCGGCAGACGCCGACACCTCCGGCGTGCTCACCGTCCCCGCGACCTCGCACGCCGACGACATCGCCGAGCTGGCGCGCAAGGTGACCGAGGGCGCCTCGACGCCCTACCAGCAGGCGATGGACCTTCAGACGTACCTGCGCTCGACGACGAACTTCACCTACGACGTGCGCG
Organism: Brevundimonas sp.; assembly: GCA_039207135.1. GTDB lineage: Bacteria > Actinomycetota > Actinomycetes > Actinomycetales > Cellulomonadaceae > Cellulomonas. The sequence continues at coordinate 28,616 of JBCECL010000001.1, forward strand.
TCGCGCCCGCCAAGTCGGACGACGCGGTGTGGGACTTCCTGCAGGACACGCACGGCTACTGCGTGCAGTTCGCGACCGCGATGACGATCATGTCCCGCACCCTCGGCATCCCGGCGCGGGTCGGCATCGGCTTCCTGCCGGGCAAGTCCGACGGCAACGGGTCGATCGTCGTGACCGGCAAGGAGGCGCACGCCTGGCCCGAGCTCTACTTCGGGCCCGACCTGGGCTGGGTGCGGTTCGAGCCGACGCCGGCCGTCCAGTCCGGCGCTCCGCCCGTGTGGAGCGATCCCTTCCAGCAGGTCGCGCCCGGCCCGACCAACGACGCCCTGCACCCGACCGGTCAGGCAGCGGTTCCTCAGGGTGACTCGAGCGACGACGCGAGCAACGGTGCCAAGACGCCGGTGGCAGCGACGGCGACCAACTGGGTGCCCGTCGGGATCACCGTCACCATCGTCGTGGTCCTCGTCGCGATCGCCGGGTTCGTCGCGCTCTCGCACCGCCGGCGACGCGGCGACGTGACTCCGGAAGAGGCGTGGGCGCGCCTACGGCGTGCGCTCGGCGCACGGGGAGTGCGCTGGTCCGACGCGACGACTCCTCGCGCGGCGGTCGCGTCCATCCAGGCCCAGCTCGCGGAGCTGACCGGCGCGGAGCTCGAAGGACCCGCGGCGGCCAGCCTCGAGTCACTGTCTCGGGTCGTCGAGCAGGACCGTTACGCACCCACCGCGCCGGACGTCGACGCCGACGTTCTGGAGGGGTGGATCGCCGACGTCACCGACGCCGCGCGAGTGCTGTTCAGCGACCGTCCTCGCCGCGGCGCCGTTCCCAGCGCTCCTCGAAGCGGGTCATGAATCCACGGTGAGTCTTGGGGGCGCGGCCCCGCTGCACGGAACCGTCGGCGGCGACGACTCCCTGCGGTCCCGCGTCCTTGCGGTGACGGCCTGGGTTGGCGAACGCGAAGGCCACCGCTGCGAACATCACGACGAAGCCCAGCACGCCGAGCAGCGGCTGGCTCCCGGCGGCGCCGAGGACGAGGAGCAGCAGCCCCACGACCGCGCCTGCCGAGGCGATGACGTACCGACCTACGCCGCGGTGGCCGCGCTGGGTCAGCGTGTTGGCGAGCCGCGGGTCGTCAGATGTGAGCTGACGCTCCATCTGCTCGAGGACGCGCTGCTCGTACTCGGAGAGTGGCATCCCGACTCCTGTCGAACCTGGTGGATCCGTATCAGCATCAGGATAGATCGGCTGGTGCGAAGGTGGTAGCCGAACGGGTCTCGATCGGGGAGCGAGATGTCGCACCTGCCTGGATTGCGGCCTTTCCGAACCTTTCCCGCACGACGTCCATCGCACGTTCGGCTTCGCGCCGCGCCGCGGGGGCCGGCCCAAAGCTCGAATCGGCGCGCGTTCCGGGCGTCACCGGCTCGGCGAGGGCCTCCTCCAGCGTGGGCTGCCGCACCGTGTCGGCCAACGCGCTGAGGCCCTCGACGCGCACGCCGACGAGCCGGACCGGCAGCCCGCCGAGGTCGGCAGCCGCGAGCAGCTCACGCGCCGCGAGGTAGATCTCGCGGCCCACGTCGGTCGGCGTCGAGAGGGTCCGTGCGCGCGTCAACGTGCGGAAGTCGGACGTGCGCACCTTGACGCTGACCGTTCGACCGACGAGCCCGCCCTTGCGCAGTCGCGCCGCGCACCTGTCGGCGAGCTCGAGCGCCTTGCTCTGCACCACGTTGAGGTCGGCGACGTCGGCGACGAACGTCTCCTCCGCGCCGACCGACTTCTCCGCTCTCCCGGGGCTGACCGGCCGCGGGTCGCGACCCCAGGCGAGGTCGTAGAGGTGCGCGCCCGCAACCTTGCCCACGGCGCGCTGCACGGTCGCGACGTCGCTCGCCGCGAGCTCAGCCACCGAGTCGATTCCCCAGCGCGCCAGGGCGGCCTCGGTCCGCTCTCCGACGCCCCACAGCGCACCGACGGGCAGCGCGTGCAGGAAGTCGACGGCGGCCGCGCGCGGGATCAGCAGCACCCCGTCGGGCTTGGCGTGGCTCGAGGCGAGCTTGGCCACGAACTTGGTCGAGGCGATGCCGACGGAGCACGTGATGCCGTAGCGCTCGTGGATCCGGGCACGGATCAGGGCGGCGATCGCCGTCGGGGGCCCCAGCCGCCTGCGCGCCCCCGCGACGTCGAGGAATGCCTCGTCGACGCTGACCTGCTCGACCAGCGCCGTCACGTCCGCGAGCACCTCCATGACGCCGACCGAGACCTCGTGGTACGCGTGGTGGTCGGGTGGCACGACGACCGCCTGCGGGCACATCCGCAGCGCCACGCTCATGGGCATGGCCGAGTGGACGCCGTACGCCCGAGCCTCGTAGGTGGCGGCGAGGACGACTCCTCGCTGCGCGCCGCCCACGATGACCGGCAACCCGCGAAGCTGCGGCCGCCGCGCGAGCTCGACCGACGCGAAGAACGCGTCCATGTCGACGTGCAGGATCGAGCAGCCGTCCTCCTCGCTCCCCCAGTCGCGCCGGGCGGCGGCCGAGCGGGGGCCGCGACTCACGACGCCCTCGAGCGGGGTGCGGCGTCGCCCGGCTCCGACCCGGAGAGCACGACCCTGCGCACCTCGTCGACGAAGTCCTCCGCGGCGCACAACGTCTGCTCGGCGCGCTCGGGTGTCACGGCGTCGAAGCGACCGGCGTCGACCGCCGAACGTGTGGCGGCACCGGCAGCGAAGAAGTCGGACCACGCGTCGAGCTCCGGTGCGACCTCGTGCAGCATCGACCAGACCGTCCGAGGCGCACGCCGGCGCCCGCCGGACACGTCGCGGAGCGCCACGACTGCGGCCCCTGCGCGGAGCGCGGCCAGGTGGGCGTGGCTGAACTGCTCCCACGCCTCCGGCGAGAACTGCGCGGCGAGGAGCTCTGCGTCAGCGCGGTGAACGAGCTCACGGGCGCGGGGCGAGACCGGTGCACGCACGGCCGTCGGTCCACCCGGCTCCGCGGCTCGAGCACCCTCGTTGATCACCAGATCCAGCGTCGACATCCTCCACCTCCCGCCCTCATCATCGAACACATGTTCGATGCCGTCAACCCGCACACGCGTCCGTCTCGATCGGACGCGTCCTGATCCGGTGACCACGCGTACCGTGGCCGCATGGCCGCCCGCGATCGCTCCGCGAAGCGGCCTTCAGCCTCCCACCGACCACCGACACGTCCGGGTGGCCGCGTGCGTGCCACGTGGCCCGACGGTCCTGTCGTGATCCCGACGGGAACCGTCGAGCTGCTGCGCGACCCCGACGCGCCCGACGGCGTCACCGTCATGGTCAACGGCGTGCCGAGCTCCTACCTCGATCTCGCCGACCCGGCAGCGCTGGCGTTCGAGTACATGCAGCAGATGATGCTCGTGATCGACCGGCTCGACGACGGCACCGGCCCGCTCGACGTCGTCCACCTGGGTGCCGCGGGATGCGCGATGGCCCGCGCGGTGCACGCGGTGCGGCCCGGCTCTCGACAGGTGGCGGTCGAGCTCGACACCGCGCTCCCGGAGCTCGTGCGCGGCTGGTTCGACCTCCCCCGGGCCCCCGCGCTGCGGATCCGGGCCGGCGACGCGCGCGCTCAGCTCGCGGCCATGTCCGACGCGAGCGCGGACGTCGTGATCCGCGACGTCTTCGCGGGTGCGACGACCCCCGCGCACGTCGTCACGCGTGAGATGGCCGCCGACGTCGCCCGCGTGCTGCGGCCCGGCGGCGTCTACCTCGTCAACAGCGCCGACCGTCCGCCGCTGAGCTCGGTGCGCGCCGAGGGTGCCACGCTCCTCGACGCCTTCGCGGACGTCGCGGTGGTGGCCGAGCCCGGCGTGCTGCGTGGGCGCGGTTACGGCAACTTCGTGCTCGCCGGCACCGACCGGCTCGACCTGCTCGGCGAGGCCGGGCTCGCGCGTGCCGTCCGGTCGCTCCCGGCACCGGCTCGCCTGCTGCACGGCGACGAGCTCGCGGCGTTCGTCGGCCGGGCACCGGTCCTGCGCGACCCGCAGCCCGACCCCGCGGCGGGCGAGGTCGAGCGCGCACGGAGCCGCGAGACACCGTGAGACGACTCAGGGCCGCTCCTCGCCGAGCGAGGAGCGGCCCTGAAGACTCGAGCGTCGATCAGAGGGGGCGGACGTGCTCCGCCTGCGGGCCCTTGGGGCCCTGCGCGATGTCGAACTCGACGCGCTGGCCCTCGTCGAGCGAGCGGTAACCCTGGGTGTCGATCGCCGAGTAGTGGACGAAGACGTCAGCGCCGCCGCCGTCCTGGGCGATGAACCCGAAGCCCTTCTCGGAGTTGAACCACTTGACAGCACCCTGCGCCATGTCTTGCTTCCTTCTGCCTGGTGACGACGACGGAACCCCTCCGCGCCGTGCTGCGACGAACCTCGTACCCGGCTCCGAACCGTTCTGCGAACTGGACGGGCCGATCACACGAAGACGTCACTGCATCGCGGAAATACTGGCACGGCGCGCGCGGCGCACGCCATGGTTTCAACGGCCACGAGGCCAGGGTTAGACAACGATTGGGTAAACGTCAGTCCGACGTGTCCTCGCCCTGCTGGGCGAGGAAGCGCTCGAACTCGGCGCCCAGCTCGTCCGCGGTCGGCAGATCCGCCGACCGGGCCAGGAGACTTCCGCGGCCCGAGCTGCGCGCGAAGGCGTCGTACTGCTCCTCGAGCGCGTGCACCACGCCGGCGATCTCCTCGGAGTCGGCGACCTGACGTTCGATCTCGGCGGTGGCGTCCGTCGCGGCCGCGGTGAGCGCCTCGGTCCGAAGGTCCAGGCCCGTGGCGCGCTCGACGGCGTGCAGCGCCGCGATGCTCGCCTGCGGGTACGAGGTCTGCGTGAGGTAGTGCGGCACGTGCACCGCGAAGCCCATCGCGTCGTGCCCGGACTGCCCGAGGCGGAGCTCGAGCAGTGCGCTCGCGCTCGCCGGGACCTGGACGGTGCCGAACCACGACGGGTGGTCGGCCACGAGCTCGGGGCGCGTGGCGTGCGCGGTCACCGACGACGGGCGCGTGTGCGGGATGCCCATCGGGATCCCGTGCAGCCCGACCGTCAGCGAGACGTCGAAGCGCTCGACGATCTGCCGGACGGCCGCCACGTACCGCTCCCACTGCACGTCCGGCTCCTGGCCGTGCAGCAGCAGGAACGGGGTTCCCGTCGCGTCCTGCACGACGTCGACGACGAGCTCGGGCTCGTCGTACGACGCCCAGGTCGTCGCATCGAACGTCATGAAGGGCCGCCGCGAGCGGTAGTCGAGCAGCTGGTCGATGTCGAACGAGGCCAGCCTGCTGGTCGTGAGCTCGTCGGTGATGTGCTCGGCGGCGAGCTGGCCCGCGTTGCCCGCGTCGACGAACCCGCGCACGACGTGCACGAGCACCGGCCCTGGGCCGGCCTCGGTCCGGGCGTCGAGCTCAGCGGCCACCTCGGGGACGACCTCGTAGATCTCGCTCGGGTCCAACATGCGTCGGCACGCACCTCTCGTTCGTCGGGTTGCGCCTCCCGCGGGCGGCACAACCGGGACAACACCCGCCGGCGGCGGACTCTTCCCGGCGTGCCGCACCAGTCTGCTCGCTGTGAGCGAATCCGAGCGCGAACCTCAGCGCGACGGGAGCCGGACGACCTCGACGAAGAACTCGTCGATCTGGCGAACCACGTCGATGAAGCGGTCGAAGTCCACGGGCTTGGTGACGTAGGCGTTCGCGTGCAGCGAGTAGCTGCGGACCACGTCCTCCTCCGCCTCGCTCGTGGTCAGGACGACGACGGGGATCGAGCGCAGCCGCTCGTCCGCCTTGAGCGCCTCCAGCACCTCGCGACCGTCCATCCGGGGCAGGTTGAGGTCGAGCAGGATGAGGTCGGGCGTCGGTGCGTCGGCGTGCTCGCCCTCCTTGCGCAGGAACTCCATGGCGCTGACGCCGTCAGAGACGACCGAGAGCCGGTTGGCGACCTTGTGCTCGGCAAATGCCTCGCGCGTCATGAGGACGTCGCCCGGGTCGTCCTCGACCAGCAGGACGTCGATCGGCTTGCGTGCTTCCGGCATGTCACTCGTTTCCGGACCCGGTCAGGGTCAGTCGGGGGCAGTCGGTTCAGTCAGTTCAGTCGGTTCAGTCGGTTCGGTCGGCGCCCGTCGGCAGGGTCCAGCGGATGCTGGCGCCCTCACCCACGGAGGGGTCGATCCAGATGCGGCCGCCGTGGAACTCGACGATCCGCTTGCACAGGGCCAGGCCGATGCCTGTCCCTTCGTACACGTCCTTCGCGTGGAGCCGCTGGAAGATCACGAAGACGCGGTCCGCGTACTGCGCGTCGATGCCGATGCCGTTGTCACGGCACTCCAGCTCCCACTCCTTGCTCGTCGAGCTGCTCGTCGAGTCTCTCGTCGAATCGCTCGTCGAGTCGTTCGTCGACTTGCTCGTCGATCCTGTCAGAGGTCGCGCGCCGATGTGGATGCGCGGCACGCGGTCCGGGTCGCGGAACTTCACCGCGTTCCCGACGAGGTTCTGGAACAGCTGAACCAGGAGCGGGAGCTCACCGCGCACGGTGGGCAGGGCGTCGTGGGTCACGACCGCGCCGCTGTCCTCGATCACCTGCTCGAGGTTCTCGAGCGCAGCCGCGAGCGCAGCGCCGAGGTCGACGTCGCTCACCTCGCCGCCCACGCGACCGACGCGGCTGAACCCGAGCAGGTCCTGGATCAGGCGCTGCATGCGCTTGGCGCCGTCGACCGCGAACTCGATGTACTGGTCGGCCCGCTCGTCGAGCTGCCCGCCGTACCGCTTCTGCAGGAGCTGCGTGAAGCTCGCGACCTTGCGCAACGGCTCCTGCAGGTCGTGCGACGCGACGTACGCGAACTGCTCGAGGTCGCGGTTGGACCGGCGCAGCTCCTCGGCCTGCTCGACGAGCTGGTCGTGGGAACGCTCGATCGCGTCGACCTGGGTCAGGAGCGCACCGCGCATCTGCTCGACGTCATGCGCGAGGTCGGCGATCTCGCCGGGCCCGGTGGCGGTGACCGCGTGGCGCAGGTCGCCGCCGGCCACCGCACGGGCGTCCGCGCCGAGCGCGTCGAGCGGCTCGACGATCCATCGGCGCAGCACGACCCAGAGCAGCACACCCACGGCGACCGCCGCTACGGCCAGCACCCCGACGACGGCCGAGGCCAGCCGCGTCCACCTCGCCAGCTCGCTCGCCGTCTTGCTGCGCAGCTCGCGCACCTCGTCACTGAACGCCGCCACGGCCGTGCGGACCTCGTCGAACTGAGCCTTGCCGGCTTCCACGTCTGCGGTCGTGACCGAGTCGACGCCCTGCGCGCGGACCTGGTCGATGAGCGGCTGGGCGAAGTCGTCGAGCCAGGCCTGGACGCTCGCGTCGGCGTGCGCGGCGGTCGTCGCCAGGGCCGGGTCGGAGCTCACCTCGGACAGGTCGTCGGCGATCGCCGCGAAGCTCGGCGGGTCGTCGACCGTGCGCGTGTACGGGTCGAGCGTGGACTCGTCGCCCGTGAGGACGAAGCCGCGCAACCCGGTCTCGGCGTCGACGTAGGCGAGCAGCGCCCGGTCGGCCCCCACCACCGCGCCGAAGATGTCCTCCGTCACCGCGGACTGCCGGTCCGCGAGGTGCACGAAGACGTAGGCCGCCGCGCCGAGCAGGAGGCCGAGCACGGCGCCGGCGACCAGCAGCAGCGCGAGCAGCCGGCGGCGCAGGGTCGCTCCGCGCGGGCGCGCGCCGGAGTCCGCCGGCCGGGCCGACGCGCTCACGCTCACGCGCCCCAACCGAGCACGACGACGGCGGCGTCGTCGACCAGGTCGCCGCCGTGCAACGTCCGCACGTCGTGCAGGACGCGCTCGACGAGGTCGAGGTCGTCGTCGTCTGCGGGCGTCTCGTCGCTGAGCGCGCGGTCGACGACCGCGAGCAGGCCGGCCTTTCCGAGCCGGTCGGGGCTGCCCTCGACCGTCGCCTCCAGCAGCCCGTCCGTGTACATGAGCAGCCGCCACTGCTCCCCGAGGTCGAGAACCTCGGCGTGCCAGGTCCCGGCGACCGGGATGCCGAGCGCTCGCCCGCGCCGGACGGAGGGTGCGAGCGCTGACGGCGGGCCGAGCACGAACGGCACGGGGTGACCCGCGAGGTACAGCCCGGCGGAACGGCGACCGGGTGCGACGACGAGCATCGCCACGGTCGTGAACACCTCGGGGCGCGGCCGCTCAGCCTGCAGCACGAGCTCGAGGAGGCCGAGGATGTCTCCGGGCCGTGTCCCCGTCAGGACGAGCGTGCGCCACGCGGTCCGCAGCGTCGCCCCGAGCGCCGCCTCGTCGGGGCCGTGGCCGCACACGTCGCCGACGATCGCGAGGACCGTCCCGTCCGCGCGCTCCACGACGTCGTAGAAGTCTCCGCCGAGCACGCCGTCGCGACCCGCGCGGTACCCGACCCGGACCTCGAGCCCGGCGTCCTTGACCAGCGGCTTGGGCAGCAGGGCCCGCTCGAGGCGGTTCGTCTCCTCTGCCCGGACCAGGCTGCGGTAGAGGGCTCGGTCCGTCTCCTCGAGCCGGCGACGCTGGATGGCGTACCGCACGGAGCGGCTCAGCCGCTGGCCGTCCACCTCGTCCTTGACCAGGTAGTCCTGAGCGCCCGCCGCGAGCGCCTGCAGGCCCAGGTCTCCCCCGGACAGCCCGGTCAGCACCACCACGGCAGGGGCGCCGACCGACAGGAGCCGCTCGAGCGCCGGCAGCCCCGTCGCGTCGGGCAGCCCCAGGTCGAGCAGGACGCAGTCCACGTCGAGCGCCTCGACGGCCTCGTCGAGGGTCTTCACCCACGTCAGCTCCACGTCGAGGCCACCGTCGTCGAGGTGCTCGGAGACCAGGAGCGCGTCGCCGTCGTCGTCCTCGACGAGCAGCAGCCGGATCGGGGCGTCGCCGTCCGAGCGCGTGGAAGCGCCAGCGCGCAGCGCGCTTGTCACGGTCGAACCCTGCGTCACGATGTCCCTCCTGGTGGCTACCGAAGAGTACGGCCAGGCCAGCCGACCTCGCGCGCCGGCGGGGCCTGCCACCACCCGGATGGCCGTCACCGCGAGCCAGACACGGACGGGTGACGCGAGCAGGCCCGCAAGGGCGGATAATGGACGGCCGCTCCGGGCGCCGTTCAGGGCCCCGACGGCCACCAGGACGGGAGAACGCCCACGTGACAGGCACGAACGACGAGCTGGCCGGCGAGCAGAAGACGGTCGACGTCATGTACGGGCGCCTCGACGAGCTTCGCGCGGGAACCCGCCAGCGACTCGCCGAGGTCCGGCGCTCCGGCCCCGCCGGCTCGCCGCAGAACCGCAGCGAGCGGGACGCGTTCGCGACGCTGTACGAGGACCGGGTCGCCCAGCTCGAGGCCGTCGAGGAGCGCCTCGTGTTCGGCCGCATCGACCTCGACGACGACACGCGCCGCTACATCGGCCGGATCGGGCTGACCGACGACGAGCAGACCCAGCTGCTGACCGACTGGCGCGCGCCTGCGGCGCAGGCGTTCTACCGGGCGACGGCCGCGCACCCGGACGGCGTCGTGCGCCGTCGGCACGTCGTGACCCGTGGCCGCACGGTCACGAGCGTCGAGGACGAGGTGCTGGACCTGGACCTGCTGACCGACGAGGACGCGCAGGGTCAGCTGGACGGCCTCTCGGGCGAGGGCGCGCTGCTGGCCGGTCTGCGCGCCGGTCGCACCGGTCGCATGGGCGACATCGTCGCGACCATCCAGGCGGAGCAGGACGCGATCATCCGCTCGGAGCTGGCAGGCGCGCTCGTCGTGCAGGGCGGCCCTGGGACGGGCAAGACGGCGGTCGCGCTGCACCGCGCCGCCTACCTCCTGTATGCGCACCGCCGGATGCTCGAGCGCTCGGGCGTCCTCCTCGTCGGGCCGAGCCGCACGTTCCTGCGCTACATCGACCAGGTGCTCCCGTCGCTCGGTGAGACGGGCGTCGTGACGACGACCATCGACGAGATCGTCCCCGGCGTCGTCGCGACCGGGTCCGAGCCCGAGGCCACGGCCGAGATCAAGGGCCGCGCGGCGATGGCCGCGGTCGTCGCCCGCGCCGTTCGCGACCGCCAGCGCGTGCCCGCCCAGCCGGTCTCGGCGCGCATCGACGGCATCACGGTCGTCGTCCGACCCGGAGACGTCGCGGGCGCGATCAACCGGGCGCGGCGCCAGCACCGCCCGCACAACCAGGCCCGGGTGACCTTCGTGCGCGACATGCTGGGCCGGCTCGCCGACCAGTACGCATCGCAGCTCGGCTGGGAGGTGCAGCCCGACGAGCGCGCGGAGATCATCGGCGAGCTGCGCGGCGACCGGGACATCCGGGTCGCGCTCAACCTCGCGTGGATGCCCCTGACGCCGCAGAAGCTGCTGGCCGACCTGTACGCCAAGCCCGCGCGCCTCGCGTCGGCCGCTCCCGACCTGAGCGAGGCCGAGCGTGCGGCGCTGTTCCGCGAGGCCGACGCGGCCTGGACGCCGGCCGACGTCCCGCTGCTCGACGAGGCCGCCGAGCTGCTCGGCGAGGACGACCAGGCTGCCCGCGCGCAGGCGCGCGCCGCGGCCGAGCAGCGCGCGACCGAGGTCGCGTACGCCCGGCAGGTGCTCGAGTCGACGGGCTCGGGCGCGCTCGTCTCGGCCGAGCTCCTCGCCGACCGGTTCGCGTCCGGCGGCCCGGCGCTGACGACCGCCGAGCGTGCGGCGAACGACCGTTCGTGGACGTACGGCCACGTGGTGGTCGACGAGGCCCAGGAGCTGTCCGCGATGGCGTGGCGCGCGCTGCTGCGACGCGTGCCGACCCGTTCGCTGACGATCGTCGGGGACGTCGCGCAGACCAGCGCGGCGGGCGGCGCGCGCAGCTGGGCGCGCACGCTCGACCCCGTGCTGCGCGGTTCGTGGCGACTCAACGAGCTCACCGTCAACTACCGGACGCCCGCCGCGGTGGCCGACGCCGCCGTGCGCATGGCCACGGCCGTGGGCCTGCCGATCAGCCCGCTCACGTCGGCCCGCGACGTCGACGACGCGCTGCGGATCACCCCTGCCCAGCCGACCGCGCTGGCCGGCGCCGTCGCCGCGCGCGCGGGAGAGGCGGTCGCCGCGGTCACCGACGAGTCGGGCGCCGGCCGGGTCGCCGTCATCGCCGTGCCCGACTCGCTCGAGACCGTGAACAAGGCGCTGACCGAGGCCGGCCTGCAGGCTGCCGTCGGCCAGCCGACGAGCGCCGCCGACCTGGACGCAGCGCTCGTGCTCCTCACGCCTCGCGAAGCCAAGGGCCTCGAGTTCGACGCCGTCGTCCTGGTCGAGCCTGCCGACGTGCTCGCGGAGTCGGCCGGCGACCTGTACGTCGCGATGACGCGCCCGACGCGGGTCCTGCACGTCGTGCACAGCCGGCCTCTGCCGGAGGGCATCGACGCCTGACGAGCGTGTCCGAGTGTCGGACAGCACTGTGCCCGGCACTCGGACAGGCGCACGATGGGCGCGTGCCCAAGGCCCTGTTGCTCGAGAACCTCCACCCGCAGTCGCGCGCCATCCTCGAAGAGGCCGGCTTCGACGTCGTCACCCGCACGGGTGCGCTCGACGAGTCCGAGCTGATCGAGGCGCTCGACGGCGTCCACCTCCTCGGCATCCGCTCCAAGACGCAGGTCTCGGCCGCGGCGATCGAGCAGGCGTCCGACCTGGTCGCGATCGGTGCGTTCTGCATCGGTACCAACCAGATCGACCTCGCCGCGGCCGCCTCACGCGGCGTCGCGACGTTCAACGCACCGTTCTCCAACACGCGCTCCGTCGTCGAGATCGCGATCGCCGAGATCATCGGCCTCACGCGGCGTCTGACCGAGTTCGACAAGCAGATGCACGACGGCGTCTGGAACAAGTCCGCGGTCGGCGCGCACGAGGTCCGCGGGCGCACCCTCGGCATCATCGGCTACGGCAACATCGGCACCCAGCTGTCCGTGCTCGCCGAGAACCTCGGCATGTCGGTCGTGTTCTACGACACCGCCGAGAAGCTCGCGCTGGGCAACGCCCGCCGCATGCACACGCTCGACGAGCTGCTCGAGACCGCCGACGTGGTCACGCTGCACGTCGACGGCCGCTCGGGCAACGCCGGGCTGTTCGGCGCCAAGCAGATCGCCCGCATGAAGCCCGGCGCGATCCTGCTCAACCTCTCGCGCGGGTTCGTCGTGGACCCCGCCGCGCTGCGCGACGCGATCGTGTCCGGCCACCTGTCCGGTGCCGCCGTCGACGTGTTCCCCGTCGAGCCCAAGCGCAAGGGCGACCCCTTCGAGTCCGAGCTGCGCGGCCTGCCGAACGTGATCCTCACGCCCCACACGGGCGGGTCGACCGAGGAGGCGCAGGAGGCCATCGGCCAGTTCGTCGCCCACAAGCTGCGCGACTACATCGCCACCGGCTCCACGACGCTGTCGGTCAACCTGCCCAACGTCGCGCTCGACCAGAACCCGGGCGTGCACCGGCTCGCGTACCTGCACCACAACGTGCCCGGCGTGCTGGCCGGCATCAACGCGACGCTCGCGGAGCACGGCGTGAACATCGAGGGCCAGCTCCTCGCGACGCGCGGCGAGATCGGCTACGTCGTCACGGACGCCGGCTCGGCCGTCGACCCGGCGGTCGTCGCGGCACTCTCCTCGCAGCCCGAGGCGATCCGCCTGCGCGTCCTGTCCTGACCCCTGACGCACGGAACGGCCCGTCCCATTCGGGACGGGCCGTTCCGCGTGTCTCAGGCCGAGCCGCTCTTGCGCTGGAAACGACGCTGCGACGGCCCTGCCGTCTCGGATCCGTGCACCTGTCCGGTGTTCGACGTGCCGTCCGCGGTGCGGTGGCTCGCCGACTTCTTGCGGTCAAGGGCCTCACGGAACTTGGCCTTGGCGTCCTCGCTGACGGCTCCTGCCTTGTCGTCCTGCGCCATGGCGTCTCCTTCGTCTCGTCGTGCCGCCCGCATCGCGCGAGCTCTGCCCCAGCCTGACCGACCTCGGCGTCAGGCGCCAGTCTGCTCGGTCAGCGGACGGGCAGGTGCCTCGCCCACCAGTCGAGCACGTGCTCGAAACGGGCGCGGCGGTGGGCGGGCCGGCCCGACCGGGTCAGCTCGTGCCCCTCGCCGGGAAACAGCAGGAGCTCGGCCGGGACGCCGCGCCGCTTGAGCTCGACGAACCAGCGCTGCCCCTGCTCGACCGGGCAGCGCCAGTCCTGCTCGGAGTGGATGACGAGAGTCGGCGTGGTCACGTTCCCGACGTGCGCCATGGGCGACTGCGCAGCGACAGCCTCGGGCTCCTCCCCCAGGTACGCGCCGCCGAAGAACCAGCCGATGTCGCTCGAGCCGACGAAGCTGACGGGATCGAGGAAGCCCCGCTCGACGATCGCGGCGACGAAGCGGTCGGTGCGGGTCGTCAGCCACGCCGTCATGTACCCGCCGTACGAACCACCCATCACGCCGACACGATCCGCGTCGAGCGCCGGGTCCTGCAGCGCGGCGTCGAGCAGCGCGAGCACGTCGTCAGCGTCGACCGTGCCGAAGCCGTCCTTGATCGACAGACCGTGCGCCCGGCCATAGCCCGACGAGCCGCGGGGGTTGCCGTGCACCACGGCGTAGCCCGCCTCGACGAGGACCTGCACCTCGTCGAACAGCGCGTGGGTGTACTGCGCGAACGGGCCCCCGTGGATCATCAGGACGGTGGGGTGGGGGCCGGCACCGAATCGCTGCGGGTCCGGCAGAGTGACCCACCCGTGCACGGGGTAGCCGTCCTGCGACGTCGCGGTGAGCTCGGTGCCCGTCCGCAGACGTCCGGTGGCGCGCAGGTCGGCGGAGAAGTCCGTCAGCGGCGTGGAACGACCCACGACGACGACGTCGCCCGCGGACTTCGGCGTGGCGACGACCGCGACGAGCTCGCCGCCGCCCGCACCGGCGCCCGTGACGACGACCGGTCCGTCGATGAGTCGCTCCGCTTCGCCGTCGGCCGTGATCCGCACGAGGTGGACGGCGCCTCGGTCCTCCACCGCGACGACCGGACGTCCGTCGTGCTCGACGAGGACGTCGGACACCAGGTGGGCCGCCTCGAGGTCTGTCAGTCGACGGGGGGCGCCAGAGCCGTCGAGCCGGAGCTCGAACAGACCGTTCTGTGCCGCGACGAAGTCCCGTCCCGAGGCCCCGACGTCCGACGCGAGCAGCCACAGCACGGCGCCGTCGCGCGAGGGCAGCACGCGCGCGACGTCCAGCGTCGAGCCGTGGTCCGCGTCGGTCAGCGGCACCGGCTCGGCCAGCGCGCGTGCGCTGATCCGCACCGCGTCGCTGCGCAGGTCGGACTCCCGAGTGGCGTGCCGCGCCATCACGGCGGCGAGTGCGTCGTCGTCGAGCCATGCGAACGTGGCGACCTCTGCGTCGCCGGCGGTCACCGCCACCGGCTCGGCGCCGTCGCCCTCGTCGACCGAGACGACGAACACGTGCTTAGGTCGGTCTCGCGTGAAGCCCAGGTCGTCGGCGCGGTACTTCAGCTCGGTGATCAGCCGCGGGGCTTCCGCGGCCGGGCTTCCGCCCTCGACGTACCGACCCGCCTCCGGCACCCGGGCCAGGTACGCGATGCGCGACGAGTCCGGCGAGAACGTCGGGCTCGACGCTCCGAGCGGGGCGTCCGTCAGCTTGCGCGGCTCACCGCCGGCCGCCTCGACGACGAAGACCTGCGGCTTGCCGTCGCGCTCCGCGCGGCAGAAGGCGAGCCACCGACCGTCAGGCGAGACCGCGGGATCGGTGTCCCGCCACCCCCGGGTCAGCCGCCGCGGGCCGGTCCCGTCGAGCGGGACGAGCCACAGCCCGCCGGTGTACTCGTCGGGATCCAGCTCGGGGCGGATGAGCGAGACGATCGCTGCGGAGCCGTCGGGAAGGACTGCTGGCCGGCCGGGGACGTGAAGGAGCTCGATGTCGTCAGGAAGCACCGGACGACCGTACGCGCTCGCCTCAGGGGGCGCTCGTCACGTCCTCGACCGTGTCGTCCTCGTCGTGGTCGGCGTGTCCCGCCCGAAGCACGGTGATGGCGGCCTCGAAGTCCTCGAGCGACTCGAAGGCCTGGTAGACGCTCGCGAATCGCAGGTAGGCCACCTCGTCGAGGTCACGCAGGGGCCCCAGGATCGCCAGGCCGATCTCGTACGCGTCGATCTCGGCCGATCCCGAAGCCCGCAGGGTCTCCTCGACCTTCTGCGCGAGGATCGCGAGGTCGTCCTCGCTCACCGGCCGCCCCTGGCACGCCTTGCGCACGCCGCCGACGATCTTGTCCCGGCTGAACGGCTCGGTCGCTCCCGAACGCTTCACGACCGACAGGCTCGTCGTCTCGACGGTGGTGAATCGCCGGTTGCAGTTGGGGCACTGGCGGCGGCGGCGGATCGATGCGCCGTCGTCCGACGTACGTGAGTCCACCACTCGGGAGTCCGGGTGGCGGCAGAACGGACAGTGCACGAGACATCCCCTTCGGGCGACAACGCGGCTCAGTGGCGCTCCCGTGACGCTAGGCCACCGGCCCGCGGCGCCGCAAACCACTTCCGCTCGGGCCGCCTCGCGCGGGGCCACCTCGCGCACGGGCGATCCTCGGGGCGGTCGTCTCTACGACCGCCCCGAGGCGGGACGCCCCCGTCCCGGTGCGTCGCCGACTCGCCTCGGCTTCGCGTGGTGCTGCGGGTGAGCGGGAGTGTGACTCCAGGCTCCCGCACCTCTCGGGAGCCCCCCAGCTCTCCGAATGAGGTAAGGCTAACCTACCCCGATGCCTGCCGGTGGTGCAACCAGATCGGTCGAAACGACCCGGCGGCGAGCCTGCAGGCCGCCTCGGGTCACCCGCGCGACGGGACCAGGATCGTCTGGCCGGCCATGATCTCCGCGCTCGGCAGGCCGTTGAGTCGAACGAGCTCGGTCACGGCATCGCGCACCGAATCGCCCGCGTCGACCGTCTGTGCCGCGATCCCCCACAGCGTCTCGCCGCTCTGCACGCGGTGCTCGACGACCACCTGGCGGGTCTGCGGCACCTCGGCGATCGCGCGACCGCCCACGAGGATCACGGCAGCGCCGACGGCGAGTGCGAGAAGGACGAGCACGACACGCCCGCGGCGCGTGAGCCGGAGCCCATCCACACCCGCCTGGCGCACGCGCACCGACGGCACCGTCCGGAAACCGGGACCCATTGCGATCGCACTCATGTCGACTCCACCTTTCGCGTCGCCGTTCAGCGGGTGGATCCCGACCGAACCTGCGTTGCTCGAACGTCTGTACGTAGAACGTCTGTACGATTTCTAGCAGCAGCCGCCGACACGTGTCGAGTCTTTGTCGAACAGATGTTTGAAATCGCCGCTTCCGATGCCTAGGCTGGCCGCGTAGGTAGAGCCCATCACCGACCACTGACACGACAGCCGGGACCACCTCGACCCAGCCCGGCAGGCACGACCAGAAGCCCGACCAGACACGACCCGAGTTCGACCGATCGGCCCCGCCCGGCGGAGCCGCGAAGGAGAGGCCGCACGTGAGTGACGAGACGTCCACCCAGGACCTGGCGACCGTGCACGCACTGCCCGACGCCCCGGCCGGGCCCGACGGCCTGACGGCACGGCAGCGGCTCGTCCTCGACACGATCCGGACGTCGGTGGAGTCGCGCGGCTACCCGCCGAGCATGCGCGAGATCGGCGAGGCGGTGGGGCTCAACAGCCCGTCGAGCGTCAAGCACCAGCTCACGGCCCTGGAGCGCAAGGGGTACCTGCGCCGTGACCCCAACCGGCCGCGCGCGATCGAGGTCGTGCACCCTGACGACTCGCGCGGCGTGAGCGCCTGGGGCTCGGCGGGTGCCGTGTCGTTCGTCGACGACGACGCTCCCGAGCGGGACGGCGCGCCGGCCCCGAGCTACGTGCCGGTCGTCGGTCGCATCGCAGCAGGTGGGCCGATCCTGGCCGACCAGGTGGTCGAGGACGTGTTCCCGCTCCCCCGCCAGCTCGTGGGCGACGGCGAGCTCTTCCTGCTCAAGGTCAGCGGCGACTCGATGATCGAGGCGGCGATCTGCGACGGGGACTGGGTCGTCGTGCGGCGTCAGCCCGTCGCGGAGAACGGTGAGATCGTCGCCGCGATGATCGACGGCGAAGCGACCGTCAAGACGCTCAAGCGCACGGACGGGCACGTCTGGCTCCTGCCCGCCAACGCCTCCTACGCGCCGATCGACGGCGACGCCGCGGTCGTCCTGGGCCGCGTGGTCACCGTGCTGCGCAGCCTGTGACAGTGCCGGGCCGATGACTCCCCGGCGCGATCCCGGTCCGGCGGTCGCCAGCCGGCTTCGGGCGGCTGCCGACCGGGCCG
Source organism: Brevundimonas sp. (assembly GCA_039207135.1). Taxonomy (GTDB): domain Bacteria; phylum Actinomycetota; class Actinomycetes; order Actinomycetales; family Cellulomonadaceae; genus Cellulomonas. The sequence goes on from JBCECL010000001.1 coordinate 45,952, forward strand.
AGGCGGTCGCCGCCGCCGATCAGGGAGGCGCTACCCGTGAGGACCGTGCTGCCGGCGCGGGCGATGCCCCCGCCGACGGCACCGGCCCGACCAGCCCCACCAGCACGGCTGACAGCCACGACCGGCACCGAGGCCTGCCACCCGAGCAGTCGTCGAGCCGGCCGGTGCCCCAGCCCGGCGCCTAGAAGCCGAACCGCCGCGCCACCGATCGCACGGCGTCCGCCGAGGCGCGCAGGCCCGCGAGCTCGTCGACCGACATCGGCAGCGCGAGCCGGTCACCGACGCCACCGGCGCCGACGATCGTGGGCACGGAAAGGCACACGTCGCTGATGCCGTAGAAGTCGTCGAGCAGCGACGACACAGGCAGGATGCGGCCCTCGTTCTTGAGCACCGCCTCGATGATCCGCGACCCGGCCAGGGCGACCGCGTAGTTGGTCGCCCCCTTGCCCTCGATGATGCGGTAGGCCGACTCGACCACCTCGCGCGCGATCTGCTCGCGGACGACCGCGGTCAGCGGTGTCGACCCGTTCGATCCCTCCCACTCCAGCAGCGGCACGGACCCGATGCTGGCCGAGCTCCACAGCGGCAGCTCGCTGTCCCCGTGCTCGCCCGCGATGTAGGCGTGCACGTTCTGGACCGCGACGCCCGTGTGCTTGGCGATCAGGTACCGCAGCCGCGACGAGTCGAGAACCGTCCCGGAGCCGAAGAGCTGGGTGGGCGGCAGCCCGGAGATCTTGAGGGACGCGTACGTGACGACGTCGACGGGGTTGGTCACCATCACGTAGACCGCGTTGGGTGCGACCTCGACGACCGCCGGCAGCACCTTGCTGACGAGCGAGATCGTCGCCTCGGCGAGGTCGAGCCTCGTCTGCCCGGGCTTCTGCTTGGCACCGGCGGTGAACATGACGATGTCGGCGTCGGCGCACACGGCGATCTCGTCGGATCCGACGACCTCGGCCATCGGCATGAACTGGATGCCGTGGCCCAGGTCGAGCGCCTCGGCCTCGACCTTGGCCTTGTTGATGTCGTAGAGCGCGACCGACCGGGCCGCGCCACGCATGAGCGCGGCGTACGCCATGGTCGAGCCCACGGCACCGGCCCCGACGATGGCCAGCTTCGACGTGCGTCGCGGCGTGGCGGCCGGCCCCAACGGGACCTCGTCGATGTCGTCGGGCTGGGTCATCGGCACTCCCTGGTTGCGGTTCCGGCTGGGCTTCGAAGGCTAGCCCGAAGCGGCGCTCGTCGCCGAGGCCGTCCCGAGGCGTGCCAGCGCGGCGAGCACGGCGGAACGGTCGGTCGTCGGCCAGAAGTCGGGCATCGAGCGCGCGAGGAAGTCGCCGTAGCGGGCTGTGCGCAGCCGGGGGTCGAGGACCGCGACGACGCCGCGATCGTCCATGCCTCTGATCAGGCGACCGGCACCCTGGGCGAGGAGCAGCGCCGCGTGCGTGGCCGAGACGGCCATGAACCCGTTGCCGCCGGCCGAGCCGACGGCGTCGGATCGAGCCGAGCGCACGGGGTCGTCGGGGCGCGGGAACGGGATGCGGTCGATGATGACGAGGCTGCAGGACGGTCCGGGGACGTCGACGCCCTGCCACAGCGACAGCGTGCCGAACAGGCACGTGGGCTCGTCGGCGGCGAACTGCGCGACGAGGGTGGGCAGCTGGTCGTCGCCCTGCAGGAGGATCGGCACGTCGAGCCGCTCCCGCATGGCGAGCGCGACCGCGTTGGCCGCGCGCCGCGAGGAGAACAGGCCGAGCGTGCGCCCGCCCGCGGCCGTCACGAGCGCCTCGATCTCGTCGAGCTGCGCCTCGGTCGCCGGTTCACGACCGGGCGGCGGGAGGTGCTTGGCGACGTAGCAGATGCCCTGGCGCCGGTAGTCGAACGGGCTGCCGACGTCGAGCCCGTGCCAGCTCAGCGCTGCGGGCGTGTCGTCGGAGGGTCCCACCGGCTCGGCGTCGGGCCGGACCTCGAGCCCCACCGCGCGCGCGACCGGGTCGAAAGAACCGCCCAGCGCGAGCGTCGCCGACGTCAGCACCGCGGACCGGCCCGAGAGAAGGTGGGTGCGGATGAGGCCGTTCACGGCGAGCGGCGCGGCGTGCAGCCGGGTCAGCGGCGAGCCACGCCGGTCCTCGCTGCGAGCGCACCACAGCACCGTGTGCTTGTTGTCGTCGGGATCGGCCGCCATGCGGTCGGCGACCTCGAACAGGATGAGCATGGCGGACGCCGCCATCTTCAGCCCACCCTCGGCGCCAGCGGCCTTGGACGTCGTCGCGTCGGGCTTGAGGACGGACAGCAGCGTGCGCGACGCGTCCCGCACGGCCGCGACCGCTGCCCGGGCGTCGTCGGGCAGCCCGCGCGGGAACCGGCCCTCCGGCATCACGACGAGCATCGACGCGAGCGCCTGGCCAGCGGAGTCGAGGTCGGTGGTGGGTACGCCGCCATGCCGCCGGGCGAGGCGTGCGGCGTGCTCGATCGTGGCGAGCGACAGCTCGGCCGTCGCCTGCGCGGTCACTCGGTCGGTGAGCTCGTGGGCCTCGTCGACGATCAGCACGTCGTGCTCGGGCAGCACGTTGGGCGACCCGGACGCGGCGATGCCGAGCATCGCGTGGTTGGTCACGACGACGTCCGCCTCACGGGCCGAGGCCCGCGCGCGCTCCGGGAAGCACTCCGCGAGCATCGGGCACTTGCCACCGATGCACTCGAGCGACGTGACCGAGACCTGCCGCCACGCGCGGTCGGTCACGCCCGGGACCAGGTCGTCGCGATCGCCGGAGTCCGTCTCCTCGGCCCACTCGCGCAGGCGCACCACCTGCGCGCCGAGCGACTCCCCCGTACCGGGGCGGTCGCTGCCGCCGACCGGAGGGTGCTCGGCCGCGCCGGCGTGCTCGCCGAGGTCGAACAGCGTGGCGCCCTCGTCCTCGGGGTACCCGCCAGAGACCTTGTTGACGCAGACGTAGTTGTGCCAGCCCTTGAGCAGCGCGATGCGCGGCTTGCGCGGCAGGCGCGGCGCGAGGGTGTCGGCGACGAGCGGCAGGTCGCGCGTGATGACCTGGCGCTGCAGGGCCAGAGTCGCGGTGGAGACGACCACGCGCTCATCCTCGAGCACCGCGTGCCGGACGGCTGGCACGAGGTAGCCGAGCGACTTGCCCGTGCCCGTGCCGGCCTGGACCAGCAGGTGGTCGCCCGTCTCCAGGGCCGAGGCGACGGCGATCGCCATCTCATGCTGCCCGTCGCGACGCGCGCCCCCGAGGGCTCCGACCGCCATGTCGAGCAGGTCGTCGACCGTCGGGTCCGCCGAGTCCTCCGTTCGCGCCTTCGGCGCGGCTTTGCGAGGTTCGGGAGGCACCGCGACAGCGTAGTGCGACCGGGGCCGCCGATCGGACGCGCCTGTGGGCAAGGAGGCGGCCCCGCGCGTCTTGACGCCTACCGGACGGTGACGGCCGCCCCGGCCAGCTCGGCGGCGAGCGCCTCGTCGACCCGGGCGCGGATCAGCGTGCCCTGCTCGATGTGCTCCTCGGAGTCGATGTCGCCGTGCAGGTGCACGCGGCTGACCAGGTCGCCGCGGTCGTAGGGCACGACGACCTCGACGAGCACGCCGGGGCGAGGCAGCTGGTCGGCGACCAGCGCCTGCAGCTCGTCGATGCCCTCGCCCGTGTGCGCCGAGACGACGATCGTGTGCAGCTCGCGAGACCGCAGCCGCGCGATCACGTCGGGCGCCGCGAGGTCGGCCTTGTTGAGCACGATGATCTCGGGCACGTCCATCGCGCCCGGGATGTCGGCGAGCACGTGCCGCACGGCGGCGATCTGCCCCTCGGGGTCGGGGTGGGAGGCGTCGACGACGTGCAGCAGCAGGTCGGCGTCGGCCACCTCCTCGAGCGTCGAGCGGAACGCCTCGACCAGCTGGTGGGGCAGCGCGCGCACGAAGCCGACCGTGTCGGCGAGCGTGTAGACGCGCCCGTCGGTGGTCTCGGCGCGGCGGACGGTCGGGTCGAGGGTCGCGAACAGGGCGTTCTCGACGAGCACGCCCGCATTGGTCAGGCGGTTGAGCAGCGACGACTTGCCCGCGTTGGTGTAGCCCGCGATGGCGACCGACGGGATCGCGTTCTTCTTGCGCGACGCACGCTTGGTCAGTCGCGCGGGCTCCATCGCGGCGATCTCCTTGCGGAGCTTGGCCATCCGGTTGCGGATGCGGCGGCGATCGAGCTCGATCTTGGTCTCACCGGGTCCGCGCGAGCCCATGCCGGCGCCTGCGCCACCGACCTGGCCACCGGCCTGCCGGGACATCGACTCGCCCCAGCCGCGCAGGCGCGGCAGCAGGTACTCGAGCTGCGCGAGCTCGACCTGCGCCTTGCCCTCACGGGACTTGGCGTGCTGGGCGAAGATGTCGAGGATCAGCGCGGTCCGGTCGACGACCTTGACGCGCACGATGTCCTCGAGCGAGCGTCGCTGCGAGGGCGCGAGCTCGCCGTCGACCACGACGGTGTCGGCACCGACCGCGGCGACCACGGACGCGAGCTCGGCGGCCTTGCCCGAGCCGAGGTACGTGCCGGGGTCGGGCGAGCGGCGGCGCTGCAGCATGCCGTCGAGCACCTGGGAACCGGCGGTCTCCGCGAGCGCGGCGAGCTCGCGCAGCGAGACCTCCGCGTCGTGCACGGACCCGGAGCCCCACAGGCCCACGAGCACGACCTTCTCCAGGCGCAGCTGGCGGTACTCGACCTCGGTGACGTCCTCGAGCTCGGTCGACAGCCCGCGCACGCGGCGCAGCGAGGTGCGCTCCTCGAGGTCGAGCTGGTCGCCGTCGTAGGACGAGTGCACCGTGCCGCCCGCGTGCAGGGCCGTGCCGGCCCTGGCGAGCACTCGCGCGACGACGTCGTCCGCCACCTCTTGCGCACTGCGGGTCGCCGGGGTGTCCGGCGTCTCGCGGACGGTGGGCTGCGGGTCGTTCACGCGGTACCTCTGCTGTTCCGATCGGGATTTTCCTCGTTCCAGGGTCGCACGCACCACGACCTCGGTCGACCGTTTTCGCTTCGGGCCGAGCGCCCGGGCGCGGATAGGGTCGGCGGGTGACCTCGCACGACCACTACTTCACCGGCCAACCCGCGTCCGCGCAGGAGCTGCGCACCCTCACCGTCGAGCTGGCGGGACGCACGCTGCAGGTCGAGACGGCCGGCGGGGTCTTCTCCCCCGGTCACGTCGACCATGCCACGGCCGTTCTGCTCGACGAGGTCCCCGCACCGCCCGCGACAGGCGAGCTGCTCGACCTCGGCTGCGGCTGGGGGCCGATCGCGCTGACGATGGCGCTGCTGTCCCCGCAGGCCCGCGTGTGGGCGGTCGACGTCAACGAGCGCGCCCTGGACCTTGCCCGCCGCAACGCGACGCGCCTCGACCTCCCGCAGGTCGAAGCGGTCCTGCCCGACGACGTCCCCGCGGACCTCCGGTTCGCCGCGATCTGGTCGAACCCGCCGATCCGCGTCGGCAAGGAGGCGCTGCACGAGCTGCTGCTGCGCTGGCTCCCCCGCCTGGCCCCCGGCGGCGAGGCCCACCTGGTGGTGGGCAAGAACCTCGGCGCCGACTCGCTGCAGCGCTGGCTCGCCGACGCGCTGGGCCGCCCCGTCGAGCGGACGGCGAGCTCGCGCGGCTTTCGTGTCCTGACCGTCCGGCAGTCGTGACGGGCCCTCGCACCCTCGACCTGCGTCCTGAGGCGGCCTGGCGCGCGCTGCGGGTCACGACGTGGTGCCTGTACGCGCTGATCTTCCTCGCGGCGTTCGAGTCGCTCGCCGTGACCACCGTGATGCCGACCGTGTCGACCGCGCTGGACGGGGCCTCGCTCTACGCGGCGGCGTTCGCAGCGCCGCTCGCGGCGGGTGTCGTCGGCATGGTGGTCGCGGGCGGCTGGGCCGACCGGCACGGGCCGCGCGGCCCGCTCGCGGCGTCGGTCGTCCTGTTCGCCGCTGGCCTCGTGGTCGCCGGCGTGGCCCCGACGATGTGGATCTTCGTGGCCGGACGCCTCGTGCAGGGGCTCGGCGGCGGAGGGCTGACCGTTGCTGCCTACGTCGTCGTCGCGCGCCTGTACCCGGCGCTGCTGCACCCGCGGGTGTTCGCGGGGTTCGCCGCGGCGTGGGTGGTCCCGTCGCTCGTCGGGCCACCGGTCGCGGGCCTGGTCGCGGAGCACGTCGGCTGGCGCTGGGTCTTCCTGGGGGTCGCCGCGATCGTGGTGCCCGTCGCGCTCGTCGTCCTGGCGAACGTCACGCACGTCGGTGCGCCCGACGAGCCGCCGCAGGACGCGGGGACGGGCCGCGTGCGCTGGTCCGTCCTCGCGGCGGCCGCCGTCCTGGGCCTCAACCTCGCCGGCGAGGTCGCCTCGCCGTGGAGCGTCGTCATCGCCGTCGTCGCGACGATCGTCGTCCTCGTGGCGCTCCGTCCGTTGCTGCCCACCGGCTCGCTGCGGCTCGTGCGCGGCCTGCCCAGCGTCGTCGGTGGCCGCGCGCTGCTCGCCGGCGCGTTCTTCGGGGCCGAGGTCTACCTGCCCTACCTGCTGACCCGCCGGTACGACCTCTCGCCGGCTCTTGCGGGCGTCACGCTCACGGCGGCTGCGCTCGCCTGGGCCGGAGGGTCGTGGCTGCAGGGCCGGCTCGCGGGACGCGTGTCCGACCGCGACTGCGTCCGGCTCGGCACGGCGCTCGTCGCGGCCGGGATCGCAGGGTCGTGCGTCGTCGCCGCGATGCACGCGCCGACGCTCGTGCTCGTCGTCACCTGGGCCTGCGCCGGCGGTGGCATGGGCCTGACGTACCCGCGGCAGTCGGTGCTCGTGCTCGGCTACTCACGGCCCGGTACGCAGGGTGCGAACACCGCGGGGCTCACGATCGCCGACAGCACCGGCGCGGCCTGGGCGCTCGCCGTCAGCGGACTCGTCTTCGCGGCGGGCTCGGGACTCGACACCCCGTTCGTCGCGGTCCTCGTGTTCACGACCGCGCTCGCGTTCGCCGCAGCCGCCGTCGCCGGACGCGTCGCAGCTCCCGGAAAGCTTGCGACGGCGACCTCGCAGGACTGACGGTCCGCTTCCTCCCGGAATCCGCCGGGACATTCCGGGAGAAACTGGAAGCGATCCCATTGACCGCTTACCTACCGGGATGTCAGCATTCGGTGCTCGGTCGTCGCGCGCACCCTCGCGTCGGTCGAGCCGGTTCCGCAGCCCGGTACGCGCAACGCCGCGCGTGCCCGGAGACCGGTCGCACCGAAGCGCGCCCCTCGGGCGCCTCCCACCATGACAGGTAGAGACCATGAGCAACGAAGCTCGATCAGTCCGGCGACGCGTGGTCGCCATCGCGGCACTCTGTGCGGCGCTCATCGCGGGGCTCGTCGGCCCCACCGGCGCGGCCCAGGCGGCCGTCACCGGCAACGTCATCTCCGCGCCCGGCGGCAAGTGCGTCGACGTCAGCGGCGACGACACCGGCGTGAACGGCACGGCCGTCCAGCTGTGGGACTGCCAGGCGACCGCCGCGGACCAGCACTGGACGTGGAGCGGCACGGCCCTGACGACCATCGGGCGATGCCTCGACGTGACGAGCGCGGGCACCGCGAACGGCGTCAAGATCCAGCTCTGGGACTGCAACGGCACCGGCGCCCAGCAGTGGGTCGCCCAGGCCGACGGCTCGCTGAAGAACTCCAACTCGGGGCGGTGCCTCGACTCCCCCGGCGGCGCGACCGCCAACGGGACGCGGCTGCAGATCTGGGACTGCAACGGCACGGGCGCGCAGAAGTTCGCGATCGGCACGACGCCCCCGAACAACGGCGTCTGCACCGGCAACTCCGACACCCCGAACTTCGGGCCCAACGTGCACATCTACGACCACTCGCAGTCCGACGCGACCATCCAGGCGTCGCTGAACAGCGTCTTCGAGGCGCAGAAGTCGACGCAGACCGCGCAGTTCGGCACGCGCCGTGACGCGCTCCTGTTCAAGCCGTCCACGACGCCGTACAACGTGTACGCCAACATCGGCTTCAACACCTCGATCCTCGGCGCCGGTCAGAACCCGGACGACGTGCGCATCAACGGCGCCGTCACGGTCGACGCGTTCAACGCCTCCGACGCGGGCAACGCGACGCAGAACTTCTGGCGCTCGGCCGAGAACCTGTCGATCAACACCAACGGCGGCGCGAACCGCTGGGCCGTCGCGCAGGCGGCGCCCATGCGACGCATCCACATCATCGGTGGGCTCGACGCGTTCCCGGCCAGCTACGGCTGGGCGTCGGGCGGCTACCTCGCCGACTCCAAGGTCGACGGCAAGATCGAGACCGCGTCGCAGCAGCAGTGGTACACGCGCGACTCGACCATCGGCTCGTGGAGCGGCTCCAACTGGAACATGGTGTTCTCGGGCGTGAACGGCGCCCCGGCCACCAACTTCAACACCGACCCGGCGTCCGGCCCGCGCTACACGAACGTCGGCAGCACCCCGGTCTCGCGTGACGTGCCGTACCTGTACATCGACGGCGCGGGCAAGTACCGCGTGTTCCTGCCGTCGCTGCGCACGAACGCGTCCGGCCCGAGCTGGGCGAGCGGTTCGACGCCCGGGACCTCGGTGCCCATGAGCCAGTTCTACGTCGTGCGCGAGGGCGACACGGCCGCGAACATCAACACGGCCCTGAACAACGGCTGCAACCTCTTCTTCACGCCCGGCATCTACCACGTGAACCAGACGCTGCACGTCACGAAGGCCAACACCGTCGTGCTCGGCATCGGCTACCCGACGATCATCCCGGACAACGGCGTCAACGCCATGGACGTCGCAGACGTCGACGGCGTGCGGCTCAAGGGCATCCTGTTCGACGCCAGCACCGGCGGCAGCGACACGCTGCTCAAGGTCGGCCTGAGCAAGACGGGCACGTCCCACGCGGCGAACCCGACGACGATCCAGGACGTGTTCTTCCGGATCGGCGGCATGGTCGGCGGCAAGGCGGTCAACAGCCTCGTCGTGAACAGCAACAACGCGATCATCGACCACATCTGGGCCTGGCGTGCCGACCACGGCCAGGGCGTCGGCTGGACCGTCAACACCGCCGACAACGGCCTGACCGTGAACGGTGACAACGTGCTGGCCACGGGCCTGTTCGTCGAGCACTACCAGAAGAACGAGGTCGTCTGGAACGGCGCCGGCGGCAAGGTCATCTTCTTCCAGAACGAGATGCCGTACGACCCGCCCAACCAGGCCGCGTGGATGAACGGCTCGAACCGGGGCTACCCGGCGATCAAGGTGGCCAGCGGCGTCGCGAGCTTCGAGGCCTGGGGGCTGGGGAGCTACGCGTACTTCAACGTGAACCCCGCCGTCGTCTCCGAGCGTGCGTTCGAGGCTCCAGCCGTGAGCGGCGTGAAGTTCCACAACATGGCGATCGTCTCCCTCGGAGGCGTCGGCACCATCGCGCACGTGATCAACAACCTCGGCGCGGCGGCGAACTCGTCGGTCAACAACGTCTACCTGGTGAGCGGCCCGTGACGCTCGAGGCGTAGACGCACGCGTGGCCGGTCCGTCAGGGCCGGCCACGCGTGTCTGTTCGGCGGGTCAGCCGGCGGCGGCGGCGATCGCGGCGCGCACCTGCGCCAGCGAAGGGACTCCGCTCGCGCGGTGACGCACGGCTCCCGCGGCGTCGAGCACCAGCACGGTGGGCGTCACGTCGATGCCGAGCGTCTCGCCCAGCTCGAGGTGGTCGGCGACGTCGAGGTCGACGTAGGCGACGTCCGGCGTCGTGTCGACGGCACGCTGCACGACGATGCGGGTCATCCGGCACGGCTGGCAGAACGTGCTCGAGAACTGGACGACCGTGGCGGCGGCGCCCAGCTCGGAACCGAGCTGGCTCGCTCCCAGGACGACGTCCTGCAGCGTCACGCGGCGCCCTGGGCCAGCACGGCGAGGTCGACGGCCGCGTCCGCGACGAGCACGGCCGGCCCCGCGAGCTCGGCGTGGCCGTCGGGCAGCGCGGTCACCCGCACGGTCCCGCCCGGCACGTCGACGAGCCAGACGTCGGGTGCGCCGGAGCCCGCCCACGACCGCACCGCCATCGCGGCGGCGACTGCGCCCGTCCCGCACGACCTGGTCTCGCCGACGCCGCGCTCGTGCACACGCATCCGGACGCGACCGACGACCTCACCGTCGAGCTCCTGCTCCCCCAGGGGAACCACGAGCTCGACGTTCGTCCCGTTCGTGGGCACGGGCGACACGAGCGGTGCGCGGGTGAGGTCCGCGCCGTCGAGCTCGTCGTCGCGCAGAGCGAGCACCGTGTGGGGATTGCCGACGTCGACGCTCAGCGCCGGGCGGACCACGTCCAGGCCTGCGACCTGCACCTCGGCGTCGAAGCCTGCCGCGAGGGCCGGCTCACCGCCCGGGAGCGACCAGCGCCCCATGTCGACGGCGTACCAGTCGGCGCCGTCGACGCCCTGGACGCGCCGCACCCGACGGACGCCCGCGCGGGTGCCGAGCGCGACCTCGCCGCGCCCGTCCCACAGCCCGAGCCGCTCGAGGTAGGCGGCGAACACGCGCACGCCGTTGCCGCACATCTCGGCGATCGAGCCGTCGCCGTTGCGGTAGTCCATGAACCAGCGCGCGCCCGGCTCGCTCGCGAGCACCTGAGCCCCCTCCGGGAGCCGGTCGCTCGCGACGACGCGGATCACGCCGTCACCACCGAGGCCGGCGCGCCGATCGGCGAGCTCGCGCACGAGCGCGGCGGTCAGGTCGAGCGAGCCGTCGCGGTCGTCGATGAGCACGAAGTCGTTCTGGGTGCCGTGCCCCTTCGTCACGCTCAGGCTGGTCATGATCCAAGCGTACGGCGCGGCGTCGGGTCGTCGGTCGCCGGTCCGAGGGAGCCTTCGTCGGCGCGGCGCACCAGGTCGAGCGCACGGTCGACCAGGTCGGGGTCCTGCGCGTCGAGCCAGTGCACCCGAGGGTCGCGGCCGAACCAGCCCATCTGCTTGCGTGCCAGCCGCCGCGTCCCGGCGGCGATCGCCTCCTGGGCCGCCTGCGGGCTCAGCTCCCCGGCGAGCATCGAGACCACCTCGGCATAGCCCACGGCGCGCGACGCGGTGCGCCCGAGCCCGACCGCGACGAGCCGTTCGACCTCGTCGACGAGCCCCTGCTCCCACATCCGCTCGACCCTGCGGGTGATGCGGGCGTCGAGCGTCGCGCGGTCGCAGTCGAGCCCGATCTGGACCGCCGGCACCTCGTAGACGTGCTGCGGGAGCGATGCCGAGTACGGCCGCCCGGTGAGCGCGATGACCTCGAGCGCCCGGACGATGCGGCGGGCGTTGCGCGGGCCGATGCCGGCCGCCGCCGTCGGGTCGACGCGCTCGAGCTCCGCGTGCAGCGCGCGAGCACCCTCCGCCTCGACCCGCGCCTCGAGCTCGGCGCGGACCGTCGCGTCCGTGCCGGGAAACTCCATCGCGTCGAGCAGCGCGCGCACGTACAGGCCCGAGCCACCGACCGCCACCGCACGCGCACCGCGCGCCGCGATCGCTTCGAGCGCCCCGCGCGCGAGCACCTGGTAGTCCGCCACGGATGCGTCCTCGTGCGGGTCGAGCACGTCGAGCAGGTGGTGCGGGACACCCGCCCGTTCCTCGGGGCGCAGCTTCGCGGTGCCGATGTCCATGCCTCGGTAGAGCTGCATCGCGTCGGCGTTGACCACCTCGCCGACCACGTCCTGGCCGAGCGCGCGTGCGAGCGCGAGGCCGAGGTCGGACTTGCCCGTGGCGGTCGGACCCACCACCGCGACGACGAGGCTCACGCGGCGTCCTCGGTCGCGGCGCCCTCGCTGATCGAGCACCACAGGAGCGCGGCGTGCTGAGCCCCGGCGAGCACCTCGACGTGCTCGGCGCGCGCGCTGAGCTCGCCGTCCCCCGCGGCACCGACCAGCACCTTCCACGGCCCCAGGCCGCCGACCGCGAGCGCGGCCGCCTCGTCCGAGCCGCGCTCCGCGAGTCGTGCACGTGCCGCCGGACCTGCGCCGACGAGGTCGGCGAGCAGCGCCTCGTCGTACGCCGGGGCGCGCTCGTCGTCGGCGAGCGGAGCGTCGGGGCCGTGCCGCGCGCTGCCCGACCCCACGACGAGCAGAGCCGTCGGACCGTCCGCGACGAGCTCGGACCCGAGCGCCAGGAGGTCACCGTCGGGCGCGACCTCGACGACCCGCGTCAGGCCGCCCCAGCCCGCCTGCGCGGCCAGGTGCAGCCCGACGGCCGCCGCGATGCCCGGTCGCTGCGTCGGGCCATGCGTCACGCCAGAGCCCGCGACCACGACCGGGACGGGCCACGCGAGCGCGCCGTCGGGGATCCCCGCGGCGCCGAGCGAGCCGACGACCGTCCCCGACAGCTCGCGGGTCACCGGACCAGGCGCCACCACCACGAGCGTGCGCGCGCCGACGAGCGCCGCCGCCACGACCGCGAGCGAACCCGCACGCAGCGCGGAGGCGATGTCGCGCGATCCACCGGCGCCCGGGACGAGCAACGCCGTGTCCGGCACCAGGGCGGCGGCGACCAGCATCCCCGTTACTGCTCGGACGTGAGCCGGGCGATCTCCGCCTTGGCGGCCGCGACGGCCTCCGGGTAGTTCCCGTCCAGGTTCGTGAAGAACGCGAGCGACGTCGAGATGGCGCAGCCGAGGTGCTGGTCGAGCTGGGCGTCCGTCAGGCCGGGCTCGTAGTCGACCGAGTGCTCGGTGTAGACGCCGATCGTGTCGTTCTCCTCGAGGCGCACGTACACCTTGGGCCAGATGCGACCCGCGTTCCACTCGTTCGCGTGGACCAGGACCTGCCCGAGCTCGCTGGCCGGCAGGGCGCGCTGCCAGCGGCCGCGCACCTGGAGGTACTCCGACTGGCTGCCGAGCAGCAGGAAGTAGAAGACGTGGTCGTCCCAGCGGCCGCCGATGTCGCCGTCGTCGTCGATGCCGTAGTTGTAGCCGCGGGCGTCGAGACGCGCCTTGATGCGGTCCTTGCTGACCGCCGTCAGCTCGGAGAGGGGCTCGAACGCAGCCGCAGGCAGCGCTGCCGGGTCGAAGTTCGTCATGTGCGTCACCATTCGGATCGTGGTCGTCGTGCTCCCCAGACCTTAACGACCTACACGGATCTGTGGTGCCACCGTCCCACCGTCACAGGTGGCGGGTAGTGTCGGCGCATGGCCTCGAACCCGGACCGCGCTCGTCGCTGGTGGCGGCGGGGCGAACCCGCGCCCGCCCCTGCGGCGTCGACCGCCGAGCCGACCGACGAGCAGCTGCACGACAAGGTGGCCGAGCTCCTCGCCCGCGAGCTGGGCGTCGCGGACCCCGCCGTGGACAACCCCGCTCCCGTGACCCCGGCGCGCATCGCGGCGTGGATGACCGACAACCAGTTCAGCTACTTCGTCGACAACGACGGGGACCTCGGCGGCCTGTGGCGCGGGCGCCTGTTCTACTTCTTCCTCTTCGGCGAGAAGTCCGAGATCCTGCAGGTCCGCGGCCAGTGGCACCGCGAGATCGCCATCGAGCGCCTCGAAGAGGTGCTCGACATCTGCAACGAGTGGAACGCCGACCGGATCTGGCCCAAGGCCTACGTGCGGGTGCGCGACAACGGGCGCGTCCACGTGGTCTCCGAGGTGGCGACGGACCTCGAGCACGGGGTCAACGACGCGCAGCTGAGCCAGATGCTGTTCTGCGGCCTCTCGACGGGGAGCATGTTCTTCGACGCGCTCGACGAGCGATACCCCGACCCGGCCGGAGGTGCGCCGTGAGCGGGCCCGGCTGGCTGCTGCGGGTGCTCGGCGGGCTGCCCAAGCCCGTGAAGTCGGCCCCCGACGACGAGGATCCGGTGCGCCCGCTCTCGCGCGACCGGATCGGCGACTACCTGCTCGAGCACGAGTACCGCTTCGTGGTCGACGAGGACGGCGACCTGACCGGCACCTGGGACGGGAACCGGTTCTGGTTCCTGCTGCTCGGCGACGCCGACGAGATCGTCCAGGTCCGCGGGCGGTGGCACCGGTCGCTGCCGCTCGACCAGCGCGCGGCGGTCTCCCTGGCGCTCAACGACTGGAACCGCGAGCGCATCTGGCCCAAGGCCTACGTGCGCGAGGAGGAGGGCATGCTCGCCCTCTACAGCGAGGTCTCCGCCGACTTCGAGCCCGGCGTCAGCGACCACCAGCTCGCGCAGGTGCTGGCGTGCGGGCTGGGCACGGGCGTCCAGATGTTCACGACGCTCGAGGGCCTGCTCCCCGGCGACGACGCGGCCGCGCCGGACGTCCCGGACAACTGACTCGGCCGTACCAGCCGTTCAGGCGTCGAGCAGCCCGCCACCGACCCAGGAGCGGATCGCCGCCTCGTCCGCCGCGGAGAGCTCCATGCGAGCGCCACGGCACAGGCCGATCACGTTGTCCGACCACGCCCGTGCGCACTCCTGGGCGGAGGGCCGGCTCGCGAGGTCGAGCCCCGCGAAGCCGATTCCGCCGAGCACGACGTTGACGGACGCCCGACCGACCGGCGCACCTGCCGCCTGGCACGCCTCGCGCACGCGTCGGGCGGTGGCCACGCGCTCGTACGGCTCGCTGCTCAGGTCCGCGGCGAGCGTCGTCAGGAGCGTGCCGTACTGCTCCGTGGTCAGGCCCGGCGTGTCGGTGACCGCGACCACCTGACGCGAGATCTTCGCGGCGTCCACCTGTCCCCCGGGCTGCGGGAGGTCCGCCTCGCCGAACCGCGCCGGGTCCCACACCCAGCCGGGGCTCGGCTTGTTCGCGGAGGCGACCTCCGGGACGTCCCGGGCCAGCCACGCCAGGAAGCTGCCCGTCCCCGCCCAGCTGCTCGCGGCGAGCTCTGCGTCCGCGTTCTGCGCGAGCTGCGCGACGGTCGAGGCGTGCATCGGCCGGACCGACGTGCGGACGCGCTGCAGCACCACGGATCGAGCCTTCGACGGCGCCGGCGCGGTCGCCTTCGGGGCCTTCGCCTTGCGCGGGGTCGACGTCGGCTCGGTCGACTTCGCGCTCGTCGCGCGCCGCGCACGGGTCGCGGGAGCAGCCTCGGGCGTGCTCGGCGCGTCGTCGACGGGAGCGACCGCGGCGCTCGCCGCGGACCGATCGGGCAGCACGAGCTCCGCGAGCTCGTCGGCCGAGACCACGGTGTCCGCGACGGCCCGGTAGGCACCGGCCACGGGTCCCGCCGTGATGATGCTGACCCGACGATCCGCGGCGCGGCACCGAAGCGCGAGCGGCGTGAAGTCCGCGTCTGCCGACGCGATCACGAACTCGTCGTAGTGCGTCACCCCGGAGATCGCGTCCACGGCGTCGAGCACCAGGTAGATGTCCGCGCTGCTCTTGCCCTGCTGGGTCAGCGACGGGCAGTCGACCACCCGAAAGCCCGCCCGCAGGAAGTTGGGGCGGAACTGCGAGAACGCCGCAGGGTTGAGGTAGCAGAGCCGCACGAGGAAGCGCCGTTCGAACGGCCCGTCCGCGTCGCTACCGGCCTCGAGCCGATCGAGCCACTGCCCTGGCTCGGTCGCGAACTGCTCGGCCGCCTGCGGGTCGATCCGCAGGAGGCCCAGGTAGACGTTGTCGAAGTCGACGAACAGCGCGCTGCGCAGTCGTCGCACGGGCTCGGCACCGACTGCGTTCGCGTTGGTCACCCGCCCATCGTGCCCGAGTCCGCGGTGGACCGCGTCACCCGGTGGTGACCGTCCCCGTCAGGATCGTCGTCGGGGCCCCGAACTCGGAGGTGTCGGCCCGCAGCACGATCTGGCGCTGGCCGGTGAACGTCACCCCCTGGCGGATCGGGATCTCGAACGTAGCGGACGTGGTGAACGCCGGGATGTAGAGCCACTGCTGAAGGCCGATCTCGCTGATCGGTCGGTCGGTGGCGGGTCCGTTGAGGTTGCGGAGCGCCCAGCCCGGGAGCAGGTCGAGCCCCGCCAGCTCGGACGGCGCGGCGCTCGGAGCGACGGCGGTGATCGGGATGGCGATGTCGTTGCTCACCGGGCCCGACAGCCGGATCTCCCACCGCAGGCTCTCTCCCGGAGCCGCCGACGCGGCCGGCTGAGAGATGACGAAGTGCGGGCGCACCGCGCCCGACGCGGCCGCCACCACTCCGACGTAGCCGTCCACGACGGCGTTGCGCACCGCCCGCACGAGCACGAGCGAACCGCTGCCGCTGGCCGCGTCCGTGTACGCGTCGTCCCAGGGCGGCCGGGTCACGGTGACGTCGAGCGACTTCTGCCCGGCTCGGATGGCGTACTGCTTCGCGTCACCGGACCCGGTCTGGGGGTCGAGCAGCCGGACCTCGACGGTTCCGCCGATCGTCGGCACGCTGCGCACGGGGATCTGGAGCACCGCCGTCTTGACGTCGTGACCGGCGGGAGGCAGCAGCGTGGCGGCCGGCACGTCGAGGACCGGAACGGTCTGCACGCTCGCGGTCGACGGCACGAGGCCGGCTGCGCTGCCGTAGACGTCGAGCAGCATGACCTGCCCGCGGCTGCTCGTCGAGCGGAGCACGATCGAGGCACCCGACCCGAGCACGGTCCCCTTCGGGAGCACGACCCTGACGTCCTGCGCCCAGCCCTGCGCGGTGACCGACCCCGGCAGCACGCTGACCGCGCGCAGCGGAGGAAGCGCCGTCACCTTGCCCTTCGCGTCACGCACGAGCACGTCGAAGCTCGGCGTGAACTTCTTGGACGGGACGACGACGCGCAGGTCCAGGTAGCGCGAGGAGCCGAGCGCGCGCGTCGGCGTGAGTGCGACCCGCGCGTTCTTGGCCGTCCAGCCCACCTTGATGACCTTCGGCGCGCTCGAGAACGCTCCCCAGGCCTGAGGGCTCCAGTGCGGCGAGTCGAACGTCGACCCGCTCCGGTCGCACAGCGAGGCCTCGTCCTGCGCGTACACGGCGCAGACGGACGCGGTGGCGTTCTTTCCGACCTTGACCACGGGAGCCGAGCCGGCGAGGACGAGCGGCACCCGGCGGCCACCCGTCGCGTGCGTGAGCACGACCGCCTTGCCCGCCGAAGCCGCGCGGACCGAGGTCCCGTCCAGCAGGGGCCGCGCCGAGACGTCGGAGGTGAGGTACGTGCGTGCCGCGGCCGCGATGTACGCCGACCCGACCGCGCGCTGCTGCGCGCCTGTCAGTCGCTGGGGCGCCTTGGTGCCGCACACGGCATCCGTGTCGTCCCACCAGTCGTCGTTGGCGGGTGCGGCTGCGACGCCCGGGGTCCACTGCGAGTTGAAGTAGTTGTGGTTCGCGCCGACCACCAGGACCGAGCTCTTCAGCGCGCGGTCCCCCGCGGCGAGCCGTGCACCCTGGTCGACGAACATCTGGCCCTGCAGGTCGGAGACGTCGCCGTCGCAGTACGGCAGGAGCACCGTCGTCGGGATCCCGACGGCGACCTGCTGGCCGAAGTCCGTGGGCGCCACGAGCACCTGGCCGACGATCGTGAACCGGTCGGTCGCTCGCGCCTTGAGCGCCGCGCGGTCGACGCCTTCGCCACCGCGCGAGTGACCCACGGTCATCACCTTGCGCATGTTCAGGTGACCGGCGAGCTGCGTGCGCTCCGCCGGGCCTGCGCCCTTGCCCGCGTTCCAGTCGGTGAGCAGGTCGAGGTGGCGGCGGACCAGGATCGCCCGCGCTGCGGCACCCGAGTCGATGTCGTCGCCGTCCTGACCGTTGATCCCGTTCGCCGAGATCGAGACGGTCACGAAGCCCTGGCTGGCCAGCAGCCTCTGCTGCTGGACGTAGCCCAGATAGCTCGGGATGGGCTTCATGCCCGGGGCACAGGGCCAGTCGATCGACGGCTCGTCGCTGCCCGGCGTGTAGCAGGTCGCGTGACGGCCGTGCAGGAAGAGCACCACCGGCCGGTGCCCCTTGACCGAGACGGGCGCGATGACGCGTCCACGCATCTCGACCTTGTGCGCGTAGCCGGGGATGGTCACCGACGGCAGCTGGTACGTGAACGAGGAGACCTTGTACTTCCCGGGTGTGCCCGGGTCCTTCGGCAGGACCTTGCTCACGGCCGGGACCGTCGGCACCTTCGTCGCAGCAGCGGCGCCCTTGCCTGCTGCCGCGCCGGCGAGCACCCGTCCACCGCTCACGACCGACACCTGAGACGCACGCAGGCTCGTGACGCCCGCGACCCGCAGCCTCAGCGCGTCGCCACGCTCCACGGGAACCCCGAGCGCCCGCCCCGCGACCCGGAACTCAGGTCGGGCGTCGCCCATCGGCAACCCGTCGGCGGGGTGCCACGTGAGCGTGCTGCCCTTGGCGTCGGGCGTGACCGTGATCTCGTCGGCCGTCGTCACCGGGGCCGGGTTCGGCCCCGTCGCCGCCTCTGCCGCGGGGACGGCGAGCGTCCCCAGCGCGAGGGTCGCGGCTACGCACAGGCTCCATCGTCTGACGTTCATGTGACTGCTCCAGAGCGCGAGGGCATCCGTCGGATCCTGCGCCCGCGGCCCCCTGACCCGTTCGCCCGACTTCTCGCATCGAACCTACCCGGGCGCCTGGCACGGCGTGGGTGAAATGGGGGACGAAATCGACCTGGCGGCTACCGCCGCGTGGACGGAAGCCCGAGGCTCACGGGCCCGGCGGGCGCGGCGCCGGTGCCGCAGGCGTCGCCGCCGTGCTCGTGGTCGTCACCGGCCTGCCGGCGCTCCCAGGCGTCGCCGGCACGGGTCCGTCGGACCTCCGGCTCGGCGCCGTCTGCCACCAGGTGGTGCGGCGCGGCGTGGGTCACGACGACGCTCACCAGGTCGCCCGGACGCGGCGCCTGGCCGCCCACCGCGAAGTGCACGAGCCGGTTGTCGGCGGCGCGTCCGGTCATCCGGGCGGTCGCGCCGTCCTTGCGACCTTCTCCGTCGGCGACGAGCACCTCGAGGGTGCGCCCCACCTGGGCCTGGTTCTCCTCGAGCGAGATCCGCTGCTGCAGCGCGTGCAGACGCTCGTACCGCTCCTGGACGACCGCCTTGGGAAGCTGGTCCGGCAGGTCGGCGGCGGGCGTGCCCGGACGCGGCGAGTACTGGAACGTGAAGGCAGCCGCGAATCGCGACGCCTCGACCACGCGCAACGTCTCGGCGAAGTCCTCCTCGGTCTCCCCCGGGAAGCCGACGATGATGTCGGTCGTGATCGCCGCGTCCGGGATCTGCGCCCGGACGCGATCGAGGATCCCGAGGAACCGCTCCGCGCGGTACGAGCGGCGCATCGCGCGCAGGATCCGGTCCGAGCCCGACTGCAACGGCATGTGCAGCTGCGGCATGACCGTCGGTGTGGCGGCCATCGCCTCGATCACGTCGTCGGTGAACGCGGCCGGGTGCGGCGACGTGAACCGCAGCCGCTCGAGCCCCTCGACCGCACCGACCGTGCGCAGCAGCTTCGCGAACGCCGTGCGGTCGCCGAACTCGACGCCGTAGGAGTTCACGTTCTGGCCGAGCAGCGTGACCTCGACCGCGCCCTGCGCGACGAGCGCCTCCACCTCCGCGAGGATCTCGCCCGGGCGGCGGTCGCGCTCCTTGCCACGCAGGTGCGGGACGATGCAGAACGTGCAGGTGTTGTTGCACCCGACGCTGATCGACACCCAACCGGCGTAGACCGACTCGCGCCGCGTCGGCAGCGTGCTGGGGAACACCTGCAGCGACTCGGCGATCTCGACCTCTGCGCGCTCGTTGTGCCGGGCGCGGTCGAGCAGCACGGGAAGCGCATCGAGGTTGTGGGTGCCGAACACGACGTCGACCCACGGGGCCCTGTCGACGATCCCCGCGCGGTCCTTCTGCGCGAGGCACCCTCCGACCGCGATCTGCATGCCGGGCCGCTTGCGCTTGACGCCCGCGAGCATGCCGAGGTTGCCGTACAGCTTGTCCGCGGCGTTCTCCCGCACGGCGCACGTGTTGATCACGACGACGTCCGCAGACTCGGCCGCGGCGTCCTCGGGCGCTGCCGGCACGTAGCCGGCCTGCTCGAGCATCCCGGCCATGTGCTCGGAGTCGTGCACGTTCATCTGGCAGCCGAGCGTCTTGACGACGTACGTGCGGGCACCGGCGGACGGGGTCGACGAAGGCGTCGATGCGGGGGCGGCGAGGGTCGTGGACATCACCGTCAAGGGTACGACGCGCCGTTCGGGACCGATGTCGCAGGTCGTCACGAGGCGCGACCGGTGGCCCATGCGGACAAATCCCCCTAGCGTCGACGAATGGCAGACCTCGAGGTGAAGCCCGACGCGGCGTCCCGTCCAGTCGGCGAACCGCTCGTCGTGCTCGATCACGTCGACAAGCACTTCGGGACGCTGCACGTGCTCAAGGACATCAACCTCACGGTGCACCGCGGCGAGGTCGTCGTCGTCATCGGACCGTCCGGGAGCGGGAAGTCGACCCTGTGTCGCACCATCAATCGCCTCGAGACGATCGACTCCGGCACGATCTCGGTCGCCGGCACCCAGCTGCCCGAGGAAGGTCGCGACCTCGCCCGACTGCGCGCCGACGTGGGGATGGTCTTCCAGTCGTTCAACCTCTTCGCGCACAAGTCGGTGCTCGAGAACGTCACGCTCGGTCCGACGAAGGTCAAGGGCCTGAGCCGGTCGGCCGCTCGCGCCAAGGCGAACGCGCTGCTCGAGCGGGTCGGGGTCGCCAACCAGGCGGACAAGCTTCCCGCGCAGCTGTCCGGCGGCCAGCAGCAGCGGGTGGCGATCGCCCGGGCGCTGGCGATGGACCCGCAGGTCATGCTCTTCGACGAGCCGACCTCGGCCCTCGACCCCGAGATGATCAACGAGGTCCTCGACGTCATGGTCTCGTTGGCCCGCGAGGGCATGACGATGATCGTCGTCACCCACGAGATGGGCTTCGCGCGCCGGGCCGCGCACCGCGTGGTGTTCATGGACGGCGGGCAGATCGTCGAGGAGTCCGATCCCGAGACGTTCTTCAGGGCACCGTCCAGCGACCGCGCGCGCGACTTCCTCTCCAAGATCCTCACGCACTGACCCACCCATGGAGACCGAAACTCACACCACACGAAAGGGATGACCATGCGAAAGGGACTTCTGGCATCGGCGCTCGTCGCCGGCGCGTCATTGGCACTGGCAGGCTGCTCGAGCGACGACGAAGGATCAAGCGACTCGATCAAGATCGGCATCAAGTACGACCAGCCCGGGCTCGGGTTCAAGGACGGCGACAACTTCACGGGCTTCGACGTCGACGTGGCGACGTACGTGGCCGGCAAGCTCGGCTACGAGCCCGACAAGATCGAGTGGATCCAGTCCCCGTCAGCCAACCGGGAGAACATGCTCAAGGCCGGCCAGGTCGACATGATCTTCGCGACGTACTCCATCACCGACGAGCGCAAGGAGGTCGTCTCCTTCGCGGGGCCCTACTTCGTCGCCGGTCAGGACCTGCTGGTCGCCACCGACGACACGACGATCACCGGCCCGGACACGCTCGACGGCAAGAACCTGTGCTCGGTGACCGGATCGACGTCGGCGCAGCGCATCAAGGACGAGCACTCCACCGGCACCGAGCTCCTCGAGCAGCCCGGCTACTCCGAGTGCGTCACAGCACTCACCGCCGGCCAGGTCGACGCGGTCACCACCGACGACATCATCCTCGCCGGTCTCGCCTCCCTCCCCGCGAACAAGGGCAAGGTCAAGGTCGTCGGCAACCCGTTCTCCGAGGAGAACTACGGCGTCGGTCTGCCCAAGAACAGCGACAAGTGCGAGGACATCAACAAGGCGATCACGGAGATGATCGCCGACGGCACCTGGCAGGAGCTGCTCGACAAGAACGTCGGCGCGTCGGGGTACAAGGCGAACACCGAGCTCAACCCGCCGACGCCAGCCCCCTGCGCGTGACCGCCCGCCGCGCGACGGAGCAGCCAGCCGGCGCGCGGCGCGGTCCCTTCTCCCCCACGACGTCCACTGCGAGGAGCGCGTGTGCACCAGGGCTATCTCGACAACGTCCGTGAGGCGTTCGTCGGCTACGACGTCGTCGGCGCGTTCTGGGTGAACATCCAGCTCACGTTCTACGCGGGGCTGATCGCCCTGGTCATCGGCACCGTGCTCGCGGTGATGCGCATCTCCCCCGTGCCGAGCCTGCGGTGGGCGGGAACGACGTACGTCACGCTGCTGCGCAACACCCCGTTGACGATCATCATCGTCTTCTGCGTCCTCGGCCTGTGGGGTCAGCTCGGCGTCACGCTCGGCTCGGGCTTCAACCAGAACTTCTTCCGGCTCGCCGTGCTCGGCCTGGCCGCCTACCACGCGGCGTTCGTCTGCGAGGCGCTGCGCGCGGGAGTGAACACGGTACCCACCGGGCAGGCGGAGGCGGCGCGCGCGATCGGGCTCGGCTTCGGGCAGACGGCGGCGCTGGTGGTCCTGCCGCAGGCGTTCCGCGGAGCGGTCGCACCGCTCGGGAACGTGCTCATCGCGCTGGTCAAGAACTCGACGGTCGCCGCCGCGGGCTCCGTCGCCGAGGCATCTGTACTGATGAAGGAGATGATCGAGAACAGACCAGACGTCATCCTGACGATCTTCGTGGTGTTCGCGCTCGGCTTCGTC
Organism: Brevundimonas sp.; assembly: GCA_039207135.1. Lineage (GTDB taxonomy): Bacteria > Actinomycetota > Actinomycetes > Actinomycetales > Cellulomonadaceae > Cellulomonas. The sequence continues at coordinate 68,458 of JBCECL010000001.1, forward strand.
GTCATCGTCGTCCCGATCGGTCTCGCGACCACGTCGCTCTCCCGGCGTCTGGCGGTGCAGCGATGAGCCAGGTGCTGTTCGACGCACCCGGGCCGCGGTCGCGGCGCCGGATGGTCTACGTCAACATCGTGGCGACGGTCGTCGTGGTCGGCATCGGCGTCTGGGTGCTCGTGCTGCTCGCCGACAAGGGGCAGCTCGACGCCGACCTGTGGTCGCCGTTCATCGACCCCGACTCGTGGCTCGACTACCTGCTGCCGGGCCTGCGCTCGACGCTGAAGGCCGCGGCGATCTCCATCGTGACGGCCAGCATCCTGGGCCTCGTCCTCGGCCTCGGCCGGTTGGCACGCTCGCGCACGGTGCGCCTGGTATCGGGAGTCGTGGTCGAGTTCTTCCGGGCCGTTCCCGTCCTGCTCATGATGATCTTCTTCTACATGGGCCTGCCCCGGCTGGGGTTCATCGACCCGTCCGACGTCCCGCTGTACGCCGTCGTCCTCGGGCTCACGTTCTACAACGGTTCGGTCTTCGCCGAGCTCGTGCGCTCAGGCGTGCACAACCTCCCCAGCGGCCAGCGCGAGGCCGCACTGGCCGTGGGACTGACCCGCGGTCAGGCGCTGAGGTCCATCGAGGTCCCACAAGCGCTCATCGCCATGCTCCCGGCGATCGCGAGCCAGCTCGTCGTCATCCTCAAGGACACAGCGCTCGGCTACATCATCACGTACCCCGACCTGCTCAACTCGGCGCGGCTCCTCGGGACCGCGAACGGCAACCTCCTGCAGTCGCTCGTCGTGGCGGCGCTCATCTTCATCGTCATCAACTACCTGCTCACCCGGCTCGCGTCGTTCTTCGCCCGCAGGCTCGGCAGCAGGACGGCCGGCGAGACGAGGGTCGCTCCCCCGCCGCTCGCCATCGACACGGGCAAGGGTTAGCCCGCGGTCGCGCTCGCGCGGATCTCCCGGACGACGGTCACCTTGATCTCGCCCGGGTACGTCAGGTCCGCCTCGATGTGCCGCGCGATCGCGACGGCGAGCTGCGGCAGGGCGTAGTCGTCGACCTCGGAGGGCTCGACGACGACCCGGACCTCGCGACCGGCCGACATGGCGAGCGCTCGCCGAACTCCCGCGTGCGCCGTGACGAGCTGCTCGAGCTTGTCGAGCCGCTCCGTGTACTGCTCGATCTCCGCGCGACGTGCGCCCGGCCGCGCGGCCGAGATCGCGTCCGCGACCTGCACGAGCACCGCCTCGACCGTCTCCGGGGCGACCTCGTCGTGGTGCGCGGCGACCGCGTTGGCGACGACGACGTCCTCGCCGAAGCGGGTCACGAGCTCGGCGCCGACCGCGGCGTGCGTCCCCGGCACCTGGGAGGTGAGCGCCTTGCCGATGTCGTGCAGGAAGGCTCCGCGACGCGCGACCTCGACGTCGGCGCCGACCTCCGCCGCGATCGTCGCGGCCAGCAGGGCCGTCTCGACGAGGTGCTCGAGGACGTTCTGCCCGTACGAGGTGCGCAGGCGCAGGCGACCGAGCGTCCGCACGAGGTCCGGGTGCAGGCGCTCGACGCCCGCCCGCTCGGCGGCGTCGTGACCGGCGGCGTCGGAGCGCTCGTCCGCTCCCGCGAGAGCCTGCTCGTACGCGGCCTCGATCCGCTGCGGGTGGATGCGTCCGTCGGCCATCAGCGCGTCGAGCACCACCTGCGCGAGCTCGAGCCGCTCCGGGTCGAAGCACGACAGCACGACCGACCCCGGCTGGTCGTCGACCAGCACGTTCACGCCCGTCAGCGCCTCGAAGGAGCGGATGTTGCGCCCCTCCTTGCCGATGATCCGACCCTTCATGTCCTCCGACGGGAGCGGGAGGACGACCACCGAGCCCTGCGAGCTCGAGGCGACCGCGGTGCGCTGCACGGCCGCCACGACCACCCGGCGCGCCTTGGCGTTCGCCGTGCGCCGCGCCTGCGCCTCGATCCGCCGCACCTGGGCGGCGCTGTCGTTGGTGGCCTGCTCGATCAGCCGGCCGGTGAGCTCCGCGCGGGCCTCGCTGGCCGTGAGTCCCGCCGTCGACGCGAGCTCCTCGATCGCCTCCTGCCGCGCGGCGCCGACGATCGCCTGCGCCTCCTTGTCGGCCTCGGCGACGATCCGAGCAGCGTCGCGGTCGGCGACCTCGACCGCCCGCGCGGCCCGTCGCGCCGACTCCGCCGCGGACTCGGCGCGCACGCGCGCCTCACGCTCGAGGTCGCTGACCTCGACGCGCTCGGTCGCCACGCGCGCCTCACGCTCGGCCAGGCGCTGCTCGCGGCGCTGGACGTCGGCGATCAGGGTCCGGGCCTCGTCCTTGATCGACGCGACGTCGAGGTTGGCCTGGGTCCGCAGCGCGGCCGCCTCGCGGCGCGCGAGCAGGACGAGGAGAAGCGCGACGAGGCACACGACGAGCAGCCCGACGACGACCAGCACCGAGCCGTCCTTCACGTGCGCCTCCACTCCGGCTCGACGAAGGGCGATCCGCTGAGCTCGGCCCCATTGTGACCCATGAACACGATGTTCACGATGGAGCACGGCACAGGCTCGCCGAAGTGTTCCGCTCCTGGGAGCCCCGACCGCGTCCACGACGCGCCCGTGGCGCTAGACGTCCTCGACCCCGAAAAAGGACTCATCGCCCGACCTGGCCAGCTCGTCCCCTGCGTGCGCGAGCTCGTCGCGCAGGACCTTTGCCACCAAGCCCGGCGAATACCCCTTGCGCCCGAGGGCGCCGTAGATCCGCCTGCGAGCAACCTCCGGGTCGAGCGATCCGGAGGTCCTCAGCTTGCGCCGCACGAGTGCTCTCGCCGCGGCCTCCTCGTCGTCCGAGTCGACCTGCGCGAGCGCGGTTGCTGCCGTCTCGTCGTCGATCCCCTTGCGGCGGAGCTCCATGGCGATCGCCCGCCGCGCCAGACCGCGCTCGCCGTGCCGCGTGCGGACCAGGATCGCCGCGTACTCCTCGTCGTCGATCAGGCCGACCTCGGTGAACCGGTCCAAGAGGCGTCCGGCCACGTGCTCGGGCACGAGCCGCTTGGCCAACGCCGCCTCGAGCTGGCCGCGGCTGCGCGGGGCAGCGGCGAGCTGCCGGAGCAGGATCGCCCGGCCCGCCTCCTCGGCGTCAGCGTCCGAGGCGAAACCCTCACGATCGGGACGCGGTGACGATCCCGCGGACCGAGGGCGGCTCGTGCCGCCACCCTCGGTCCGCGAGCGTGCCGCCCGGCGGCTGTGACCGGGCATCTCGTTCATGCTCAGAAGTCGACCGGGGCCGCGCCGTCGGCCGGTGCGTCGACCCGGGCGCCGATGCCGAGCTTCTCCTTGATCTTCTTGTCGAGCTCGTTGGCCAGGTCGGGGTTGTCGCGCAGGAACTTGCGCGCGTTCTCCTTGCCCTGACCCAGCTGGTCGCCCTCGTAGGTGAACCACGCGCCGGACTTGCGGACGAAGCCGTGCTCCACGCCCATGTCGATCAGGCTGCCCTCGCGGGAGATGCCGACGCCGTAGAGGATGTCGAACTCCGCCTGCTTGAACGGGGGCGCCATCTTGTTCTTCACGATCTTGACGCGCGTGCGGTTACCGACCGCGTCGGTGCCCTCCTTGAGGGTCTCGATGCGTCGGATGTCCATACGGACCGAGGCGTAGAACTTGAGCGCCTTGCCACCCGTCGTCGTCTCGGGAGAGCCGAAGAACACGCCGATCTTCTCGCGCAGCTGGTTGATGAAGATCGCCGTGGTGCCGGACTGGCTCAGCGCACCGGTGATCTTGCGCAGCGCCTGCGACATCAGGCGGGCCTGCAGACCGACGTGGCTGTCACCCATCTCGCCCTCGATCTCGGCCTTGGGCACCAGGGCGGCGACCGAGTCGATGACGACGATGTCGATCGCGCCGGAGCGGATCAGCATGTCCATGATCTCGAGCGCCTGCTCACCCGTGTCCGGCTGCGAGACGAGCAGCGCGTCCGTGTCGACGCCGAGCTTCTTCGCGTACTCGGGGTCCAGCGCGTGCTCGGCGTCGATGAACGCCGCGATGCCGCCGGCCTTCTGGGCGTTCGCGACGGCGTGCAGCGCGACCGTCGTCTTGCCCGAGGACTCCGGGCCGTAGATCTCGATCACACGGCCGCGGGGAAGCCCGCCGATCCCGAGCGCGACGTCCAGCGCGATCGACCCGGTGGGGATGACCTCGACGGGGGCGCGGCCCTCGTCACCGAGGCGCATGATCGAGCCCTTGCCGAACTGACGGTCGATCTGGCTGAGTGCGGCTTCGAGGGCCTTCTCGCGGTCCTGAGGAGCGGGCATGATGATCCACCTTCGTCTGTCCGAGCAGCGTCTGCTGCGCCTGCGGGGGCTGGTCCTTGTCGTCGCGGGTGACGCTATGCCCGACCACTGACACACGACCTGACGACCGCCCAGCCTGTGCACCGAGGGCTCCCGGAGCGGGGCTGTGGACGCGTCGATCGCTGTCACCCAGGGACGACAATACCCGTACAGGTGTTCGATGCGTGCGACACGCCGACGAGCTCGACTCGAACGCCTGATCGACTACTCGAGCTCGAGCGCGTCCCCCGGCGCGAGCACGTGCACCGAGCACGCGGGCGCCTCGCGTGCGGCGGCCGCGGCGAACGCCGGCCCCGCGGCGTCCATCCAGCCGGGCGGGAGCCGACGAGAGATCGGCGTGTGCAAGGTGCCCCAGTGGATGGGGACGGCCGCGCGTGCACCCACCACCGCGCACGCACGGGCGGCCTGCGCCGGGTCCATGTGGCCGCCCGACAGCCGCGGACCCCATCCACCGACCGGCACGAGCGCGAGGTCGATCGGCCCGTCGGCCATCGCCGGCAGGTCCACGAGCGCGGGATAGGGCTCGGTGTCCCCGGCGAACCACACGCGCCGGCCCGGTGCGGCGACCACGAAGCCGTTCGCCGCGTTCGGTCGGTGCGGCATCGGGCGATGCCCGTGCACGGCCGGGACCGCACGGATGCGGACGTCCGACCCGGGCACGGTCCACCAGTCGACGTCGGCCAGACCCACCGCGCTCACCTCGTGGGCCCGGAGCCAGCGTGCGTTGGCCGGGGCGGTCAGGACCGGCACGCCGGCCACCCGACGCAACGAACCCAGCTCCGCGTGGTCGTGGTGCAGGTGCGACACGAGCACCGCGTCGGGCTCCGCCCAGTGCTCGCGCACGGGCGGACCTCCGCGACGCCGCAGGAGGTACGCGTGGGTCCGCAGCAGCGGGTCGGTCAGGATCCGGACGCCGCCGATGTCGAGCACGACGGTCGCGTGCCCGATCCAGCGCAGCCCGATGCTCACGGCCGGATCCCGGCGGCGCTCGCCCATCGCAGCAGCTGCGTGTGCACCGACTCGGCACCGACGAGGATCTGGTCGGAGCCGACCGGCTCGCGCAGGTCGTCGTCGATCGGCCAGTCGCTCGGGTGCAGCAGCAGCGCGTGGTTCTGCGCCCCACCGATCCCGCCGTGCGAGCCGACCTGCCCCTCGAAGGCGTGGACGTGCCCGGCGCGCGTGATGCTGGACAGGAGCAGCAGGTCGCCCGTGTTCGCGAGCCGCGCCGCGCGCACGATGTCGGCCCGAGCGCGCGGGCCGTGGTCGACGAGCGGGTCGACGCCCTCGGGCTCCGCGTCCTCCACCTCGAGCAGCACGAGCCCTGCGGCGCCGATCGCGACCAGGCCGCGCTCGCGCGTGTCGACGACCACGACCCCGACCGACGGCGTCGCCGCGAGCCCCTGGACCAGTCCCGGCCAGCGCTCGTGCAGGTCCTCGAGCGTGAGCCGCCCGGGCTCGCGCGGGAACCAGACGAGGCCGAGGTTCCCGGACCCGACGACCACGACGTCCGGCAGCTCGGCACCCGAACGAGCACGGGTCGCGGCGGGCGAGGCGTCCGGGCCGAGCACGCTGCGCCTTCCGCCGATCGCGTTGCCGAGCAGCGCGTTCAGCGGCCCCCAGTCCTCGCCCGTCCCGCTCGCGACGCCGTCGGCGGCGGGCTCGGCCATGAGGGCGCGCACGGCGTCGAGCAGCGTGCGGCCCTCCTCCTGCTCGAACGTCGAGCCCAGCGTCTGGCCGTGGTCGGACAGCACGACGATCCGGTAGGCGCGCGGCGCGACCTCCACCGCGCGCTCGAGGACGTGGAGCACCCGGTCCAGCCCCTCGAGCGCACGCAGCGACTCGGGACGCGTGGGCCCCGCGTGGTGCGCGATCTCGTCGTAGTCGACGAGGTCGACGTAGATCGACGGGTCGCCCCGCACGACCGCCTCGGCCACGAGCGAGGTGTTGAGGTCGCGCATCGCGACGTTGGTGATGCCCCGCAGCACGACGTACCAGCCCTTGCGCGAGATGCGGGGCCGGACGTCACGCACCCGTTGGCGGCGTGCCTGGTGCAGCTCCTTGACCATCTCGCCGAGCGTCAGGCTCACCGCGCGAGCGATCACGAACGGGCTCGCGAAGAAGCGCAGGAACGCGGGGCCCGGCCCGAGACCCGCGGCCTCGCCCTCGGGACCGGGCGTGCGGGACCGGCTCATCACGACGAACGCCGTGGCCGCGTCGCCGGAGAACATCGTCGAGACCGCCGTGCCGCCTCCCGCGAGCAGGCCCTTGCCCGTGCTGAGCCGCCGTTCGACGAGCGCCGCGTCGGCGGGGTGGTTGGTCACGACGAGCCGCCCGAGCTCGCGGTCCCACCAGCGGAACGCCGGGATCGCCGACGAGTCCCCGTGCAGCAGGCCGGCCTGGCTCGCGGGCGTGGTCGACGGGATCCGCGCCCACCAGCGCTCGAGCTCGTGCGAGCCCGCCTCGATCCACCGCTGCATCGTGGGCGCGAGACCCGCTTCGATGGCCTCCCGCAGCACGGGCTCGGCGACGCCGTCGAGCTGGACGACGAGCAGCCCGGCGGGCAGCGCGCCGTCGCCGCGCTCCCGCGAGCCCGCGCGGCGCGCCCGACGCCGTGCGCGGCGCAGGACGTCGGCCACCACGTACTCGCTGTCGTTCGCGCCCCACAGCCACCGTCCGGCGGCCATGACGATGCTGGTCAGGACCAGGACCGCGAAGAAGCCCCACGCCGAGTCGACCGTGAAGCCCGGCACGACGACCAGCGCGAGCCAGGCCGTCGCCACCTGCGCGAACAGGCCGACGACGAGGGCTCCGCCCGCACCGGCGGACCGCGCCAGCAGGCGCAGCGGCGAGCGCAGGGCGAGGTCGCCGAACCCGACCACGGCCGCGGCCACGAGCACCGGGAGCGGGCCGCTGACGCCGACGTCCTGCACGATCGCGATCGCCACGCCCAGCCCCAGGGCCGTGGTCGCCAGGGACAGCAGCGCGTCACCGACGTCGCCGAGGTCCGGCAGCCAGGACGGCCGGCGCGTCGGGGTGGTCATCGGCGCGGCGGCGCAGGTCGGCGCGCGTCAGAGCCCCAGCGCTGCGCGTCGGGGATCTCGAGCTCGTCGCACATCGCGTGCCACACCGTCCGCGGGTCGACGCCGTCGTCGAGCGCCACCACCGCCGTGCGCTGGTCCAGCGACCCGAGCACCATCGAACGCGCCAGCTCGCGACCGTGGGCGCTGCCGAGCACCTCGTCCACGAGCTGCCAGAACTCTCGAAGTCTCACGGGGTCAGCCTGCCACCTCGACGTTCTGGTCGTGCCCGGTCTGCGGCGGATGTCGGTGGGGGCTGCGACGATGGCGGCGTGGTGCTCGATCGCTTCTCCGCCCCCACCCGGTCGTGGTTCGCCGGCGCGTTCGCGCAGCCCACGGCCGCCCAGCTGGGCGCGTGGGACGCGGTGAGCAGCGGCGAGCACGCGCTCGTGGTGGCCCCGACCGGGTCGGGCAAGACGCTCGCCGCGTTCCTGTGGGCCATCGACGGACTGCTGACGGACCCGGTGCCCGACGATGCGCTCGCTCGGTGCCGCGTGCTGTACGTCTCTCCGCTCAAGGCGCTCGCGACCGACGTCGAACGCAACCTGCGCTCGCCCCTGGTCGGCATCCGGCAGGCCGCGACGCGCGCGGGCCTCGCGCTGCCGGACGTGACGGTCGGCATCCGGACCGGCGACACGCCACCCGCCGAGCGGCGCGCGTTCGGCATCCGCCCCCCGGACATCCTGATCACGACGCCCGAGTCGCTCTACCTCGTCCTGACGTCGGGCGCGCGGGCGGGTCTGACGGGGGTGCGCACGGTCATCGTGGACGAGATCCACGCGGTGGCCGGCACGAAGCGCGGCGCGCACCTGGCCCTGTCGCTCGAGCGGCTCGACGCGCTCCTCGAGAGGCCGGGCGGACCGGGTCCAGCGCAGCGGATCGGGTTGTCGGCGACCGTGCGACCGGTCTCGGCGGTGGCCGAGTTCCTCGGCGGTGCGCGCGCGCCCTCCGACGGTGGGCGCGCCGTTCGGGTCGTCCAACCGCCCGCCGACAAGCGCATCGAGGTGCAGGTCGTCGTCCCCGTCCCGGACCTCACGGAGCTCGGCGGCAGCACCACGGACGCACCGGGTCCCGACGAGGGCACGGCCACGTTCGTCCGCCCGTCGGTCTGGCCGCACGTCGAGGAGCGCGTCGTCGACCTGGTCGCGGACCATCGCGCGACGCTCGTGTTCACCAACTCGCGACGCGGTGCCGAGCGGCTCACGTCGCGTGTCAACGAGGTGTGGGCGCAGCGGCAGGGGCTCGACGTCGCGGACCCCGGGACCCTGCAGCCAGCCGCGGTCCCCGCCCAGTCGGGCACCTCGGTCGGCGTGGACACGCGCGACGCGGCGACGATCCTGGCCCGCGCCCACCACGGCTCGATGAGCCGCGCCGAGCGGACCCGTACCGAGTCCGAGCTGAAGGCCGGGCGCCTGCCCGCGGTCGTCGCCACCAGCTCGCTCGAGCTCGGCATCGACATGGGTGCGGTCGACCTCGTGGTGCAGGTCGGCGCCCCGCCGTCGGTCGCGTCGGGGCTGCAACGCATCGGCCGGGCCGGGCACCAGGTCGGTGCCGTGTCCAAGGGCGTCGTCTTCCCCACGTTCCGCGGCGAGCTGGTGTCGGCCGCGGTCACCGCGCAGCGCATGCGTACCGGAGAGCTCGAGGCCCTCACGGTCCCGCAGAACGCGCTCGACGTGCTCGCGCAGCAGATCGTCGCGATGGTCGCCGTCGAGGACTGGGCGGTGGACGAGCTGGCGTCGGTGCTGCGTCGCGCGGCGGGGTACACGCACCTCGGCGACGGCACCTTGCGCGCCGTGCTCGACATGCTGGCGGGCCGCTATCCGAGCGAGGACTTCGCCGAGCTGCGACCGCGCCTGGTCTGGGACCGGGTCACCGACGTGCTCACCGGCCGCCCGGGCGCGCTGCGCCTCGCGGTCACGAGCGGCGGGACGATCCCCGACCGCGGGCTGTACGGGGTGTTCCTCGCGAGCGGGTCGACGACGAGCGACGTCCCGGTCGACGCGGAGACGACCGGGGGTCGTGTCCGCGGCGGCAAGCGCGTCGGCGAGCTCGACGAGGAGATGGTCTACGAGTCCCGAGCCGGCGACACGTTCACGCTCGGCTCGAGCACCTGGCGCATCGAGGAGATCACGCCGGACCGCGTGCTCGTCACCCCGGCCCCAGGCGTCCCCGGCCGGCTCCCGTTCTGGAAGGGCGACTCACCCGGGCGACCGGCCGAGCTGGGGCGCGCGATGGGTGGATGGGTGCGAGGACTGACCGCCCTGCCGCCCGAGCTCGCGCGCGCCGAGGTCGAGGACGCCGGCCTGGACCCGTGGGCGGCGGACAACCTGCTCACCTACGTCGCCGAGCAGCGTGAGGCGACCGGCGAGGTGCCCTCGGACACGACGCTCGTCCTCGAACGGTTCCGCGACGAGCTGGGCGACTGGCGCATCGTGCTCCACTCGCCCTACGGCGCCAGGGTGCACGCGCCGTGGGCGGTCGTCATCGGAGCACGACTGCGTGAGCGCTACGGCGTCGACGCGGCGGCGATGCACTCCGACGACGGGATCGTGCTGCGCCTTCCCGACGTGCTCGACTCGGGTGCCGGCTGGGGCGAGGAGCCCGGGGACACGGTCGACGACGGACCCGCGATCGGGCTGGACGACCTGCTCATCGAGCCCGACGAGGTCATCGACGCGGTGCGCGCCGAGCTCGGTTCGTCGGCCATGTTCGGCGCGCGGTTCCGCGAGGCGGCGAGCCGCGCCCTCCTGCTCCCACGGCGCCGGCCCGATCGGCGCCAGCCGCTGTGGCAGCAGCGGCAGCGCTCGGCACAGCTGCTCGCCGTGGCGGCCCAGTTCCCGGACTTCCCGATCCTGCTCGAAGCCGTGCGCGAGTGCCTCCAGGACGACTTCGACACCGCCGCGCTGACCGACCTCATGCGCGACGTCAGCACCGGGCGCGTCCGGGTCGTCGAGGTCACCACGCGGCAGCCGTCGCCGTTCGCCCAGACCCTGCTGTTCGGCTACACGGCGCAGTTCCTCTACGACGGCGACGCCCCGCTCGCAGAACGAAGGGCCGCGGCGCTCACCCTCGACCCGACGCTCCTGGCCGAGCTCCTGGGCCAGGGCGGCGAGTCCCAGCTCGCGGACCTGCTCGACCCCGACCAGGTGCTCGCGACCGAGCTGGAGATCAGCGGGCGCGCGCCGGAGCGTCAGGCCGGGACGATCGAGCAGCTCGCCGACGCGATCCGCCGGCACGGACCGCTCACCGCCGACGAGCTCGCCGAGCGGGTCCGACCCGAGGTGCGCGACCAGGTCCCCGGATGGCTCGACGAGCTCTCGGCGGTCCGCCGGGTCATCGGGGTGCGGCTGGGCGGGGTCCGACCCGGGCGCGAGGACCAGTGGGCGGCGATCGAGGACTCCGGCCGCCTGCGAGACGCGCTCGGCGTGGCGCTCCCCGTGGGCGTGCCCGAAGCGTTCACCGAGGTCGTGCCGGATCCCGTCGGAGATCTCCTGCGCAGGTACGCCCGAACCCACGGGCCCTTCGCGGTCGCCGCGGCCGCGGCCCGGTTCGGCCTCGGTGTCGCCGTGGCCGGCGAGGCGCTGCGCAGGTTGGAGCGCACCGGCGTGCTCGTGCAGGGGCGGTTGCGCCCGGACGTCCTCGGGGGCACCGGAGACGAGTTCTGCGACGCCGACGTGCTGCGAACCCTGCGCCGACGGTCGCTGGCCGCACTGCGAGCGCAGGTCGAGCCGGTGGACCCCGCCGCGCTCGGCGTCTTCCTGCCGCGCTGGCAGGGCGTCCGCCCGGTCGGCGGTCGCGCCGAGGCTTCGGCCTCCGGGACGCTGCGCGGGGTCGACGGCGTCGCACGGGTGGTCGAGCAGCTCGCGGGCTGCGTGCTGCCGGCCTCTGCCCTCGAGACGCACGTCCTGCCCGCGCGCGTCGCGGACTACTCCCCCGCGATGCTCGACGAGCTCACCGCCGCAGGCGAGGTGCTCTGGGCCGGCCACGGCGCGTTGGCCGGGCACGACGGCCTCGTCTCGCTCCACCCGACGGCCACCGCGGACCTGACGCTCGCCCCTCTCGAACCGCTCGCGCCTCTCGATGCTGACGGCTCGTCGTCCCCGTCCTCGAGTGCGCTGCACCGCGCGGTGCTCGAGGCGCTCGGGGGCGGCGGCGCGTGGTTCGTCGGCCCGCTGACGGAGCGCGTCCGCGCGATCCTGACCATCGACGCCTCGTCGCTCGACACGCAACTGGCCGCGAGCACCCCGGGCCCGGTCCTCGCCGCGGACGCCGGCGGCGCGGGACTCGTCGGCACCGGCATGACCGGCGCGAGCGCGCCCACGGCGGTGGGGCAGGGCGAGGTCACGGCTGCCCTGTGGGACCTGGTGTGGGCCGGCCGGGTCACGAACGACAGCCTCGCTCCCCTGCGCGCGTGGCTGGGTACGGGCTCGACCGCGCACCGCACACGCGCGCCGGCGACGCGCGCCCGAGCGATGCGCCCGCACCTCGGTCTACGAGCTGCGTTCCGTGTCTCGGACGCGAGCGCCGCTGGAGCAGGTGCTGGCGGGGCGGGCGCCCGCGGGACCGGTGCGGCCGGCGGCCGGTGGTCGCTGCTCCCGGGGCGCGAGCTCGACGCGACAGTCAGGGCCCACGCACTGGCAGCGCAGCTCCTCGACCGGCACGGCGTGCTCACCCGTGCGATCGCCCCGTCGGAGGGGCTCGGGGGGCGCTTCGCCGACGTCTACCGCGTCCTTGCGGCGCTTGAGCAGGGCGGTCAGGTGCGGCGCGGGTACTTCGTCGAGCGGCTCGGGGGGTCGCAGTTCGCCCTCCCCGGAGCGGTGGACCGCCTGCGCATCGACGCACAGGTCGTCGACGCAGCCGCCGACCGCGCGGCCGACGGCCGCACGTCGAGCGCTGGTGATGGCGTGTCGACCGGGCCCGGAGCCGCACACGTCGTGGTGCTCGCCGCGACCGACCCCGCGAACCCTTACGGCGCCGCGCTCGCGTGGCCCGAACCACCCGCCGAGCGCGTGACGGAAGGGGGTCGGCACCGCCCGGGCCGGAAGGCTGGGGCGCTCGTCGTGCTCGTGGACGGCGCGCTCGTGCTGTACCTCGAACGCGGTGGCCGGACGGCGCTCTCGTTCACCGACGCCGTCGAGCCGCTCTCGGCTGCTGCGCACGGGCTCGCCGAGACGGTGCGAGAACGTCACGTCGGCAGGCTGACGATCCACCGGATCGACGGCGTCGAGGTGCTCGCCGGCGGCGCGCTTCGCGGCCCGGTCGGGAGCGCGCTGACCCACGCAGGCTTCGCGACGACGCCTCGCGGGCTGCGGTTCGGCGGATCCTGAGTGCCCGAGGGTGACGTGCTGCGCAGGACCGCGGCCCGGCTGGACGCCGCACTCGCCGGCGGACGGCTCACGCGCGCCGAGCTGCGCTGGCCGAGCGTCGCGACCGTCGATCTCGTCGGAGCGACCGTGCTCGGCACCGCCGCCTACGGCAAGCACCTGCTGACGAGGTTCGACGACGGCCGCACCCTGCACACCCACCTGCGCATGGACGGGCAGTGGCGAGCCGTCCCGACGCAGTCGCCGCAGGCAGTCGCGCGCGGGCACGACATCCGCGCCGTGCTGGCCACGCCCACGTGGACGGCCTACGGCAGGTTGCTCGGCATGGTCGACGTGGTCGCGACGTCCGCGGAGCACACGGTGATCGGCCACCTCGGTCCCGACATCCTGGGCGACCGGGTCGACGTCGAGGAGATCCTGCGGCGATGGGAGCGGGCGGGCAGCACGCCGGTCGCGCAGGTGCTGCTGGACCAGCGCGTGGTCGCAGGGCTCGGCACGATCTACACGGCCGAGTCCTTGTTCGCCGACGGGATCTGGCCGTGGACGCCGGCAGACGAGGTGGCGGACCCGGCGCACGTGCTCCTGGTCGCCCGCAAGCAGATGCAGCGCTCGGTCGTCGTGGACCAGCGCCCCGAGCGCGTGCACGGTCGCCTGCGCAGGCCGTGCACGCGGTGCGGTACGCCGATCGCGGTCGGCCAGGCCAATCCGGCGCCGTTCGAGAGGCCGATCTTCTACTGCCCCCGCTGCCAGGCGCCGAAGCCCGCATCGCACGCGTGAGCAGAGAAAGCGCAACGGGCCGCGGACCCGAAGGTCCGCGGCCCGTTGCGAGGTGAATGTCAGCCGATCGGCGCGAGCTCCGAACGGGTCCTTGCCCAGCCTGCATCCGAACCGCCCTCGAGCGACGCGGCCAGGTCGATCGGCACGGTGTCGGGGATCACGAGCCCCTCGGTCACCGCGACCCGGTCGCTGACCTCGCGCAGGACGAGCGACATGGGCACGTCGAGCGCCTCGCAGATGCTGTGCAGCAGCTCCGACGACGCCTCCTTCTGCCCCCGCTCGACCTCACTCAGATAACCGAGCGACACCCGTGCGGCCGAGGAGACCTCACGCAGGGTCCGCCCTTGACGCTGCCGCGCGTCGCGCAGCACGTCGCCGATCTCTCGACGCAGTACGACCATCGGGGCTCCCCCTCTCGCGTCTGTCCGGTTTACCACAGTCAGGCCACCGTACCGTGCCGCACCCACACGATGGGCCGCAGGACGCGAGGGTGGCCGAGTGTTCATCACGGTGTTTGCAACGATCTTCCTGCTCACGGTGTTCCCGCGGGTGCGGACAGCCGGGCTCGATTCTCACCCGCTGCGCTCGGCCGTTCGGGTGACCTGCCCGAACAGTCGTCGGACCTGCTCCGCGACCTCAGTCCAGCGCCGCCATCGCCAGGCCGATCACGCGGTCCACGGCCCCGGCGCGCACGGCCTGTCGGTCACCGTCGAGCGCGAGGGCGAGCACGTCGTCGGACCACGGCGTCGAGACGGCGAGCAGCACCGTGCCCGCCGGATGCCCGTCCGCTGGTCCGGGTCCGGCGACGCCGGTCGTCGCCAGGCCGATGTCCGCGGCGAGCCGCGCGCGCACACCGCGTGCCATGGCCCGTGCCACGTCGACGTGCACGGGACCGTGCGCGGCGAGGAGCGCCTCGTCGACGTCCAGCAGGCTCGCCTTGAGGTCTGTCGCGTACGCGACGATCGCACCGCGAACGACGTCCGAGGCGCCCGGGACGTCCACCAGGCGCGCGCACACCAGACCGCCCGTCAGCGACTCCGCGGCGGCGACGGTGAGCCCGCGCGCCCGAAGCGCGTCGACGAGGCGCGCGGCGTCGTCCACGTCAGGCCTCGGGAGGCCCGGCCGGCCGGGCCGGCCTCGCCGCAGCGTGGATCCGGGCAGCGAGCCGCACGTAGTCGATGCCAGTGACGACCGTCACGACGAGCGCGGCGCCCATGGCGACCGCGGCCACGACGCCGATCCAGTCGGGCATCTCGTCGAGGGGCAGCAGGTACAGGCCGATGGCGACCGACTGCAGCACGGTCTTGATCTTGCCTCCGCGCGATGCCGGGAGGACCACGTAGCGCAGCATGAAGAACCGCATGATCGTGATGCCGAGCTCGCGCACCAGGATGACGATCGTGACCCACCACCACAGGTCGCCGAGCACCGAAAGCAGGACCAGTGCGGTGCCCATGAGCAGCTTGTCGGCGATCGGGTCGAGCAGCTTGCCGAGGTCGGTGATCTGGTCGTTGCGGCGCGCGAGCCACCCGTCGAGCCGGTCGGTGACGGCGGCCAGCACGAAGATCCCCGTCGCCACGAGGCGCCCCGTCGTGCTGTGCCCGCCGTCGGCAAGCAGCGCCCACGCGAAGAAGGGCACGAGCGCGATGCGGAGCATCGTCAGCAGGTTTGCCACGTTCCAGACCGAGGCGCGTCCCGAAGCCGTCACAGAGCAATCACCGGTCCACCACGTCAGACAGCCTAGAGTCCCGGTGTGCCAGTCTCGTGCAGGGCCCCGCGCCCACTGAATCCGGTCGCGTCATGACGCGGCATGTGCGCACGCATCGCCGCTCCCCGCTGGTCGCTGCCGTCGCCACCGTCGTCCTCGTCCTCGCGTGCGTCGGCGCGGTCGCGTTCGGCATCGGCGGCGGCGCCGACGAACCGGGTGCGCCGCCCGCCGCGCAGACCCCGTCGTCGTCCGCGAAGCCGTCGAGCACGCCGTCGCCCACGCCCAGCCCGACCCCGGACCCGGCCGCCGAGTTCACGATCGTCGCGGCCGGCGACGTGCTCCCGCACACCCCCGTGATCGCCGACGCGCGCACGAAGAACGGCTACGACTTCAGCCCGATGCTCGCGCCGCTCGACCCGTGGATCCAGCCGGCCGACCTGGCGATCTGCCACCTCGAGGTGCCCATCGCGCCGCCCGGGAAGAAGCCGAGCGGCTACCCGATCTTCGGCAGCCCGCCCGAGATCGTCGACGCGCTCAAGAAGCAGGGCTGGGACGGCTGCTCGACGGCGTCCAACCACTCCGTCGACCGCGGGTACGCCGGCGTCAAGGCGACGCTGGACACCCTCGACGCCGCCGGGCTGGGTCACGTCGGCACGGCGCGGTCGCAGCAGGAGGCGGACCAGCCGCAGGTCTACGAGCTCGAGCGCGAGGGGCAGACCATCAAGGTCGCGCACATCGCCGCAGCGTACGGAACGAACGGGATGCCGGTCGACGCGGACAAGCCGTGGTCGGTGAACATCATCGACGTCCCCGCGATGGTCGCCGAGGCGAAGCAGGCTCGTGCCGACGGCGCCGACCTGGTGATCGCGAGCGTGCACTGCTGCGTCGAGTACCAGACCGAGCCGACGGCGACCCAGAAGGCCATCGACCAGCAGCTCGCCGACTCGGGCGAGATCGACCTCGTCATCGGCCACCACGCGCACGTTCCTCAGCCCGTCGCGAAGCTCGAGGGCGGTCCGCGCGGCGAGGGGATGTGGGTCGCCTACGGTCTGGGCAACTTCCTGTCCAACCAGGACGGCGCGTGCTGCGTCGACAACACCGACTCTGGGATCCTGCTGACCGCGCACGTCGAGAGCGGCGGCGCCTTCGCGGCCGAAGGCAGAAAGGCCGGCCCCGCGCGGGTGGTCGGTGTCGAGTGGACGCCCATCACGGTCGACCGGCTCGGCGGGCACGAGGTCCACGCCCTCACCGACATCGAGGGCGGCACCAAGCACCTGAGCGCGGCGAAGGTCGCGGCCCGCACGGCGCGCGTCGCCGATGCCGCCGGCGACGAGGCGCCCGAACGCACGGAGCCCGTCACGTCCACGGGCCCGCCGCCCACCGTGGTGCCCCGCACGCAGTAGGTCAGGTCAGGGGTGCGACGACGAGCCGAGCACGCTCTCGACCGGCTGCGCGCTGCCGAACAGCCAGCCCTGCCCGTAGCGCCACCCGTTGCGGTGCAGGAACTCGGCCTGCTCGGTGTGCTCGATGCCCTCGGCGATCGTCACCATCGCGAGCTCGCGGGCCAACGAGCCGAGCGCGCGCGAGATCTTGCCCGCCGTCGGGTCGTCGGGGATGCCCGACGTGAACGACATGTCGAGCTTCACGCCGGCGACCGGTAGGTCACGCAGGTACGACAGCGGCGAGACGCCCGTGCCGAAGTCGTCGAGCAGCACCGGGACGCCGGCCGCGGACAGCTGCGTGAGCTCGTGGCGGATGCGGGTGCCCGACGCGACGAGCGACGTCTCCGTCAGCTCGACGACGATGCGTCCGGCCATGATGCGGTGCCGGGAGATCTCGGCCAGGAGGGTGGTGGCGAACTCGCCGTCGCCGAGCTGGTCGGCCGAGACGTTCACGGACACCCACCGGGTCTGGTCGGGCATCACAGCCACCGCCTCGACGACGCGTCGCGCGACGAACTGACCCAGCGCGACCGACAGGCCCGCCTCCTGGACCATCGAGAGGAACGCGCTCGGCAGCAGCAGGCCTCGGTACGGGTGCTGCCAGCGGATGAGCGCCTCGTACCCGACGACGCGGTGGTCCCCGAGGTCGACGATCGGCTGGTAGTACACGACGAGCTCGCCCGACTCGAGGGCAGCGGCGAGCTCCTGGTGCAGGTCGGCTCCGCTCACGCGGCTCATGCTGTGGTCGTACACCTCGGTCCGTCCGCGCCCGGCGGCCTTGGCGCGGTAGAGCGCGGCGTCCGCGGCCGCGAGCATCGCCGGCGCACCGCCCTCGATCGCCTCGGGGTCGGCCAGGGCGATCCCGATGCTCGCGCCGACGGTCAGCCGCCTGCGGGCCACCCGCACGGGCTCCTGGAGCCGGGCGTGCACGGCGGCGGCGACCTCGAACACCGCCTTCGGCCCATCGACGTCCTGGACGACCACCACGAACTCGTCGCCGCCCAGCCGCGCGACCGTGCCTCGGCGCGCCGTGGCCGCGCGCAGCACCCCGGCGACGTGCACGAGGACGTCGTCGCCGGCGGCGTGGCCGTAGCGGTCGTTGATCTCCTTGAAGCCGTCCAGGTCGCACGCGAGCACCGCCACGCGATCGACGATCCCCGGCTGCTCGAGCACCGACTGCAGAACCTCCTGCAGGAGCGTGCGGTTGGCGAGCCCGGTCAGCGGGTCGTGCATCGCGCGGTGCGTCAGCATCTCCGCCTGGAGCCTCGACTCCGTGGAGTCGCGCACCTGGACGACGAAGTGGTCGGGGGCGCCACCCGGCGTGCGCACGAGCGCCGTGTCCAGCACGACCCAGACGAGGTGCCCGTCGGCCCGCTGGTACCGCTTCTCGACGGAGAACCGGTGCTGGCTCCCGCCGAGCAGCCGGTCGACCTCGAGTCGCTCGGACGCGCGCGTCTCGGGCGTGCTCAGGTCGGCCATGGGGTAGCCGCGCAGGGCCGCGACGCTGGTGCCGAGCAGCTCGGCGAGGGCCGCGTTGGCCTCGACCACGCGCCACTCGAGGTCGACGAGGGCCATGCCGATGGGCGCGTTCTCCATCGCGACCCGGAACTGGGTCTCGCTGCGGGACAGCGCCGCCTCCACCTCGCGACGGCCCGTGACGTCGACGAGCGTGGTCAGCACGGCCGCGGCGTCACCGTCTCCGGCGGGCACGAGCTGGCTCGCGACCTGCACCATGCGCGCCTGGCCCTGCGGGCCACCCGGCAGCGCCACGCCGACGAGCTCGGAGTCGACCGTGAAGCCCGTGTGTCCCAGGCCCGGTCGGTGCCCGAGCACGGCCGCGGGGTTCATCGCCAGGCCGAGCTCGTTGACCAGGACGACGGGCAGGTCGGCGAGCTGCTGGCCGACGGCCGTCGCAGGGTCGACGCCGAGGATCGCGGCGGCGCGCTCGGAGATGTCGAGCACCCTGCCCGACAGCGACGAGACGATCGCGCCCTCGCGGGTGACCGCCTGCAGCGCGTCGTACCGGTGGCGCAGCTCGCGTGAGAGCGCCAGGGCGGCGTTCGCGCGGTGCACCTCGCGGCGCTGCCGGCCCATGAGCACGAGCACCGCGATCAGCGCGATGATCGCCACGCACCCGATGACGCTCGTCACGGTGACGACCGTGTCCGACGAACCCAGGAACGACGCCCCGAACGCGGCGGGGACTGACCGGTGGATCACCGGCGTCCGCCGGACCATTGCCCGGCGTCGTCCCCCTCGTCGTCGTCGAAGTAGTCGGTCGCGACGGGCGGGTCACCCGGCATCGCGCCGTCGTCGTGCGCGTACGGGTCACCGGACCCGCCCCGCAGCATCTCGAGCGTGCCGGCGAGGTCGTCGGGCTGCACGAGGACCTCGCGCGCCTTGGATCCCTCGGACGGCCCGACGATCTCGCGGGACTCGAGCAGGTCCATGAGTCGGCCCGCCTTCGCGAAGCCGACGCGCAGCTTGCGCTGGAGCATCGACGTCGACCCGAACTGCGTCGTGACGACGAGCTCGGCCGCCTGCAGGAGCAGGTCGAGGTCGTCGCCGATGTCCTCGTCCACCTGCTTCTTGGCCGCGACCACGGTCACGTCCTGGCGGTAGACCGGCTTGAGCTGCTTCTTGACGTGCTCGACGACCGCGTGGATCTCCGACTCGGCGACCCAGGCGCCCTGCGTGCGCATCGGCTTGGCGGCACCCATCGGCAGGAAGAGCGCGTCACCCTGACCGATGAGCTTCTCCGCACCGGGCTGGTCGAGCACGACGCGGGAGTCCGTGAGCGAGCTCGTCGCGAACGCGAGCCGCGACGGCACGTTCGCCTTGATCAGACCGGTCACGACGTCGACCGACGGCCGCTGCGTCGCGAGCACGAGGTGGATCCCCGCGGCACGCGCGAGCTGGGTGATGCGCTGGATCGACGCCTCGACGTCGCGCGGGGCGACCATCATCAGGTCGGCGAGCTCGTCGACGACCACGAGCAGGTACGGGTACGTCGCGATCTTGCGCTCCGAGCCGGGCAGCGGCTTGACCTTGCCCGCGCGCACCGCGACGTTGAAGTCGTCGACGTGCTTGAACCCGAACATCGCGAGGTCGTCGTACCGCGCCTCCATCTCGCGCACGACCCACTCGAGAGCCTCGGCGGCCTTCTTCGGGTTGGTGATGATCGGCGTGATGAGGTGCGGGATGCCCTCGTAGATCGTGAGCTCGACGCGCTTGGGGTCGACGAGCACCATGCGGACCTCGTCGGGCGTCGCACGCATGAGGATCGAGACGATCATGGAGTTCACGAAGCTCGACTTGCCCGCACCGGTGGCGCCGGCGACGAGCAGGTGCGGCATCTTGGCGAGGTTGGCCGTGACGTAGCCGCCCTCGACGTCCTTGCCGACCCCGATCACCATCGGGTGCTCCGTGCGCTTGGCCGCGCTGGACCGCAGCACGTCGCCGAGCGAGACCGTCTCGCGGTCGGTGTTCGGGATCTCGATGCCGATCGCCGACTTGCCGGGGATCGGCGACAGGATGCGTACGTCCGCGCTGGCGACCGCGTAGGCGATGTTCTTGCTCAGCGCGGTGACGCGCTCGACCTTGGTCCCCTTGCCGAGCTCGACCTCGTAGCGCGTGACCGTCGGCCCGCGCGTGAAGCCCGTGACCTGCGCGTTGATCTCGAACTGCTCGAGCACCGAGGTCAGCGACTCGACGACGCGGTCGTTGGCTGCCGAGCGCACCTTGTGCGGGGCGCCCTTGGCCAGCGAGTCCTCCGACGGCAACGTGTAGAGCACGTCGCCGCCGAGCATCGGCTGCTCTCCGCGCGGCACGGGCGTCGTCGCGCGCGGCGCGGCGATGGTGGTCGCGTCGCGGTCCGTGCCGTGCTCCGAGGAGTCGTCGCCCGAGGTCTCGATCGCGTCGAGCAGGGCGGTCGGCACCGTGTCGGGAGCCGGCTCGTCGATCCCCGCGACGTCGGGCACGACGACGGCCGCGCGGACGAACGCCTCGTCGCCGACGTACCCCTCGAGGCGCTCGTCGTCAGGCTCGTCGACCTCCTGCGCGCGGTTGCGCCTGGAGAGCAGGCCGCGCCGACGCTTGGGCGCCGGGGCCTCGGGCTCGTCGAGCGCGGAGTGCAGCGCGTTGATGACCAGCGGCGCGTCGTCGTCCTCGACCTCGTCGTCCTGCTCGGCGGCGTCGTTGTGCCGGCCGCCGGTGAGCCGGTGGTAGCCGGCACGCAGCCGCGGGACCACCTGGTGCACGGGCGTGGCCGTGACGACGAGGATCCCGAAGAAGGCGAGCAGCAGCAGCAGGATGATCGCGACCGGCGCCGTGAGCAGGCTCGCCAGCGGCGTGCCGACGGCGAAGCCGACGATGCCGCCCGCCGAGCGCAGGGCCGGGAAGTCGTCGGTGCTGGGCAGCCCCTTCGAGATCTGCACGATGCCGCACACGGCCAGGATGATCGCGGTGAGGCCGATGCCGATCCGGCTGTTGGCCTGGACCCGCTCCGGGTGGCGCATGAGCCGGACGGCGGTCGCGAGCAGCAGGATCGGGACGATCACGCCGACCACGCCGAACGTGCCGGCGACGACCGAGTGGATCGCGTTGCCCGCGGTCCCGGACAGCGCCCACCACTCGCGGGCGGCGACGGCGACCGCGAGGCCGAGCAGCGCGAACGCCAGCCCGTCGCGGCGGTGCGCGGGGTCGAGGTCGCGTGCGCCGTGACCCATGCGGCGCGCCGTGCCGCCGATCAGGTGCGCGCACCCCATCCAGGCACCCTTGACGATGCGCACGGGCAGCGCGGGCTGGTGCGGCGCTGGCTTGCGCGCCGGGGGCCGCGACGTGCCGGGCCTCGCCGAACCGCTCTTGGCGGTCGTCCGCGGCGCCGTCTTGGTGGTGGCGCGCGGCGTCGTCGGCGCGCCGGGTCGGGCACCTGAGGAGGACGTACGAGTCGCCATGGTCCTCAAAGTAGTCGGGGGTGCCGACGAGACGGGCGAGTCCCGGCGCGTGTCGCCGTCCGATCGTCGCGCCCGCCGGCGGCAGCACGCGTTGCGGCCGCCGACGGCATCACGGTCTGCCCGGCTCGTGTGGGAAGCCCGTGGCACGGTGGATGCATGGCGACCAAGACGGACGCCGGCCTCCGGGTCGGCCGCGACCAGGTGCTGCGCTACCGGGTGCACGCGCAGCAGCTCGACCGCGCGACGCGTGCCGACCGCCCCGCGGACCGGGCGGCGATCCTCGATCTCGGGGTCCAGGACACCGGGCCGGACGGGGCGCTGTGGGCGCTGGCGGTGCGCGGCGTCCCCGTCACGGCCCACGCCTGGCCGCACGCGCTCGCGCTGGCCTGGACGCTGCGCGGAGCCCCCCACGCCTACCGACGCGCGGACCTGAAGGCAGTAGAGAGGGCCGTGCGCCCCTACTCGGAGACCGACGCCGCCAAGCGCGTCATCAACGCGTCACGCCCGCTCAAGGCGGCTGGCATCCCCGTCACCGACGCGCTCGCGGAGGTCGCGCGCACCATGCACGGCGTCGTCGCCGAGCCCGTGGGCAAGGGGGCGCTGTCCACGCGGATGACTGCCGAGATGCCCGAGCCGTACGTGCGCTGGTGCGAACCCTGCGGCGCGACCCACATGTACGAGATGACGTTCCGCCTGGCGGCGCTGCACGCGGGGCTCGAGCTCGAGCCGGACACCTCTCCCCCGGTGCTGCGCCCCATCCCGCGCTGGCCCGCGAACCAGGTGGGCGACCTGCGGCCATCGCCCGACGACGGCCCCTTCGACCTCGTCCGTGGCACGCTCCACCTGCTCGGGCCGCTCGACCAGAAGCAGGTGGCGACGTTCCTCGACGCGCCGCTGCGGGACGTCAAGGCGCGGTGGCCCTCCGACGCGGTGCCGGTCGAGGTCGACGGCGTCGCCGCGTCGTTCCTCGAACCGGACCTGCCCGCGCTCGAAGCGGCCGCCGAGCCGCCCGCCGAGCCGCAGGTGCGGCTCCTCGGGCCGTACGACCTGTTCCTGCAGGGCCGCGACCGCGACGTCATCGTGCCCGACCGGAGCCGCCACAAGGGCCTGTGGCCCACGCTCGGCCGACCCGGCGCCGTGCTCTGCGGGAGCGAGCTGATCGGCACCTGGCGTCCGCGCGCGAAAGGCACGCGGCTCGCGCTCGAGCTCGACGAGTGGGTGCCGTGGGACGCGGCCACGCGTGCCGCCGTGGACCACGAGCACGAGCGGCTCGCGAGGTTCCGTGGCGTCACGCCGGCCTGAGGTCAGTCGCCGAGGTGCACGGTCGCGATCCACACGGTCGACGTGTCGAGGACCGCGTCGTCCTTGGAGGTCGCCGACGTGTCGACGTCGCGCGTTGCCACCATCCGCAACACGCCCGGGTACGCCGTGCAGCCCGTCGGATCGCCGTCATGGGTCGGGCTCCCTGAGCAGTCGGTCGCCAGGTCGCCGAACCCACCGCTCGCGACGAAGGGGGCGAGCGCGTCCAGAGCTTGCTGCGGCGTACCCGGCGCCCGCCAGCAACGGTCCACGTCCGAGCTCGGGCGCGAGCACTCGATCGCCTCGAAGCCCGCGGGCGGGCTCAGCGCGGTGATCCAGTCGGCCCCGCGGCCGATCTCACGCTGGATCCGGTCCCGCTCGGCTCCGTCGTCGTCGCCAAACGTGCACGCGGCGAGGCCGAGCAGAGCCGCGACAGCAAGCAGCCACGGGATCACACGGCTCGGGGTCATCACCTCGGATCGGCAACGCGCACGCGCGGGTTGAGCCCAGGCCGCCCGCTCATCCCCTCGTCGCGACCGGCACGCCGAGGGGGCGCACCACGGTCGGGACGCCGCGCTCGAGCACCACGAGCCTGTCCGCGCGCCCGCCCGCCGCGAAGCGGTCGACGACCGCCGAGAGCGGGTCGACGAAGTGCGCCCAGTCGGTGTGGTGCACGGGCACGATCTGGGCGCCCGCGAGCAGGTCGGCAGCAGCGCTGGCCCGCACCGCGTCGAGCGTGACCGGCTCGTCGCCGAACCGCCCGACGTTCGCGCCGCCCACGAACACGACGGCCACGTCGATCTCCGGGAACCGTCGGGCCACCGCGTCCACGACGTCGAGCGACGCGTTGTCACCCGCGACGTACACCGTCCGAAGGCCTGGGCCCTCGAGCAGGAAGCCCGTGACGGGGCCGCTGAGCGCCTCGGCGCCCTCCGGACCGTGCCGGGCGGGCACGGCCGTGATGACGACCTCGCCGGCCAGCTCGGTCTGCTCCCAGGTGGCGAGGCCACGCACCCCGGGGATGCGCGCCTCCGCCTCGGGCGTCGAGAGCACGACCGGGACGTCCGCCAGCAGCGCGCGCCCAGAGGTGTCGAGGTTGTCCGGGTGCTGGTCGTGCGAGAGCAGCACGACGTCGACGGGTCCGAGGTCGGCGGGCTGCACGGCCGGGCCGACGAGCTTGCGCAGCGAGATGCCGCCCTCGTACACCCCCGGCTCGTCGAACGTCGGGTCGGTGAGGATCGTGAGTCCGCCGTAGGTGAAGGCGAGCGTCGGTCCGCCGACGAAGGTCATGGTGATCGGTTCCCTGGAGGTCGTCATGGCTCCACCCTGCCGGTTCGCCGCAGGCACCACCATTGGCCTGCAGGTCACCTGTCGATAGAATCAGGCCATGCCTGCTTCGAGCGTCCACGAGATCGCCGTCGTCGCCTTCGACGGGATCAGCGCGTTCCACCTCGCCGTCCCGACCGCCGTCTTCGGCGTCCGCCGCAGCTCCGCTCCGGTGCTCCCGTATCGCGTCACCGTGTGCGCCGAACGGCCAGGCGCGCTGGCGACCGATGCCGGCTACGACCTGCACATCGAGCACGGCCTCGAGGCGATCGCGGCCGCAGACACGATCGTGCTGCCCAGCGCGGACACGAGCACCGAGCCTGCACCGGCTTTGCTGGACGCGATCCGTGCCGCGCACGAGCGCGGTGCACGCGTCGTCGGGCTGTGCCTCGGCTCGTTCATCGTGGCGGCCAGCGGGATCGCCGACGGCCGCGAGGTGGCGACGCACTGGCACGCCGCCGACGAGCTCGCCCAGCGCTACCCCGCCGTCCGCGTCCGCTCGGACGTGCTGTGGTGCGACGACGGCGACCTCGTGACGTCCGCGGGCGTCGCCGCGGCCCTGGACTGCTGCCTGCACGTGCTGCGCACCGACCACGGCGAGAAGGTCGCCGCGAGCGTCGCCCGCTCGCTCGTGCTCGCGCCGCACCGCGACGGCTCCCAGGCCCAGTTCATCCCGACGCCCATCACCCCCGCGCCCGGCCCTGACCCGCTCGAGCAGGCGATGGCGTGGGCTGCCTCGCGGCTCGACCAGCCGGTCGACCTCGACCGGTGGGCAGCGCGCGCGACGATGTCGAGGAGGACGTTCACGCGGCAGTTCCGCGCCCGCACGGGCACGAGCCCGGCGCAGTGGCTGCTCGAGCGTCGCCTCGCCCACGCGCGCCTGCTCCTGGAGACGACCACCGACCCGGTCGAGTCGGTCGCCCATGCGTGCGGGTACGCGACGGCCGCGGCGCTGCGCCAGCACTTCGCCGCCCGGTACGGAACGTCGCCCGGTCGGCACCGCGACGCGTTCAGCCCCGCAGTCTGAGGCGTGCTTGCGACCCGTCGCGATCCTGCCGACGTGCCACGAACTCCTGCCAGAGATCGTCGGCACCGTTCGGCTGCCGGGCTCATGTCGGTGGCCTGGTCTAGCGTCGGGAAGCGTGTTGGTCGAGAGCTCGGGGGCACCCCGATGAGTCGCCGTGGTTGGATCCTGCTGCTCGCCGTGGGAGTGGTGTGGGGCGTGCCCTACCTGCTCATCAAGGTCGCCGTCACCGACGTCAGCCCGGTCACGGTGGTCTTCGTCCGCACCGCGCTCGGCGCGCTGCTCCTTCTGCCGTTCGCGCTGCGATCCGGCGGCCTTCGCGTGCTGCGTGGCCACTGGCCGGCCGTGCTCGGGTTCGCCGCGCTCGAGATCGTCGGGCCGTGGATCCTGCTGTCCAACGCCGAGCAGACGCTGACGAGCTCGACCACCGGGCTCCTGGTCGCCACCGTGCCCATTGCCGCCGTGGTCATCGGGCGGTTCATCGGCGACCGCCGCCCCGTCGCGGCGGTCCGCTGGGTGGGGCTGCTCGTCGGGCTCGGCGGAGTCGCTCTCCTGCTCGGCCCCGGTGCTGCGGCCGACGACCCCTGGGCCGTCACGCAGGTGCTGCTCGCGGCGCTCGGCTACGCGACCGCCCCGATCATCGCCGACCGCTTCCTCCGTGACGTGCCGGCGATCCCGCTCACGGCCACGTGCCTGGCGGTCACGGCCCTCGTGTACGCGCCCTTCCTCGTGTCCGAGGGCGCGCAGCCCTGGCCTCCGGTCGACGCCGTGCTCGCCCTCGCCGCTCTCGGCGCCATCTGCACCGCGCTCGCGTTCGTGCTGTTCTTCCGCCTCATCGTCGAGGTGGGCGCCGCACGTTCGACGCTCGTCGCCTACCTCAACCCCGTCGTCGCCGTGACGCTCGGGGCCGTCGTGCTCGACGAGCCGCTCACGTGGACGATCGCGGCCGCCACCGCCCTGATCCTGCTCGGCTCGGCCGCGGCATCGCGCGGCGGCGGCGCGACGCACGAGCCCGCGCCGGACTCGGTGGACGAGGTCACAGCTGACGACGAAGCGCCGGTGCCGCACGCCCCGTAGGGCGCGCACCACCGGCGCTCGGTCGGTCTCGGACTAGGCCTCGCGCTTGTGGTCGGCGTGAACCTGCGCTCCGCAGGCGGCGGGTGCCGCTTCGCGACCCCCACCGCCTGCTGCGCTCCGGCTCACGCCTC
>JBCECL010000001.1:95029-129882 GCA_039207135.1 Brevundimonas sp.
GCGGCGGGTGCCGCTTCGCGACCCCCACCGCCTGCTGCGCTCCGGCTCACGCCTCGTTCTTGTGGTCGGCGTGAACCTGCGCTCCGCGGACGGCGGGTGCCGCTTCGCGACCCCCACCGTCCGCTGCGCTCCGGCTCACGCCTCCACGACCACCGGGATGATCATCGGGCGGCGGCGCAGGCGGTTGCTCACCCAGCGGCCGACGACGCGGCGCATCACCTGCTGGAGCTGGTGCACGTCGGTCGCGCCCGCCTGGGACGCCTCCTCGAGGGCGCGGGTCAGCTCGGGAAGGATGTCGTCGAACACGGCGTCCTGCTCGGCGAAGCCACGCGCGTGGATCTGCGGGCCCGCCAGCACCTTGCCGTCGGCCGAGCTGATCACCGCGAAGATCGAGATGAAGCCCTCGTCACCGAGGATCCGGCGGTCCTTGAGCTCGACCTCGGTGATCTCCCCGACGCTCGACCCGTCCACATACACGTAGCCGCAGGGCACGGCCCCGACCACCGACGCACGGCCGTCCACGAGGTCGACGACGACCCCGTCCTCGGCGAGCACCACACGGTCGGCCGGCACCCCGGTCTGCACGGCGAGCGCGGCGTTCGCCACGAGGTGGCGGACCTCGCCGTGCACGGGCATGACGTTGCGCGGCTTGAGGATGTTGTAGCAGTAGAGGAGCTCGCCGGCCGATGCGTGGCCGGAGACGTGCACCTTCGCGTTGCCCGAGTGCACGACGCGTGCGCCGAGCCGGGTCAGGCCGTTGATGATGCGGAAGACGGCGTTCTCGTTGCCCGGGATGAGCGACGACGCGAGGATCACCGTGTCGCCGAACCCGACGGACACGCGGTGGTCGTTGTTCGCCATGCGCGACAGCGCCGCCATCGGCTCGCCCTGCGAGCCCGTGCACATCAGCACGATCTCGTCGTCGGGCAGGTCGTCGATCCGCTTGATGTCGATGAGCACGCCGTCGGGCACCTTGAGGTAGCCGAGGTCCGAGGCGATGGCCATGTTGCGCACCATCGAGCGCCCGACGAGCGCCACGCGGCGACCGTGCGCGTGCGCGGCGTCGAGCACCTGCTGGACGCGGTGCACGTGCGAGGAGAACGACGCGACGATGATCCGCTTGGTCGACTCGGCGAACACCGTGTCGAGCACCGGCCCGATGCCACGCTCCTGCGCGACGAAGCCCGGCACCTCGGCGTTGGTCGAGTCGACCATGAACAGGTCGACGCCCGCCTCACCGAGCCGGGCGAACGCGCGCAGGTCGGTGATGCGGCCGTCGAGCGGCAGCTGGTCCATCTTGAAGTCGCCCGTGTGCAGGACGGTCCCCGCACCGGTGCGCACCGCGACCGCGAGCGCGTCCGGGATGGAGTGGTTGACCGCGACGAACTCGCACTCGAAGGCCCCGAGCTGCTCGACCTGGCCCTCCTTGACCACGAGGGTCAGCGGCTGGATCCGGTGCTCCTTGAGCTTGGCCTCGACGAACGCGAGCGTGAGCTGCGAGCCGACGAGCGGGATGTCACGGCGCAGCCGCAGCAGATACGGCACGGCACCGATGTGGTCCTCGTGGCCGTGGGTGAGGACGATCGCGTCGATGTCCGCGAGACGGTCCTTGATGTACTCGAAGTCCGGCAGGATCAGGTCCACGCCGGGCTGGTGGTCCTCCGGGAAGAGCACGCCGCAGTCGATGACGAGCAGGCGCCCGTCGTACTCGAGCACGGCCATGTTGCGCCCGACCTCCCCGAGTCCGCCGAGGGCGACGATGCGCAGGGCACCGTCCGCGAGCGGCGGGGGCGGGGTGAGCTCGGGATGCGGGTGACTCATGGATCTCCTGGGTGTCAGGCGAGAGCTGCGTCGAGCAGCCCTGCAGCGCGCAGACCTGCGCGGATGTCGTCGACGGCCTCGTCGGGCGCCGACACGTAGGGAAGCCGGACGGCTCGGCCGGACAGCAGTCCGAGCACCTCGAGCGCGGCCTTGGCGTAGACCGCCTGGAAGCCGGCGCCGTTGATCGCCTCGATGGCGGGCGTCACGGCACGGAAGATGCGCAGCGCCTCGGCGTGGTCGCCCGCGTCCCAGGCGCGCACCGCGGCGGCGAACTGACGGCCGACGACGTGCGTCGCGACACCGACCACGCCCACGGCACCGTGCGCGAGGAAGGGCAGCAGGAGGCCGTCGTCGCCCGAGTACCAGGCCAGCCCGGTGCTCGCGGCGAGCTTGGACGCGGAGTACACGTCGCCCGTGGCGTCCTTCATGGCGACGACCTGCTCGTGCTCGGCGAGCGTCGCGACCGTCTCGGGCGCCATCCTGACCCCCGCGCGGCCGGGGACGTCGTACAGCATGACGGGCAGGTCGGTCGCCTCGACGACGGCCTGCACGTGCGCGACGAGGCCCGGCTGCGACGGGCGCGAGTAGTACGGGCTCACGACGAGCAGGCCGTGCGCGCCGGCCTCGGCCGCCTGCTCGGCCATGCGGACGGCGTGCGCGGTGTCGTTGGACCCGGCGCCCGCGACGACGAACGCCCGGTCTCCGACCGCCTCGACCACGGCCGCGACGATCTCCGCCTTCTCGGGCGCGTGGGTCGTCGGCGCCTCGCCGGTGGTCCCGTTGAGCACGAGGCCGTCCTGACCACCGTCGACGAGGTGGCGAGCGAGCGCGACGACGGCGTCGAGATCGACGGCCCCGTCTGCGGTCATGGGCGTGACCATCGCGGTGAGCACGGCCCCGAACGGGCGGGTGGACGACGTCACTCTCGGCATGCGCACACGGTACCGCCGCGGGGGTCGCGGCGGGCGTCGGAGGCCGGAGGGCGGACGAGCGGCAGGCGACGAGCGCGGCTACTCATCGGACGCGATGCGCCGCAGGGACTCGAAGCGGTAACGCACGTCGCCGACCGACGACGTCGACCACCCGTCGGCGGGCTCGCGCGCCACCACCTGCCAGTCGTCGCCCAGCACGGGCGCCCACGTGTCACCGTCGACCTCGAGGTCGACGATCGTCCGCTCGACGCGGTCGGCGAGCTCGAGCGCCTGGTCGTACACCTGACCGCCCCCGATGACCCAGGCCTCGCGGACACCGACCACGACGAGCGCGTCGGCGAGCGACCCCACCACGACGGCCCCGGGAGCCTCGTACCCGGGCGTCCGCGTCAGCACGATGTTCTCCCGACCGGGCAGGGGCCGGAACCTCTCGGGCAGCGACTCCCACGTCGCGCGACCCATGATCACGGGGTGACCGGCGGTCAGCGCGCGGAAGTGGGCCGAGTCCTCCGGGACCCGCCACGGGAGCTCGTTGCCGATCCCGATGACGCCCGCGGCGGACTGCGCCCACACGAGCGCGAGGCTCACACCGCCACCGGTGCCTTGATGGCCGGGTGGTGCTGGTAGTCGAGCACCTCGATGTCCTCGAACGCGTACTCGAAGATCGACGGCGCCTTGCGCAGCTGAAGCGTGGGGGGCGCGAACGCCGCACGGCTGAGCTGCTCGCGCACCTGGTCGACGTGGTTGTCGTAGATGTGGCAGTCGCCGCCGGTCCAGACGAAGTCGCCGACCTCGAGGTCGAGCTGCTGGGCGACCATGTGCGTGAGCAGCGCGTACGACGCGATGTTGAACGGCACGCCGAGGAACAGGTCCGCCGAGCGCTGGTACAGCTGGCACGAGAGCCTGCCGTCGGCGACGTAGAACTGGAAGAACGCGTGGCACGGCGCCAGGGCCATCGACGGGATGTCCGCGACGTTCCAGGCCGAGACGATGTGCCGTCGCGAGTCCGGGTCGCGGCGCAGGTTGGCCATGAGATCGGTGATCTGGTCGATGTGGCCGCCGTCGGGCGTGGGCCACGAACGCCACTGCACGCCGTAGACCGGTCCGAGCTCGCCGCGCTCGTCGGCCCACTCGTCCCAGATGGAGACGCCGTGCTCGTGCAGCCACCCGACGTTCGAGTCACCGCGCAGGAACCACAGCAGCTCGTACGCGATCGACTTGAGGTGCACGCGCTTGGTGGTGACGAGCGGGAAGCCCGCCGACAGGTCGAACCGCATCTGGTGCCCGAAGACGCTGCGCGTCCCCGTCCCCGTCCGGTCCGCCTTGGGCGTCCCGGTCTCGAGCACGAGCCGCAGAAGGTCCTCATAGGGCGTGGCAACCATGCTCGTCATCGTAGGACGCCCCACCCACGCAGACCCCGAACCGTCCACCGACCCACCGCGAGCGCGCCGAGCGGTCGCGCGGGCGGTGCGGGTTCGCGTGAGGATGGGGGGATGACCGTCTCGTTGCCGCCTGTCGTCGCCGCGCACGTGCCCACGGGGTTGCTGATCGGGGGTGAGTGGCGGCCCGCGGCGTCGGGGCAGACGTTCGAGGTGCGCGACCCCGCGACCACGCAGGTCCTGTTCGACGTCGCGGACGCCGCGCAGGACGACGCCCTCGCCGCGTTGTCCGCGGCCGACGAGGCGTTCGGGCAGTGGCGCGAGGTCGCACCTCGCGAGCGCGCCGAGCTGCTGCGCGCGGTGTTCGAGGCGATCACGGCCCACGGCGAGGACATCGCCGCACTGATCACCGCCGAGGGCGGCAAGCCGCTCGCCGAGTCGCGCGCCGAGGTCGCGTACGGCGCCGACTACGTCCGCTGGTACTCCGAGCAGGCGGTCCGGTTCGAGGGCCTCGCACGACGAGCACCGAACGGCGGCAACCACCAGCTCGTGCTGCGCCGACCCGTCGGGCCTGCCCTGCTCATCGCGCCGTGGAACTTCCCGCTCGCGATGATGGCCCGCAAGATCGCGCCCGCGCTCGCCGCGGGGTGCACGGCCGTGGTCAAGCCGGCGCAGCTGACCCCGCTGACGACCGCGTACGTCGCCGAGCTGTTCCGCGAGCAGCTCGCCGCGCGAGGGCTGCCGACGGGCGTGCTCAACGTCGTGCCCTCGTCGTCGGCGCGCACGATCTCGGAGCCCTTGCTCGCGGACCCGCGCCTGCGCAAGCTCTCGTTCACCGGCTCGACCGAGGTGGGCGCGTCCCTGCTCAAGGCGTCGGCCGACTCGATCCTGCGCACGTCGATGGAGCTGGGCGGCAACGCGCCGTTCCTCGTCTTCGACGACGCCGACATCGACGCCGCGGTCGAGGGTGCCGTGGCCGCGAAGATGCGCAACTCCGGGCAGACGTGCGTGGCCGCGAACAGGTTCCTCGTGCAGGAGTCGGTCGCGCGGGAGTTCACCGAGGCGCTCACCGAGGCGTTCCGTGGCCTGGTCGTCGGACACGGCGCCGAGCCCGGCACGACCGTCGGCCCGCTCATCGAGCCGTCGGCCGTCGACCGTGTGGACGAGGTCGTCGCGCAGGCCGCGGCGGCCGGCGCCCGCGTGCTCGTCGGCGGCGACCGCCCGCAGCGGCCGGGCTACTTCTACTCCCCCACGGTCGTCGACCGCGTGGACCCTGAGCTGCGCCTCGTCACCGAGGAGATCTTCGGGCCCGTCGCGCCGATCTCGACGTTCGTCGACGAGGCCGAGGCCGTCGCGATGGCGAACAGCACTCCTTTCGGGCTCGTCGCGTACGCGTACACGCGCGACGTCGGCCGCGTGATGCGGCTGGCCGAGCAGGTCGAGACCGGGATGCTCGGCGTGAACCGCGGCATGGTCTCGGACGCGAGCGCGCCGTTCGGCGGGGTCAAGTCCTCGGGCCTGGGCCGCGAAGGCGGCGAGGCCGGCATCGAGGAGTACCTCGAGACCGTGTACGTCGCGCTCTGAACCCGTCCCCCGACGAGCACGCACCACGTGGCGAGTGCAGCTCCTTCGCAAACGTAGGCTGGCGGGCATGACCGACGACGCGCGCAAGAGCGTGCTGCGCCAGTCGCTCTCCGTGGCGGTCGCGACGGGCCTGTACGGGATCTCGTTCGGCGCGCTGTCCGTCGTGGCGGGGCTGAGCACCGCGCAGACGATGGCGCTGAGCCTGCTGATGTTCTCGGGCGGCTCGCAGTTCGCGTTCATCGGGGTGGTCGGCGCGGGCGGCGCCGCGGCCGCGGCGATCGCGACGTCGGGGCTGCTCGGCGCACGCAACGGGCTCTACGGGCCGCAGGTCGCGCCGCTGCTCGGGGTGCACGGCTGGCGCAAGCCGCTCGCCGCCCAGCTGACGATCGACGAGTCGACGGCGGTCGCGACGGCGCAGAGCGACCCCGCGGCGGCGCGGCTCGGCTTCTGGTGGACCGGCGTCGGCGTGTTCGTCATGTGGAACGCGTTCACGCTGCTCGGCGCGCTCGTCGGCGACCGGCTCGGCGACCCGCGCCGGTACGGGCTCGACGCGGCGGCGGCCGCGGCCTTCCTCGCGCTGGTCTGGCCGCGCCTGTCCGGCCCGGCCGGCAACCTGTCCAGGCTCGTGGCCGGCGGCGCCGTCGCGGTGGCGCTCCTGCTCACGCCGTTCACGCCCGCGGGTGTGCCCGTGCTGCTCGCCGCGGTCGTCGCGATCGTCGTCGGCATGCTCGCGCCGGCTCCCGACGACGAGCCCGAGGACAGCGCGCGCGCCGAGGCGGCCGCATGAGCGCCACCGCCACCTGGCTCGCCGTGATCGCCGCGAGCGCGGTCGTCTTCGCTCTCAAGCTCATCGGGCACCTGGTCCCCGAGCACTGGCTCGCCAAGCCGCGCGTCGCTCGCACGGCCGCGCTCGTCACCGTCGCGCTGCTGTCGGCCCTGGTCGCGGTGCAGGCCGCGACGATCGGGCGCCACCTGGTCGCCGATGCCAGGTTGCCCGCGCTCGCCGTGGCGGCGGTCGCCCTCATGCTGCGCGCGCCGTTCATCGTGGTCGTCGTGCTGGCCGCCGCGACGGCCGCCGGCCTGCGCGCCCTCGGCATGGCCTGACCCGGGCTGGAACTCGGCGCGCCTCCGGCGCGTTGGGCGCGGTACGGCACCTCGGTTCCGGAACTGCCCAGACGACGTCGCGGTCGCGCTCGAGCGACCCCCGCCACGAAGGACACCCATGACCAGTACCGCCCCCGCGCCCACGCGCGGCTCCACCATCGGCTCCCTGATCTTCCTGTCCCGCTGGCTGCAGGTGCCCCTGTACCTCGGCCTGATCGTGGCGCAGGCCGTGTACGTGTGGCAGTTCATGAAGGAGCTGTGGCACCTGGCCGAGGGTGTGTTCGGCGGTCACGGGATGGACGAGGGCGAGATCATCATCGCGGTGCTCGGCCTGGTCGACGTGGTGATGATCGCCAACCTGCTCATCATGGTGATCGTCGGCGGCTACGAGACGTTCGTGTCGCGCATCCGCCTGGACAACCACCCCGACCAGCCCGAGTGGCTCTCGCACGTCAACGCCAACGTGCTCAAGACGAAGCTCGCCATGTCGATCATCGGCATCTCCTCGATCCACCTGCTGCGCAGCTTCATCGAGGCCGAGCACACGGTGCAGGAGCCGCACGGCGGCGAGGCGCTGCTGTGGCAGACGGTCATCCACCTCACGTTCATCGTCTCGGCGGTCGCGCTCGCGTGGATCGACAAGATCGCCGTCAAGCACCCGCCCAAGGCGAAGCCCGTGCCGGCGCCGGCCCCGGAACCGGCTACCGTCGCCTAGTGCCACTGTTCACCGACCACGCCGACGTCTCCGTCCGCCCCGCCGTCCCCGGCGACGAGACCCCCATCGCCCGCGTCCAGCTCGCCGCCTGGCGTGACGAGCACGCGGACGTGCTCGGCCCCGAGGTGCTCGACCTGCTCGACGAGAGCGCGGTGGTCGAGCAGTGGGCCTCGGCGATCTCGGCGGCGCCCACCGGCCACCGGGTGCTGGTGGCCTGCGACGGCGCGACGGTCGTGGGCTTCGCCGCGATCGCGCCGGTCGCAGCGCCCGACGAGGCGTCCGCGCCCGGCGGCGTGGTCCTCGCGCTCGAGGTCCTCCCGGCCGCGCAGCGGGGTGGGCACGGCTCGCGACTGCTGGCCGCCGCCGTCGACCTCCTGCGCGAGCAGGGCGCCGACCAGGTGCACACCTGGGTGCTCGACGGCGACGACGCGCGCGCGCAGTTCCTGCGCGGTGCCGGGCTGGGGCCGGACGACGTGTCCCGCGAGCTCGCGTCGGGCACGGGTCCCGACGGCACTCACCGCGTGGTCACCGAGCACCGCTGGTGGGCGCAGATCTAGCGGATCTCGATGTCCGCGTCGCCGCCCTTGCCTCGGTAGAAGCGCCGGGCGGTCCGCAGCGAGGCGCGCGCGCGGCGCCGGTCCCCCGCCGCGTCGTAGGCGAACGCCAGGTGGTACCAGGACCGCCAGTCGTCGGGAGCGTCCTCGGCCGCCGCGCGGGCCTCGTCGAACGCGTCTCGCGCGACGGCACGGTCGATGCGGCCGCCCGGCGAGCGCGGCAGGTCGTCGACGGGCAGCTCGTCGGCCGCCGCGAGCTCGTCGGCCATGCGCTGCACGTCGATCGCGAGCACCCACTCGCGCACGATCAGCCAGATGACCACGAGCGGCAGCACCAGGAACGCGATCCCCATGGCGATCCCCACGCCCTTGCCGGTGCCGATCAGGGCGATCGCCCGCGCGGCGACGAGCCACACGTAGATCGCGAGCAGCCCGGTGAGCGTGATCGCGCCGGCAACGGCCGTGCGTCGCGTGCGCGTCGAGGAGGCCACGGCGTCAGCCGAGGTCGAGCAGGTGCTCGAGCCCGACGGTGAGACCCGGACGCGAACCGACCTGGCGCACGCCGAGCAGAACGCCGGGCATGAAGCTCACGCGGTCGAACGAGTCGTGGCGGATGGTCAGCTGCTCGCCCGGGTTGCCGAGCAGGATCTCCTCGTGCGCGACGAGACCGCGCAGCCGGACCGCGTGCACGTGCACGCCGTCGACGACCGCTCCGCGGGCGCCGTCGAGCTGCTGGGTGGTCGCGTCGGGGCTCGGTCCGATGCCCGCGGCGGAACGGGCGGCGGCGATCGCGGCCGCCGTGTGGGCCGCGGTGCCCGACGGCGCGTCGATCTTGTCGGGGTGGTGCAGCTCAATGACCTCGACCGACTCGAAGTAGGCGGCGGCGCGCGCGGCGAACGCCATGGCGAACACGGCACCGAGGGCGAAGTTGGGAGCGATGAGCACGCCGACGCCCGGGCGGTCGGCGAGGTGGTCGCGGACCCGCGCCTTGGCCTCGTCGTCCCAGCCGGTCGTGCCGACGACGACGTGCACGCCCGCGTCGATCAGCGCGTGCACGTTCGACTCGGTGACCGCGGGGACGGTGAAGTCGACGGCCACGTCGGCGCCGGCGACCGCGGCCAGGTCGTCCCCGGCGTCCAGCTGCGCCACGAGCTCGAGGTCGTCGGCTCCTTGCACTGCCCGCACGACCGTGGATCCCATGCGGCCCGCCGCCCCGAGGACGGCCACCTTGATGCGCTCGCTCACGGTGAGCCAGCCTAGTGCGCGCTCCCGGCGGCTCCGGCCACGCCGATGAGCGACGCGATGCGCTCGTCGACCCGCTTCAGCTCGACGGGCGTCATGCCCGAGGTCCGCTCGACCTCCCGCGGCGGGAAGCCGGCCTCGGCGTACCAGCGCAGCGCCTGCAGCACGGCCTGCGGACGCACCGCTCCGCGCCCGACGGCCTTGCGCACGAACACGGAGAACCGCACCGCCGACAGGTACCGCGCGGGTGGCACGCCGAGGAACCGCCCCGACCAGCGATGGACGTCGCTGACCGTGACCTCGGCGGCGCGGGCCAGCTCGGCGACGGTCACTGCTCCGTCCAGGTCGTCGACGAGCTGCAGGATCTCGCGGAACCGCACGGCTTCGACCGCGTCGGCCGCACGCCGGCTCGCGACCGCCTCCACGAGCAGGTCCACGGCGCGCGCCACGTCACCCGCGCCCAGGGCCGTCGTCGCCGCGAGCAGCGCGGACTCGCCGACGAGCACCTCGGCCGGCGCCCACGCGTCGACGAGCGTGGGCGCCCCCGCCGACGCGAGGGCCGACGGGTGCAGCTGCAGACCGAGGCGGACCCCCGCGGTCGCGGGCACGCGCACGGCCGCGTGCGTCATGAGGCCGCGCACGCCCGTGACGTCGGCGCGCTGCCCGCCGGTGGCGACGTCGACGAGCCGTGCGCCCTCGTCGGCGCCGAGCACCACCTGGAGCAGACCGCGACCGTCGGGCAGCAGGATCTCCCGTCCCGCGCCCTCCTCGCGCGCCACCCAGGCGTGCTCGACGAGCCCTGGCACGTGGGCGAGGATCCGCGTGTACGCCACCTGGTCGACCGGCATCCTCCATGATCTCGCAGTCATGGCCGGAAAGGGACGTCCTGGCTCACCAGTCGTGCACGGACCCGTCGAGGAGGCGGTTCACGGGCAGGTACGCGGCGGCGTACGGGTGCTCCGCCGCGACGGCGTCGTCGTAGACGACCCCCAGGCCCGGCTCCTCGCCGGGCACGAGCAGGCCGTCCGTGAACGTCACGGAGGAGCGGAACACCTCGTCGGTGGCCGCGCTGTGCCGCATGTACTCCTGGATGCCGAAGTTCGGGATCGCGATGCCCAGGTGCAGCGACGCCGCGAGCCCGACGGGCGAGATGTCGGTGGGGCCGTGCACGCCCGACTTGATCTGGTACACCGACGCGTAGTCGAAGATCCGCCGCAGCGGCGTGATGCCGCCCGCGTGCGTCACGGGCGAGCGCACGTAGTCGATGAGCTGCTCCTCGAACAGCTCGCGGTAGTCCCAGATCGTGTTGAACACCTCGCCGATCGCCAGCGGGGTCGTCGTGTGCTCGCGCACGCGCCGCAGCACCGCGGTGTTCTCGGCCGGGGTGACGTCCTCGAGCCAGAACAGGTCGTACGGCTCGAGCGACTTGCCGAGCTTCGCCGCCTGGATGGGCGTGAGCCGGTGGTGGGCGTCGTGCAGCAGCGGGAGCTCGGGGCCGAACTCGTTGCGCACCGCCTCGAAGACCGTCGGGATGTGGCGCAGGTAGGCGCGCGTGTCCCACGCCTCCTCCACGGGGGCAGCCGAGCGGCGCGCGGGCTCGTGGTCGTACCGGCTCGTCACGCCGTCGCTCCCCCCGCCTGCGTTCGCGCTGGACGCGACGCCGTACACCGACCCGAGCCCGGGGATGCCCGTCTGGATGCGGATGGCGCGGAACCCCTGCTCGAGGTGGTCGCGCACGGAGTCGAACAGCTCGGGCAGGTCGGCACCGCTCGCGTGCCCGTAGGTCAGGCACCCGACCCGGCTGCGCCCGCCCAGCAGCTGGTACAGCGGGAGGCCCGCCGCGCGGGCCTTGAGGTCCCACAGCGCGGTGTCCACCGCGCTGATCGCGGCCATCGTGACCGGGCCGCGTCGCCAGTACGCGCCGCGGTACAGGTACTGCCAGGTGTCCTCGATGCGGTGCGCGTCGCGGCCGATCAGCAGCGGCACGACGTGCTCGGTGAGGTACGCGACCACGGCGAGCTCGCGCCCGTTGAGGGTGGCGTCGCCCAGCCCGACGAGGCCGTCGTCGGTGGTCAGTCGCAGGGTGACGAAGTTGCGGCCGGGGCTGGAGACCAGCACCTCCGCGGACGTGATCTGCACGGTCAGGGCCTTCCTGGGTCGGTGGTGCGGAGCTCTGCGATGCGTGCGGCCAGGGCGTCGACGACGGCGGGTGCCAGGTCGGGTGCGAGCGCGTCGAGCACCCGCTCGGCGCGCGCGGGCCCGACGAGCGCGCGCGACGCCTCGTCGGTGGGCCCGACCCGCTCGAGGTGCAGGGCCCACGCCGCCAGCAGCCCCACCTGAGCCTGCCCCGGCCCGAGCCCGGCGGCCAGCCGGCGTCGCATGGGCTCGGCCACCCGCAGCGGCAGCTTGAAGGACCCGTCGACGGCGATCTGCGCGAGCGTGTGCCGGATGCGCGGGTTGGCGAACCGCTCGCGCAACGACGCGACCGCCGCGTCGACCTCGGCGGCCGGGAGCGGCAGGACCGCGCGGGCCTCGGCCCACAGTGCATCGACCTCGGCCGCGATCGACGGGTCGGCGAACGCCTGGGCCACCGTCTCGTGGCCGGCGGCCAGCCCGCGGTAGGCCAGCAGCGAGTGGGCCGCGTTGAGCAGCCACAGCTTGCGGTTCTCGTACGGCTCGACGTCGTCGACGAACCGCGCACCGGCGCGCTCCCAGGCGGGCCGGCCGGCGGGGAACGCGCCCGCCAGCACCCACTCGCTGAACGGCTCGGCGACCACGGGCACGGCGTCGTCGAACCCCAGCTCGCGCGCCGCGAGGCGGTCG
The DNA here is from genome assembly GCA_039207135.1 of Brevundimonas sp. Classification (GTDB taxonomy): domain Bacteria; phylum Actinomycetota; class Actinomycetes; order Actinomycetales; family Cellulomonadaceae; genus Cellulomonas. Next base: position 107,184 of record JBCECL010000001.1, read on the forward strand.
GCGTCTGTCGTCGCGGGCGTGATCCGGTCGACCATCGTCGCGACGAAGGCGACGTGCGTGTCGACCCAGTCCGCGAGCGCGGGGTCGACGGCCCCGGCGAGCTCGCCGACCACGGCGCGCGTGACGCGACCGTTGCCCGCGAGGTTGTCGCAGCTCACCACGGCGACCGGCCCACCGCCCGCGTCGCGGCGGGCGCGCAGCCCGTCGACGAGCCGCCCGGGCGCCGTGCGAGCGGGGCCGCCGCTGACGAGCGCTGCGAGGTCCGCGACGACCTCCGGGTCGGCTCGGTCGAGCGCGCCCGCCGGCGTCGCGTGGTAGCCCGCCTCGGTGACGGTGAGCGTGATCACCGCGACCTGCGGGTTCGCCACAGCCGAGCGCCAGGCCCGCGCGTCACCTCCGTCGTGCGCCTCGACCACCGACTGCACGAGCGTCGCGCGGTCGCCGTCGGCACCACGTTCGAGCAGCGTGTACACGCCGTCCTGGGCGGCCAGCTCCCCGGCCGCGCGCGGGCTGCGGCCCGTGAACGCGGCGATGCCCCAGCCGTCGTCGGCGTCGGTGTACCAGGCCTGGTGCGCGCGGTGGAACGCACCCAGGCCAAGGTGGACGACGCGGACCGGAGGGCGCCTGGTGCGCCGCAGCTCAGCCGGCGGCACGGCGCTGCGCGACGTGGTCGTGCACCGCGCGCACGTACGCCAGGTTGTCCCGGGTGCGCTCCTCGAGCGGCAGCTCGGTCGAGAAGTCCTCGAGCGTGACCCAGCCGTCGTAGCCGTGCTCGGCGAGCGCCTCGAAGTACGCCTCGACGTCCGCGAGCCCCGTGCGCAGCGGCGCCCAGTGCTCGCGCCAGCGGACCGAGCCGTCGAACCCTCGCTCGTCGGTCGGCGCCCAGCCCACGTTCTTGACGTGCACGTGCGCCAGGTACGGACCCAGCATCTGGAACGCCGCCACCGTGTCCTCCTGACCCTCGATGACGAGGTTACCGAGGTCGTGGATCACCCCGACGTGCGCGGGGTCGAGCCCGTCGAGCAGCCGCACCGCGGACGAGGCGGACGCCGTGATCGTGCGGTGGTGCAGCTCGACGAGCGCCTTGACCCCCAGGTCCGCCGCCCGCGCCGCGGCCCACGCGAGGTCCGCGCGCGCCCCCGCGAACAGCTCGCGGTAGTCGCCGCTGCCGATCGCGGGCATCACCACGCGCACCTGCCCAGCCCCGAGCCGGGCGGTCGCGGCGAGCATCCGCTCGACGTCGGCGCGCTGGTCGCAGCGCGCGTACCCGCCGAGCCCCGACATCGCCAGGCCCGCGTCGGCCGTGACGCGCGCGATCTCGTCGAGCGAGTCCTCGAGGCCGGTCAGCGGCCAGGTCGCGCGGTTGCCCGCCCAGAAGCCGGGCTCGGCGGCGGGCTCCTGGTCGGTGACGCGCCACTCGATCCCGTCCCAGCCCTGCGCGGCGAGGATCCGAGCCGCCTCGGCCGGCTCCCACTGCGGGGTCGAGGCCGTGAACACCGAGAACCTCATGCGCGCGCACCGGCCGTCGCGACGATCTCGTCGTCGAGCGATCCGTCGAGCACGTCGTCGACGAGGACGGGACGCCCGAGCGTCGCCGACAGGTACACCGCGCGCACGACGGCCAGGTCGAGCAGCGCGTCCGCGACCGTGACGCCCGGCGCGCGACCGGTCCGGACGGCGTCGACCACGTCCTGCAGCTGGCGCGCGTGCCCCATCACCCACGCGTCCGGGGCGGTCGGGCGGCCGTGCAGGTCGTGCGGTTCGACGGCCGTCTCCGCCGCGTTGACGACCGCGCCGTCCACCGCGAGGTAGGCGAGCTGGTCGTCGTCGATCACGCCCGATCCCGCTGAGCCGTGCACCGCGATCCGCACGCTCAGTCCCGGGTGCGCGGCCGTCGTCGCGTGCAGCACCGCCAGCGCGCCGGACTCGAAGCGCACGGTCGCGACAGCGACGTCCTCGACCTCGACCCGCTCGTGCGCGAGTCCCCCGGTGTGCGCGTAGACCTCGACGGGCCGGCCCAGGAACCAGACCAGCAGGTCGACGGTGTGCACGCCCTGGTTCATGAGGGCTCCCCCACCGTCGAGCGCCCACGTGCCGCGCCAGTCGCCGGAGTCGTAGTACTCCTGGCTGCGCCACCACGCGACCGACGCGACCGCGCTGGTCACCCGCCCGAACCCGCCACCGTGCGCGGCGGCGGCGACGGCCACCGACGCGGCGTCGAACCGGTGCTGGCAGATGACCGAGACCACCTGTCCCGGCGACGCGGCCACGGCCCGGGCGAGCGCGCGCCCGCGGGCCATCGACACGTCGAGCGGCTTCTCGAGCACCACGTGCGCGCCGGCCGCGAGGGCCTGCAGCGCGAGCTCGACGTGGGTGCCGCTCGGGGTGCACACGTCGACCAGGTCGACCTCGCCGCCGGCCAGGGCGGCGTCGAGGTCGCCGAGCACGCGCGGGCGCGGCGCCCCGAGCTCGGTCGCGACGAGGTCCGCGAGCGCGCCGGCGGCCACGGGGTCCGGGTCGACGACGACCGCGATCTCCACGCCCTCGAGGCGGTCGAGCGCCCGCGCGTGGTTGGCGGCGATGATGCCGCACCCCACGATCGCGACCTTGAGGTGGCGGGCCGTGCTGCCTGTGGTCTTGTGGAAGGTCGTGCTGGTCATGCGAGCGAGACTCCGATCCGGTCGGTGAGCGTGGCGAAGGCGCGCGCGGCGCGCCCGAACTGCTGTGGCCCGGAGAACCCGCCCAGGGCCGAGGTGTCGGTCAGGTGCGGCTCGAGCGACGCGAATCCGTCGTACCCGTCGTCGCGCAGCGCCGTCAGGGTCTCGACGAGCTCGCCGTCCCCCTCGCCAGCGGGCACCACGACGCCGGTCGCGGCGATCGCGTCCTTGACCTGCAGGTAGTCGAGATAGGGGCGCAGGAGCGCGTACCCGTCGGTGAACGGCCGCACGCCCACCTGGACGAAGTTGGCGTTGTCCCACGCCACCCGCAGCCGCGGCGAGCCGACCGACTCCACGATGTCGAGCACGCGCTCCGGCACGTCGCCGTAGATGTCCTTCTCGTTCTCGTGCACGAGCGTGACGCCCTCGCGCTCGGCCAGGCCCGCGAGCGCGGACATCCGCTCGAGCACCGCGTCGCGCACCGACTCGGCCGTGCGCTCCGGCGCACGGTAGAACGAGAAGACCCGCACGTAGGGCGCGTCGAGCGCGTGCGCCGCAGCGATCGCGCGACGCAGACGCCCGAGCTCGTGCTCGACGGGCAGGTCGACGTCGACCTTCCCCACGGGCGACGCAACGGCGGAGGTGGCCATGCCCCGCTCACCGAGCAGCCGCGCGAGCGCCGCGAGCTGGTCGGGCTCCAGGTCCACCACGTTGGTGCCCCACGCGCTGCGCAGCTCGAGATGGCTCGCGCCCAATGCCTGCAGCACCGCCAGCTGCACGGCCGGATCGGCGTCGATCTCGTCGCCGAACCCCGACAGCGTCCACGTGACACCCATCTACTTCACCCCTCCGGCAGTCAGCCCACCCACCAGGTAGCGCTGGAACACGAGATACAGCACGACGACGGGCACGGCGCAGATGAGCGACGCGGCCATCATCTGCCCGTACAGCGGCAGCGCGCCCGTCTCCTGGGTCGCTCCGAACACCTGCAGCGCGACGGCCGCGGTGCGGGACTCGGGATTGGTCATGACCGACGCGAACAGCACGTCGTTCCACCCCAGCAGGAACGCGAAGATCCCGGCCACGACGATGCCCGGCCACGACAGCGGCACGACGATGCGCGTGAGCACGCGCCAGGACGACGCGCCGTCGATCCGGGCGGCCTCCTCGAGCTCGCGCGGCAGCCCGCGCACGTACGTGACCATGACCCACGTCGAGAACGGCAGCGCGAACGTCAGGTACGTGACGAACACGGCCCAGCGGGTCCCGATCGTCGGGATGCCGAGCACGGTCGAGGCGCTCGCGAAGAGCACGAACACCGGCAGCAGCATGAGCGTGCCCGGGATCGACTGCAGGCCGAGCAGCGAGCGCAGCACGGTCAGCCGGCCACGGAAGTCGTACCGCACGAGCACCCACGCCATCGAGACGGCCACGAGCGCGCACACGACGGCGACGGACCCGCAGATCACGACGCTGTTGACCAGGCCTCGGCCCAGCTCGACCGTCGACCACACCTTGACGTAGTTCTCGGGGTGCCACTCGCGCGGCCAGATCTCGCCCGCGGCCACGCCGATGTCGGAGTTGAGGGAGGCGAGCACGATGTACAGCACCGGCCCGAGCACCACCGCGAGCAGCACGACGATGACGCCATCGCGCAGCGCGCGCGGCAGCAGCCGCGTGACGTCGTCGTCGCGTCGGCGCGTCGCGGGTCGGGTCGCCGTCGCGCTCATCGCCGCGCCCTCGCGTCCGAGCCGGTGTCGAGCCGGACCGCCCGAAGGTAGATGAACAGCGGGATCGCCACGAGGGCCAGCGACACCACCGCCATGGCCGCCGACAGCCCGAACCGGAAGCTCTGGAAGCTCGTCACGTACGTGAGCACGGGCAGCACCTCGACATCGTGCGGCGCCGGGACGCCGAAGAGCACGTAGGGGACGGTGAACGCGTTGACGTTGTGCAGGAACGAGATGATCAGCGCGAGCGTGACCGAGCCGCGCAGGTACGGGAACACGACGTAGCGCAGCTTGGTCCACCACAGCGCTCCGTCCAGCGCTGCGGCCTCGTGCACCTCGGTGTCGACGGACTGCAGGCCCGCGAGCGCCAGCAGGTACGCGAACGGCCAGGTGCTCCAGCACTGCACGAGCACGAGCGACCAGAAGCTCGTCGGCCCGTTGAGCCAGAGCCCGACGTCGATCCCGACCGAGCCCACCGCGTGGTCGAGCAACCCGTCGGGGTGCATCATCGTGCGCCACACGGTCGCGACGACGAACGCGGGCAGGATGTACGGCACGAGGAACACCGACCGCACCACGGCCCGCCCGCGGAAGCGGTTCTGGGTCGCGAGCGCCGCCGCGACCCCGATCGGCAGGGTCACCAACGAGACCAGCACGGCCTGGCTGACGCTGAGCCACACGGCGTGGGCGAGCGCTGTCGACCGGACGGCCTCGACGTAGTTCGCGAGCCCGACGAACGGCGCCTGCACCCAGTCCCGGATCGTGTACTGGTCGAGGTCGACGAACGAGATGTAGAACGCGAGGGCCAGCGGCACGACGATGACGAAGGTCATCAGCAGGCCGCCGGGCACGAGCATCCAGAACGGTCGCCCGCGCTCGGCGACGCCCCGGCGCCGGGCCGGCCGGGCGCCCGGGGCGGTGCTGCCCCCGGGCGTCCGGTCGGCCACCGGCGTCGTCGTCGGTTCGGTCGTGGTCATGTCCCTACTCGGCCTTGTCGAGCGAGGACTGGGCCGCGCTCTCGGCACCCGTGAGTGCCTTGGTCAGGTCGCCCGCGGACACGCCGCCGCCCTTCAGCGCGGGCAGTGCCTGCACGACGACGTTCGTCAGCGCGAGCTGCGTGTCACCCCAGGCGCCGCTGAACGGCGTGCCGACCGCCTTGGACGACGAGTCGAGGACGGGCGCGAGCAGCGCGTCGCCGCCCTGCACCGCCGCGGCCGCCTCGGCGTTGGTGGGCAGGTCGCCGAACGTCTTGTAGTACGCCTGCTGGTTCTCCGAGCTCGTCAGCATCTTGATGAGCGCGAACGAGAGGTCCTGCTGCTTGGAGTACTTGGCGACCACCATGTTGTCGCCCGAGATGATGCTCGACGCCGGCTTGCCGCCGGCCGGGGTCGACGTCTGGCCCGGCGGGATCGTCGGCATCAGGGCGTACGCGTACTTGCCGGCGACCGACGACTTGTCGAGCGTGACCCGGGAGGTCGCGGACACCATCGGGACGAAGCCGGCCTTGCCGTCGGCGAACGCGGCCACGGCCTGCGCGTTGGTCCAGCCGATCGATGCGGGGTCGACCACCTTGTCGTTCGAGTACCAGCCGAAGTAGGTCTCGTAGGCCTTCTGCGTGGCCGGGACGTTGATCTGCGCCTTGCCCGCCTCGAGGTCGAGGATCGGGTTGCCGGCCTGGATGGACATCCCCCAGATGAACTTCCACGGGTCGAAGCCGTCGGCGTAGCCGATCGCGAGGCCGTGCACGTCGCCCTTGGTGAGCTTCTTCGCGTCCGCCGTGAGGTCGTCCCACGTGGTCGGCGGCTCGGCGATGCCGGCGGCCGTCAGCAGGTCCTTGTTGTAGGCCATCACGAAGGGCCGGCTCGCGAACGGGATCCCGACCTCGTGCTCGGCGTCGGGGCCGGAGATGCCGAGCGTCGACTCGACGAAGCGGTCGCGGCCGCCGACCTTCGCCCACTCGTCGTCGCCGAGCGTCACGAACGCACCGGTCGCGTACGCGGTCGGCGTGAAGGTCGTGCCGAGGCTGTACACGTCGGGTCCCTGGCCGGACAGCACCGAGGTCTGGATCTTGGTCAGCTCGTCGTTCCCCGAGGCGAACGTCTCGAACGCCACCTTCGCGCCGGTCTCCTTCTGGAACTGCTCCGAGACCTGCCCGAACCACGCCTTCTGCTCCTCCGGGTAGAGGCCGTTCGCGGCGATCATGACGTGCAGCGTCTTGCCCGCGCCGTCGATCTTCTGCTCACCCGTGCTGGCGCTGGGCGTCGCGGCCCCGTCGTCCGTGCTGTCGCTCGAGCACCCCTGCACGGCCAGGCCGACGACCACGAGGCCGGCGATCGCGCCCCACGCGTTGCGTGCCTTCATCCCACTCTCCTTTGAGCTCGATGTCGGGCGGTCCGAGCGCCGGTCTGCTGTCCGGTCCGCCCGATTGCCGCCTCGGTGGTGGCGACTCTAGGGAGACGGCAAATCTCACTGCAACCGTTTGCCATCATTTGCCAGAATGTGCTTCGATCGGGCCATGAGAGCAAGCGCCGACGACGGCGCACCCCGCCCCGCGACCCTGGCCGACATCGCCGCCGCCACCGGGTTCGCGACCTCGACCGTGTCCCGCGCCCTGACCAACCCCGGCCGCGTCAACGCCGTGACGCGTGGGCGCATCCAAGCCGCCGCCGCCGAGCTCGACTACGTGCCGAGCGGCCCCGCGCGCGCCCTGACCTCGGGCAAGACCCGCACGGTCGCCGTGCTCGTGTCCGACGTGACCAACCCGTTCTACTTCGACATCATCCGGGGCACCCAGCAGCAGCTGAAGGCGGCCGGGTACACCCAGCTGCTGGTCGACACCGAGGAGAGCGACGACCTCGAGGACGGCATGCTGCACCGGCTGCGGCACTCGTACGACGGCGCGATCCTCGCGGCCTCGCGCCTGAGCGAGCGGCGCCTCGTCGCGCTGTCGCAGGAGCTGCCGCTCGTGGCGATCAACCGCCAGACGCCCGGGGTCCCGTCGGTCTTCATCGACACGCCGTCCGGCATCGAGCAGGCGCTCGAGCACCTGGTCTCGCTCGGCCACCGCCGCATCGCCTACGCCGCCGGCCCGCACACGTCGTGGCCCAACGAGGGCCGCTGGCGCGCGTTGCAGCGGGCCGCGAAGCGGCACGGCATCGTCCCCGGCCGCGTCGGCCCGTTCGCACCCAAGCGCTCGGCCGGTGCCGCCGCCGCGGACGCCGTCGTGAACTCCGGCGCGACGGCCTGCATCGCGTTCAACGACCTGCTCGCGATCGGCATGCTCATGCGGCTCAAGCAGCGCGGCGTCTCGGTGCCCGGCGAGATCTCCGTGGTGGGCTGCGACGACATCTTCGGGGCCGACTTCTGCCACCCTCCCCTGACCACGCTCACGGCCCCGATCGAGCAGGCGGGCCGGACGGCGGTCTCGATGCTGCTGTCGCGCCTCGACGACCCGTCGGCCCCGGTCCCCCGCCGCGCCGCGACGTTGCCGACGCACCTGACCATCCGCTCGTCGACGGGTCCCGTCCCGGCGACGAGCGCAACGACGAACGCAGCGACGAACGCAGCGGCGAGCGCCGCACAGGCGGGACGACGATGACCGAGCTGCGCCCGCACCCGGACCGCTTGTTCCCCTCCGACCCGACGCAGCGCGCCATCGCGCGCCGGCTCTACGCCGAGGTCGCCGCGGCACCCATCTACTCCCCGCACGGGCACGTCGACGCGCGCCTGCTGCTGGACGACGAGCCGTTCGGCGACCCGGCTGAGCTGCTGATCACGCCCGACCACTACGTGCTGCGGCTCCTGCACGCCGCGGGCGTCACCCTCGACGAGCTGGGTGTGCGCCGGGGCGACGAGCCCGCCCGCACGCGGGGTCGCGAGGTGTGGCGCCGCCTGTGCGAGCACTGGGACCTGTTCCTCGGCACGCCCGTGCGGTACTGGTTCGAGTCGGAGCTCAGCGAGGTGTTCGGGCTGACCGAGCACCCGTCGGCGGACCGCGCAGACGACCTCTACGACCAGCTCGTCGAGCGCCTGGCGACACCCGCGTTCCGCCCGCGCGCGCTGTTCGAGCGGTTCGGCATCGCCGTCCTGGCCACGACCGACGATCCCGCCGACGACCTGGCGGCCCACGTCGCGCTGCGCGACGACCCGACGTTCACGGGACGGGTGCTCCCGACCTTCCGGGCCGACCGCTACATGGACCCGTCGCTGGGCACGTGGCGCGCCTCCCTCGAGCGGCTGGCCGCCGCCGCGGACTCCCCCACCGACACCTACGAGGGGCTGCTCGCGGCCCTGCGCGCACGTCGCGCCGCGTTCGCGGCGGTCGGCGGCACGGCCACCGACACCGGGGTCCTGGACGCCGGCAGCGAGCCCCTGTCGACCCCGGACGCGGAACGCATCCACGCGGCGGCGCTCACGGGGTCGGTGAGCTCGGCCGATGCGGTCGCCTATCGCCGCAACCTGCTCTACCGGCTCGCGGAGATGTCGGCCGACGACGGCCTGGTCATGCAGCTGCACCCCGGCGTGATCCGCAACCACCACGGTCCGACGTTCGCGACCTACGGGCCGGACCTGGGCCACGACCTGCCCGACACCGGAGCGTTCACGCGCCCGCTGGCCCCCATCCTGCGCGACTTCGGCACCAGCCCCACGTTCCGCCTCGTGCTGTTCACGGTCGACGAGACCACGTTCAGCCGCGAGATCGCCCCGCTCGCGGGGTTCTACCCGAGCGTCTACGCGGGTGCGCCGTGGTGGTTCCTCGACACGCCCGCGGCCATCGGCCGGTACCGCCAGGCCGTCACCGACAGCGCCGGGTTCGCGAAGACCTCGGGCTTCATCGACGACACGCGCGCGTTCTGCTCGATCCCGGCGCGGCACGACATGTCCCGCCGCAGCGACGCGGCGTACCTGGCCTCGCTCGTCGCGACGCACCAGCTCACGGAGGACGACGCGCTGGGCGTGGCCCGCCGCCTGGTCGACGACATCCCCCGCGCGACCTTCCGCCTGGGCTGAGCGGCTGCTGGGCCGGGTCAGTCCCCGAACGGACCGACGCGGATGACCGACCGCGGCCGGGACGCGAGCTCGGCGGCGAGCGCCTGCACGTCGGCGGCCGTCACGGCCTGCACCAGCTCGAGCGACTCGTCGATGCTGAGCAGCTCGCCGTGCACGAGCTCGGCCTTGCCGAGGCGGCTCATGCGCGAGCCGGTGTCCTCCATGCCGAGCACGAGCCCGCCGGAAAGCTGGCCGATCGAGCGCGTGAGCTCGGCCGCCGTGATGGGCTCGTCGGCGAGCCGCTCGAGCTCGGCGACCATGAGCGCCAGCACCTCGTCGACCCGCGCAGGCGTGCAGCCCGCGTAGAGACCGAAGACGCCGGTGTCGGAGTGGCCCGACGAGAACGAGTACGTGGAGTACGCCAGGCCGCGCTTCTCGCGGATCTCCTGGAACAGGCGCGACGACATGCCGCCGCCCAGGACCGCGTTGAGCACGGAGAGCGTGAAGCGGCGCGGGTCGGTCGCGGTCAGCGAGGTGCCGCCGACGATGACGTTGGCCTGCTCGGTGTGGCGGCGGACCGTCTTCTCGACACCCGCGCCCGGGATGCCTTCGGTGCCCGCGGGCACGCCGAGCGCCGGGGCGCGCCGACCGCGCGGCGTCCCCCCGGTGAGGTCCCAGCCGCCGTCGCTCAGTGCGGAGGCCACCTGCTCGACGAGCGCGTCGTGGTCGACACCACCGGCCGCGCTGACGACGAGCGTCTCGGGCTGGTAGTGCCAGCGGTAGTGCTCCCACACGGCGTCGCGCGGCACCGCGCGGATCGTGTCGGGCGTGCCGCCGATGGGCCGGCCCAGCGGGTGCTCACCGAGCACCAGGGCGGCGAACTGCTCGTGCGCGACATCGCTCGGGTCGTCGTCGTTCATCGCGAGCTCTTCGAGGATCACGCCGCGCTCGGTCTCGAGCTCGTCGGTGTCCAGCCGCGCGGAGGTGACCATGTCCGCGATGACGTCGACCGCCATCGGCAGGTCCGTGTCGAGCACCCGCGCGTAGTAGCAGGTGTGCTCCTTGCCGGTGGCGGCGTTGGCCTCGCCACCGACCTCGTCGAAGGCCTCGGCGATGTCCATCGCCGTGCGCTTCGCGGTGCCCTTGAACAGCAGGTGCTCGAGGAAGTGCGTCGAGCCGTGGTGGCCCGACTCCTCGTCGCGAGAGCCGACACCGACCCACGCGCCCACGGTGGCCGAGCGCAGACCGGGCATGTGCTCGGTCAGCACGCGGACCCCGCCGGGCAGGACGGAACGGCGCACGACGGCGCCGCCGTCCTGCTCGGCGGACCGGTCGGCCCCGGACGTACCGGGGCCGACCAGCGGGAGATCCAGCGGCATCGTCAGGCGTCGACCGACTCGGCGGCACCCTCGGCGGGCGCCCCCTCTGCCGCGTCCTCTTCGACGACAGCGTGCAGCGACAGCTTGCCGCGCGGGTCGATCTCGCCGATCTCGACCTGGACCTTCTGCCCGATGGACAGGACGTCCTCGACGTTCTCGACGCGCTTGCCACCCACGAGGCGACGGATCTGCGAGATGTGCAGCAGGCCGTCCTTGCCCGGGCTCAGGGAGATGAACGCACCGAACGTCGTGGTCTTGACGACCGTGCCGACGAAGCGCTCCCCGATCTCGGGCATGTGCGGGTTGGCGATCGCGTTGATCGCCGCCCGCGCGGCCTCCGCCGACGGACCGTCGGTGGCGCCGATGTAGACCGTGCCGTCGTCCTCGATCGAGATGTCGGCGCCGGTCTCCTCCTGGATCTGGTTGATCATCTTGCCCTTCGGGCCGATGACCTCGCCGATCTTGTCGACGGGGACCTTCACCGTGATGACGCGGGGAGCGAACGGGCTCATCTCGTCCGGGACGTCGATCGCCTCGGCGATGACGTCGAGGATCGCGAGACGCGCCTCCTTCGCCTGCGTCAGCGCGCCGCCGAGCACCGAGGCGGGGATGCCCTCGAGCTTGGTGTCGAGCTGGATCGCGGTGACGAAGTCACGCGTGCCGGCGACCTTGAAGTCCATGTCGCCGAAGGCGTCCTCGGCCCCGAGGATGTCGGTGAGGGCGGCGTACTTGGTCTCGCCGTTCACCGTGTCGGACACGAGGCCCATCGCGATGCCCGCGACCGGCGCGCGCAGCGGCACACCGGCGTTGAGCAGCGACAGCGTCGACGCGCAGACCGAGCCCATCGAGGTCGAGCCGTTGGAGCTCAGCGCCTCGGAGACCTGGCGGATGGCGTACGGGAACTCCTCGCGGCTGGGCAGCACGGGCATGAGCGCCCGCTCCGCCAGCGCGCCGTGGCCGATCTCGCGACGCTTCGGCGAGCCGACGCGGCCCGTCTCACCGGTCGAGTACGGCGGGAAGTTGTAGTTGTGCATGTAGCGCTTGCGCGTCTCCGGGGAGAGCGTGTCGAGCTGCTGCTCCATGCGCAGCATGTTCAGCGTGGTGACACCCAGGATCTGGGTCTCGCCGCGCTCGAAGATCGCCGAGCCGTGCACGCGGGGCAGGACCTCGACCTCGGCCGAGAGCGTGCGGATGTCGCGCAGGCCACGGCCGTCGATGCGGAAGCCGTCCGTGAGGATGCGCTGGCGGATGAGCTTCTTCTGCACCGAGCGGTACGCGGCGGAGAGCTCCTTCTCGCGACCCTCGAACTGAGCCGACAGCGAGGCGACGACCTCGGCCTTGATCTCGTCGAGGCGGTTCTCGCGGGTCTGCTTGTCCGCGATGCTCAGGGCGTCGCCCAGCGGCGCGGTCGAGGCGGCCTCGACGGCGGCGTAGGTGTCGTCCTGGTAGTCGGGGAACGTCGGGAAGACCTGGGTCTCCTTGGCGGCCTTCGACGCGAGCTCCTGCTGCGCCTCGACGAGCACCTTGATGAACGGCTTGGCGGCCTCGAGGCCCTGGGCCACGACCTCCTCGGTGGGCGCGATGGCACCCTCCTGGATGAGGTTCCACGACTTCTCGGGGGCCTCGGCCTCGATCATCGCGATCGCGACATCGTCGCCGACGACGCGGCCGGCGACGACCATGTCGAACGTCGCACGCTCACGCTCGGAGTAGCGCGGGAACGCGACCCACTGGCCGTCGATCAGCGCGATGCGCACACCGGCGACGGGGCCGGAGAACGGCAGGCCGGACAGCTGCGTCGAGATCGACGCGGCGTTGATGGCGAGCACGTCGTACGCGTCGTCCGGGTGGATCGCGAGGACGGTCACGACGACCTGGACCTCGTTGCGCAGGCCCTTGACGAACAGCGGGCGCAGCGGGCGGTCCACCAGGCGGCAGGCCAGGATCGCCTCGGTCGAGGGACGGCCCTCGCGGCGGAAGAACGAGCCGGGGATCTTGCCGGCGGCGTACTGCCGCTCCTCGACGTCGATCGTCAGCGGGAAGAAGTCGAACTGGTCCTTGGGGTACTTGCCGGCCGTCGTGGCCGACAGCAGCATCGTGTCGCCGTCCAGGTAGGCGGCGGCTGCACCGGCGGCCTGCTTGGCGAGGCGGCCCGTCTCGAAGCGGACGGTGCGGGTACCGAAGCGGCCATTGTCGATGACGGCCTCGGCGAACTGGATCTCGGGACCCTCCACGGGTGCCCTCCTTGTTCTCGAAGGCGCCGGCCGGCCTCGACGGTCTTCGACCGTGGTCCCCGGAGCAGAGCTCCGGAAGCCACTACCGAGGACCAGACGAGCGGGCCGACGCGGTGGATCGTGCAGGTACTACGGGTGGTGCTGGTACTTCAGGTGCTGCGGGAACATCAGACCAGCCCGGACCCTAGGTCGGGTCCGGGCTGGTCCGGTGGTTCAGCGGCGCAGGCCGAGGCGCTCGATGAGCGCGCGGTAGCGGTTGATGTCGACCTTCTGCAGGTAACCGAGCAGGCGGCGACGACGACCGACGAGCAGCAGCAGTCCGCGGCGGCTGTGGTGGTCGTGCTTGTGCTCCTTGAGGTGCTCGGTCAGGTCCTTGATGCGCTGCGTCAGAACAGCGATCTGGACCTCGGGGGAACCGGTGTCGCCCTCGTGCGTGGCGTACTCGGTCATGATGCTGGCCTTGATGGCGTTGTCGAGGGGCACGGCTCTCCTGTGTTGACTCGTTGCGCGGTGCTCCGGGGCTTGTCCACCCGGGCTCTCTCTGTCCGCGGCCGTTCAGACGGCAGCGTCCAGGGTACCAGTGTTCAGGGCTGCCACGGTCGGGACCTGCGTCACGTCCGCCGCGACCCGCGGACGGGCGGCGGGCACGACCCAGTCTCGCATCGCGGCCAGCGCGGCTCGCCGCGACGGCATGAACGCGTGGAAGAACACCCAGCGCGTGAGCCACGCGAGCCACCCGGTGAGCTGCACGCCGTACAGCTCGGCGGCGCCGCGACCGACGCCCAGGCTCGCGGCCTGCCCCAGCCCTGGGAATCGGAACGGGCGCGGCGTGCGCCCGCGCACCGTGCGCGCGATGTTGCGCCCGGCGCGTGTGCCGCCCTTGATGGCCCACAGCGCGTTGGGCGGGCACGTGCCGGACCCGTTCGGGTGCGGGACCGCGGCGCCGTCGCCGCCGGCCCACACGCCCTCGATCGAGGTCGCCAGGCACCGGTCGGTGACGACCCTGCCGTCGGCCGCCCGCTCGACGTCGAGCCCCGGCAGCGTGACCACGGCCTGCCCGACGCCCGAGACGACCGTGTCCGCCTCGATCCACGTGCCGTCCTCGAGCAGCACGCCGTCCGCCCCGACGCGAACCGCGCGCCGGCCGCACACGAGCTCGACGCCCGCGCTGCTCGCATGCCGCGCCGCGTAGTCGGCGACCCGGTCGAACCGCGGGCGCAGCTCGCGCAGCACGCTGTCCCCACCGTTCACCAGCACCACACGCGCGGGTGACGCGACCCGTCGCAGACGGGTCGCGACCGCGGCGGCCGCCTCGGTGCCGGCCAGCCCGCCACCGACGACGACCACGCCCCGGCCACCGCCCGTGCGCGCGAGCCGGTCGACGAGCGCCTCGAGCCCGCCGTCGTCCTTGAGCGAGGCGCCGTGCTCGGCGAGCCCGGGCACCCGCTCGCGCGCGTCGCGGGACCCGGTGCCGACGAGCAGGTGGTCGAAGGGAAGCAGCCGCCGGCCCTCGTCCGTCGTCACGGTGACGGTCCGTCCGACGGGGTCGACGTGCGTCGCGCTCCCGTGCACGACCCAGTCCGCCGGGACGAGATCGACGATCGCCGTGCGCGCGCTCTCGATCCGGACCTGCCCCGCGAGCACCTCCCCCGTCCAGCCGTGGAACGCGTGGGTCGTCGTGGCGGACACGAGCGTCACGCGCACCGCACCAGAACGCAGCTCGCGGCGCAGGGACCTCTCGAGCGCGCGGGCCGCCCAGACGGCGGCGTACCCGCCGCCGAGGATCACGATCTCCGTGCGCGTCGCGGCAACCGTGCGTGCCGGCCGGTCCAGCACGTCAGAGCCCCACGAGCTCGCGCGTGCCGCCCGCGAGCGGCACGCCGAACGAGAGCGGCTCGGCGAGGCCGAATCCGAGGTGCGAGAAGCGGGCTGCCGCGGTCTGCATCCGACGTGCGTGCTCCACGGTCGCGTCGCCGACGGCCGAGGTCGTGCAGCCGTCGAACGCCATGAGCATGGTCTCGCACAGGCACGCGTACGCGTACCCGCGGGGCAGCCCGATGTCCGCCCGCACGTCGAGCCCGCGGACGTCCGCGAGCCCGCCGTCGACGACCAGCACGTCGGGGCGCTGCGTCGCGAGGTCGGGGTCGGTGTTGCGGGGCTGGGTGTCGTCGAGCACCACGGCGCCGGGCTTGAGGTGCTCCGCGCGCAGCAGCGCGTCCGCGGACGACGTGAGGACGACGACGAGGTCCGCGTCCCGCACGGCCTCGATCTGGTCGGCCTCGTGCACCGCCAGGCCGGGTCGGGCCGCCCGCACGTCCTCCGCGAGTCCCGCCAGGCGGTGGCGTCGTCGGGCGACGAGCGTGAGGGCGCCGAGCTCGAGGTCGCCCGATCGCAGGTCGTCGGCCAGCATCCGCACGACGCACGAGCCGACGCTGCCCGTCGCGCCGAGCACCGCCACGTGCGGGCGGTCCCTCCCGGCGAGCAGCCGGTGCATGCCGTCGCGGGTCAGCGCGGCGGTGAAGGCGTTCCCGTTCGTGACCGTCAGGCCCGGTCGTTCGCGCAGCAGCCGCCCTCCCCCGGACATCGGCGCGGTCAGCGCCCCGAGACCGACGACCTGCGCACCGAGGTCCTGGGCGAGGTCCACCGCCCTCTCGATCTTGCCGAGCACCCACCGCCGGTCCTCGGTGAGCATCTGCCGAGCGCCCACGGGGACGACGACGACCCACCCGGCGACGTCCGAGCCGGTGTCGCGGCGCGTGACCGTCCCGAGCGCGAGCGGCGGCACCGGCAGCCGGCGCAGCCCCCACTCGAGCACCCCCGACGGCACGGCGCGCAACGGCGGCCACACCCGCGCCAGGTCGCGCGAGACGTCGGCGCGAGGATGGACGAGGAAGGCGAACGTGGACACGGGGACTCCCTGGGGGCGGCGGGACGATGCCGCTGAGGAGGTCGTGCGCGTGGCGGGTGATACCCGGGCACGCCCGACTTCACCCGCTGCGTCGGTCTCGGGCGAGCGCGCGCATCGGGCTACGGAGAGTGAGACATATCACCACATACCGCGCTACGGTCGGTTCGCAGGTGCTCGCCGGGGACGGCAGTCAGCCACGGCTCCGGACGAATCGACCCGAGGAGCGCGCGTGACCGAGACGTCCGACCCCTACGGCCCCATCCACGGCCGAGCCAGCTTCCGCGAGCACCTGGACCGCGGCACCTTCCCGGCCAACGGCCTCGAGCCGGACGAGGCGTACGAGCTGCTGCACACCGGTCTCATGCTCGACGGGCGCGAGACGCTCAACCTCGCGTCGTTCGTGACCACCTGGATGGAGCCCCAGGCCGAGACGCTGATCCACGACACGATCCGCAAGAACCACATCGACCACGAGGAGTACCCGGCGGCGTCGCTCGTCGAAGAAGCGTGCGTGCACATGCTCGGCGACCTCTTCAACGCCCCGGACTCCGCCAAGGTGGTCGGCGTCGCGACGATCGGCTCGTCCGAGGCGATCATGCTCGGGCTCCTCGCGCACAAGCGCGCGTGGCGCGACCGTCGCGCGGCCGCGGGCCTGCCGACCGACCGGCCCAACGTCGTGTTCGGCGCGGAGACGCACGTCGTGTGGGACAAGTTCGCCAACTACTTCGACGTCGAGATGCGCAAGATCCCGATGAAGCCGGACCGGTACGTGCTCAGTGCTGCCGACGTCGAGGAGCAGATCGACGAGAACACCATCGCCGTCGGAGCCGTGCTGGGCACGACCCACATCGGCGAGGCCGACCCGATCGAGGAGATCAACGACCTGCTCGTGCGGATCAAGGCCGAGCGCGGCTGGGACATCCCGCTGCACGTCGACGGGGCCAGCGGGGCGTTCATCGCGCCGTTCAGCGAGCCCGAGCTCAAGTGGGACTTCCGGCTCGAGCAGGTCGCGTCGATCAACGTCTCGGGCCACAAGTACGGGCTCGTGTACCCGGGCGTGGGCTGGTTGATCTTCCGCGACTCCTCGAAGCTGCCCGAGGACCTCGTGTTCAGCGTCAACTACCTGGGCGGGGCACAGCCCACGTACACGTTCAACTTCTCCCGCGGCTCGGCGATGGTGCAGGCGCAGATGTACAACTTCATCCGCCTGGGCCGCAGTGGCTACACCTCGATCGTCGAGACGATGCTGGCCAACGCGCGGTTCTTGAACGAGAGCCTCGAGGCGAGCGGGAAGTTCACGATCCTCAACCCCGGGCTGGCGGAGCCCGTCGTGACCTTCTGCATCAAGGGCGATCCCGGCTTCGACGTCTACCACCTGTCGGCGCGGCTCCGGGAGGACGGCTGGATCGTGCCCGCGTACTCCCTGCCGCCGGATGCGCAGGACGTGCACCTGCTGCGCGTCGTCGTCCGGCTCGACCTCAGCCACCTGATGATCGAGATGCTGCTGCGCGACCTGTTCGCCGCGTGGGACGCCCTCGTCGCCGAGCAGCCCGTGCAGCGGCCGCCCGCCAAGCCCGACGTCTGGACCTCGCCCGCGCACGCCGCCGCCAAGAGCAAGGCGCGCACCGGCCTCGGGAGGTGAACGCGCGCGTCCCGCACGTCCCGTCGGACTGGCGCGTCGTCAGCACGCGCGGGCCGGCGGGGTTCGTGACGCACGCCGTGCTCGAGCGGCCGGACGGCACCGAGGTCGAGTGGAGCTCCCGGCGCCATCGCAAGCGGCTGGGTCTGCGCCCGACCGACGAACGGCCGGCGGGCGGCCGCGCGAGCGCCATGAGCTGGTGGATCGGCGGGCTGTTCGCGATCGGCTCGATCTGCTTCGCGCTCGGTTCCGTGCCCGCGTACTTCGACACGTTCGCGCCCGACGTCGTCTCGCGCACGTTCTTCGTCGGCTCGCTGTTCTTCACCTCGGCGGCCTACCTGCAGCTGCACGAGACGCTGCGCGCCCCCGGTGGCGTCGTCGACGGCTCCGCCCGACCGGGTCGTCTCCGATCGCTCGTGGGCTGGAAGCCGCGTCGCATCGACTTCTGGGCGGTGCTCGTGCAGCTCGTCGGGACCGTGCTGTTCAACGTCAGCACCTACGCGGCGACGCAGAGCGACCTGACGACGCAGGAGGCCCGTCGCCTCGTGTGGGCCCCCGACGTCGCCGGGTCGGTCTGCTTCCTCGTCGCGAGCTGGCTCGCCTACGCGGAGGTCAACCGAGGGGTCCTGCCCCGCCCGGACGGGTCCGTCGGCTGGCGCATCGCCGGGCTCAACATGCTCGGGTCGATCGCGTTCGGCGTCTCGGCCGTCGCGTCGCGGTACCTGCGCTCGAACGGCGAGATCGCCAACCTCGCGATGGTCAACCTGGGCACCTTCGTGGGCGCGGTGTGCTTCCTCGTCGGCGCCCTGCTCCTGCCGGTCGAGTCCGCACGCGACCGTTCGACCGCGTGACGGCGCGGCCTCAGCCCTCGGTCGCGGGGGCCAGGACCTCGCGCACGCGGTCGACGTCGGCGTGCATCTGCGTCACGAGCGGCTCGATGCCGTCGAAGCGGAGCGTCGGGCGCAGGCGCTCGACCAGCTCGAGCACCACCTGCTCGCCGTACAGGTCCAGGTCGGTGCGGTCCAGGACGTAGGCCTCGACGCGGCGCGCGACGCCGTCGAACGTCGGGTTCGTGCCGATCGAGACCGCCGCGGGAAGCACCGTGCCGTCGGCCCTGCGCAGCCAGCCCGCGTACACGCCGTCGGCCGGCACCATGCCCTCCGCGTCGGGACCCAGGTTGGCCGTCGGGAAGCCCAGCTCGCGTCCGCGGGCGTCGCCGTGCACCACCTCGCCCCGCAGCCGGTGCGGGCGCCCGAGCACGCGTGCGGCCTGGACGACGTCGCCGGCCTCCAACAGCTCGCGCACCCAGGTCGACGACCAGCGCCTGCGCAGCGGGTCCGCAGCCTGGTCCTCGGGACTGCCCGGGTCGGCCGACTCCGCGGGCACGACGTCCTCGATGACCTCGACCGAGAAGCCGTACGCCCGTCCCAGCTCGATCATGGTGCCGAGGTCGCCCGCGTTCTCCCAGCCGAACCGCACGTCGCGCCCGACGACGACGACCCGCGCGCCGAGCCCCTCGACGAGGTAGCGCCGCACGAACTCCTCGGGGCTCTGCCGCGCGAACTCCAGCGAGTACGGCAGCAGCAGGATCGCGTCCAGGCCGGTGGCCTCGAGCAGCTCGAGCCTGTCCGTGTCGCCGGTGAGCAACGGCGGGGCGGTCTCCGGCCGGTGCACGAGCAGCGGGTGCGGGGTGAACGTCACGGCGACCGCGCTCGCACCGACGGCCGCGGCGTCGAGGCACATGCGTTGCAGCACTCCGGCGTGGCCACGGTGCACGCCGTCGAAGTTGCCGATCGTGACGACCGATGGGCCGAAGCCGTCGGGAACGTCGGCGAGATCACGCCACAGGTGCACGCCTGCTCCTTGTCCGCTGCTGGCCGGCCTGTCCGGTCCACGGGTCCGCCCGAGGGCGCCTGACGGGCAAGCCTGCCATCTGTGGGGCCGTCGCACGCAACCGAGCCGTCGCCGCACGGCCATCCGGGCCTCGTCGGCGCAGGTGGCGACCGGCCGAACGCTGCGTGAACAACGGTCGCTCCCCCTTGTCCCGCGCGGCGGCCCGCCGGATCGTCTCAGGTGTGGACGGTATGGCTCTGCTCGTGCTCGTGGTGGTGACCGCGCTCGCCTTCGACTTCACCAACGGCTTCCACGACACCGCGAACGCGATGGCCACCTCCATCGCCACCAAGGCGCTGCGGCCCAAGGTCGCCGTGCTCCTGTCGGCCGTCCTCAACGTCGTCGGCGCGTTCCTGTCGCTCGCGGTCGCCGCGACGATCGCCAAGGGCATCGTTGAGCAGGACGCCGTGACGCTGTCGGTCGTGTTCGCCGGGCTGTGCGGCGGCATCCTGTGGAACCTCGTGACCTGGTACTTCGGGCTGCCGTCGTCCTCGTCGCACGCGATCATCGGCGGCCTGGTCGGCTCGGTCGTGGTCGCGGCGGGTATCGACGGGGTCATCTGGTCCGGGCTGCTGTCGAAGGTGATCATCCCGGCGGTCATCGCGCCCGTCGCGGCCGGCTGCATCGCGCTGGCCGGCACGTGGCTCGTCTACCGCATCACGCGCTCGGTGGCCCGCGAGGACACCACGCGCGAGTTCCGGTGGGGGCAGATCGGGTCGGCATCGCTGGTCTCGCTCGCGCACGGCACCAACGACGCCCAGAAGACGATGGGGATCATCCTGCTCGCGCTCATCGCGGGCGGCGAGCTCCCCGCCGACGCCGAGGTCCCGACCTGGGTCATCGTCGCCTGCGCGGGTGCGATCGGGCTGGGGACCTACCTGGGCGGCTGGCGGGTGATCCGCACGCTCGGGAAGGGCCTGGTGGACATCGAGGCACCGCAGGGCCTCGCCGCCGAGACCTCGTCGGCCGCGGTCATCCTGGTCTCGAGCCACTTCGGCTACCCGCTGTCGACCACGCACGTCGCGAGCGGCTCGATCCTCGGTTCCGGTGTGGGCCGTCGCACCCAGGTGCGCTGGGGCGTGGCCCGGCGGATGGTCGTCGCGTGGCTCATCACCCTGCCCGCAGCGGGGCTCGTCGGCGCCGCTGCCGAGGGGATCCAGCAGACGATCGACGGTCCGCTCGGCACGATCGTCGTGCTCGTGCTGCTGGTGGCGGCCAGCGCGAGCCTCTGGCTGGCGGCGCGGCGCACCGCAGTCGACCACACGAACGTCAACGACGACTGGACCGTGCCCGAGCAGCCGGCCTCCGTCCCGACCGCCTGAGAGGTGGCGATGAGTCAGTACGTCGACGTCGAGGCGCTCACCCGCGTGCTCGTGCTCAGCCTCGTGTTCGGGGCGGGAGTCCCCGCGGTCTTCGCACTGGGCGTCCGCGTCCTCGCGCCGGCCGGCCGCGGAGCCTCCGGCTCGGCCGCCGGCGTCGTGCGTCTCGCGTGGTGGCGGCGTGTGGTCGGCGTGCTCTGCTTCGCCGTGTGCGCCGCGGCGGTCGTCGCCGGCGTCGCCAAGCTCGTGGTGGGGAGCTCCTGATGCCGCGCGAGGGCGCGATCAGGCGCGTCGCCGACTGGCTGCGTGCGGGCTACCCGAGCGGCGTCCCGGAGCACGACTACGTGGCGGTGCTCGCACTGCTCAAGCGCACGCTGACGCACGACGAGGTGATCGACGTCGCCGACCGCATCGTGCTCGCGCACCCGGGCGGCGGCGCGACGCACGAGGCCGTCGCCCGCGAGATCGAGGAGCTGCTCGAGCAAGAGGCGATCCCCGCCGACGTGGCGCGGGTCAGCGCGGTGCTCGCGGCGGCGGGCTGGCCTCTGGCGGACATCGACTCCTAGCTCGTCGGCGGGTCGTGTCGGTGGGCACGGCTAGCGTCCAGGCATGCACCTGGAAGCGACGTTCACCACCACCCAGTTCACCCCGGCGGACGTCACGCCCGCCGACCCGGTCGTGACCGGCGTGAGCGTCGGAGCCGCGACGTTCGAGAAGCGCTTCGCCGGCGACGTCGTCGGCCGCTCGGCGACCCTGTTCACCTCGGCGTTCGACCCGGGCCGCGGCCAGGGCACCTACGTCGCCATCGAGTCGTTCGAGGGAACGGTCGGCGGGCGCTCCGGCACGTTCGCGTTCACGCACGCCGCCTCCACGCACGGCACGGACCGCTTCGACGACTACTTCGCGCTCGTCCCCGGCAGCGGCACCGGCGGGCTCGCCGGCATCACCGGCTCGGGCGCCCTGTGGGTCGACGACGACGGCACGCACCGCCTGCGCCTCGACTGCACGATCGAGGACTGACGCCCGAATCAGGCCGGCGCGAAGACGAGTGCCGGCTTGGCCTTCGGACCGTGCGCCTCGACGAGCGCGACGAGCGTGCCGTCAGGCCCGATCGCGGCCGTCGTCGTCACCACGTCGTCCGCGGAGATCGCCTGGCCGTAGGACAGGGCGCGAGCCTCGGGCTCGGTGAGCTCGCGCACCGGGAACGTCGCGCGCGCGGCATCGGCGAGCGACAGGACGGTGAGCGGCACGTCGTCGGGCGTCGCGGCGAGCTCCTCGAGGGTGCTCGCCTTCTCGATGCCGTAGCCACCGACCCGCGTGCGACGCAGCGCCGTGAGGTGCCCGCCCACGCCGAGGGCATCGCCGAGGTCGCGCGCGATCGCGCGCACGTAGGTGCCCGACGAACACACGACGCGCACGTCGACGTCCAGGACGGGCGTGCCGTCGACGTCGGCCCGTCGCACCTCGCCCACCTCGAGGACGGAGATCGTGACCTCGCGCGCGGCGAGCTCGACCTGCTCCCCCGCCCGGACGCGGGCGTACGCACGCTGGCCGTCGACCTTGATGGCCGACACCGCGGACGGCACCTGCGAGATCGTGCCCGTGAGCGGGCGCGACGCCGCGACCACGTCGTCGCGCGTGACCCCCGCCGCGGAGGCGACGGTGAGCACCTCGCCCTCGGCGTCCTCGGTGTTCGTCGTGACCCCGAGCCGGATCGTGGCGAGGTACTCCTTGTCGGCGCCCACCACGTAGGTGAGCAGGCGCGTCGCCCGCCCGATGCCGATCACGAGGACGCCCGTCGCCATCGGGTCGAGCGTGCCCGCGTGACCCACCTTGCGGGTGCCGGCGAGGCGACGCATCCGCGCGACCACGTCGTGGCTGGTCCAGTCCTGCGGCTTGTCGACCACGACGAGCCCGTCGGGAGCGGTCGGCCGACGACGGTGAGCCGCCT
>JBCECL010000001.1:129982-134372 GCA_039207135.1 Brevundimonas sp.
TCGTGCTCGCTTCGTTCGGGCTCGCCTCGTGCCGACCGAGCTCTGTCATGCGCTCTGACGCCCCTGCACCGAGTCGACGACACACTTCACGAGCGCATCCAGACCGGCGTCCTCGCCCTGGTGCGCCAGCGCGTCCGTGGCCATGAGCACGTTGATGAGCATGCCGGTCGCCACGAACGTGCGCGCGGTCTCGGGGTCGGCACCCGTGCGGTCGAGGAACAGGCGGAACGCCTCGCCCAGGCAGTGCCGCGCCTCTCGACCGACCTCGGGATCCGTGCCCGCGATGAAGCCGTGCATCACGAGGCGCAGCAGGTCACGGTCGGCGAGGAGCGCGACGTAGGCGTCGCCCATCGCCTCGCCGGCGTCGGGACCCGGCTCGACCGAGGACAGCGCGGCGACGATCTCCGAGGTGGCCTGCTGGTACGCGGCCAGGAACAGCTCGCGCTTGGAGCCGAACAGACGCACGACGTACGGCTGCGACACGCCGGCGGCGCGCGCGACCTCGTCGGTGCTGGCGGCATAGCCGCCCTCCGCGAACACGCGGCGGGCCGCGGCCAGGATCTGGTCGCGACGCGCTGCGCCGGTCATGCGGGTGGTCGTCGCGAGGGCGATCGGGGCGTCGTTGCCGAGCTCGCCAGGACTCGATGAAGCGGACATGTTGACAAGGTTATCAGCCGATGCCTACGGTCGCTCTTGTTAGTAATCACTCAATGCCAACAAGCCTGGAGCACCCCGTGACCGTCACCTCGCAAGCTCCGCGCGCGGCCCGACCAGCCGCCCCGCGCCGCACCTCGGGAACGTCGCCGCGCAAGGTCGGGACCGCCGTCGCGCTCGTCGCCGCCTCGCTGCCGATGTTCATGGCGACCCTCGACAACCTCGTGATGACCACCGCACTGCCCGTCCTGCACACCGAGCTCTCCGCGTCGCTCGAGCAGCTCCAGTGGATGGTGAACGCCTACACGCTCAGCTTCGCGTCGCTCATGATCGCGGCCTCCACGCTGGGCGACCGCTGGGGTCGCCGCCGGGTCTTCGTCGGCGGCATCACGCTCTTCGCGCTCGCCTCGATCGCGTCGGCCCTCTCGACGAGCGCGGGAGCGCTCATCGCCGCCCGCGCCGTTCAGGGAGCCGGCGCGGCCGCGATCATGCCGCTGTCGCTGACCTTGCTCGCCGCCGCCGTCCCGCCGGCTCGCCGGGCCATGGCGATCGGGGTCTGGGGCGGCGTCTCGGGACTCGGCGTCGCGCTCGGACCCGTGATCGGTGGGGCTGTCGTGCAGGGCATCTCGTGGGAGGCCATCTTCTGGCTCAACGTGCCGGTCGCGATCGTCGCGATCCCGCTCGTCCGGTACGCGCTGCCCGAGTCGTACGGGCGCAAGCAGCGCCTCGACCTGCCCGGACTCGCGCTCGCCGGCCTCGGCGTGCTCGCCATCGTCTGGTCGGTCATCCGCGGGAACGACGACGGCTGGACCTCGACCCGCGTGCTCGGCGGGCTCGTGCTCGGCGCCGCGCTGCTCGCCGCGTTCGTCCTGCGCGAGTCGCGCACCGACCACCCGCTCGTGCCGCTGCGTCTGTTCCGGGTCCGGTCGTTCTCCGTGGCGAACGCGAGCGCCTTCGCGTTCTCCGTCGGGGTGTTCGGCACCGTCTTCGTGCTCTCGCAGTACCTCCAGGTCGCGCTCGGCTACAGCCCGCTGCAGGCCGGTCTGCGCACCCTGCCGTGGACCGCGGCGCCGATGATCGTCGCGCCGATCGCGGGCATGCTCACGTCCCGCCTCGGGGTCCGGCCGCTCCTGGCCTCGGGGCTCGCGCTGCAGGCCGCTGGGCTCGCCTGGCAGGGGCTGGCTGTCTCGTCGGGCGTCGGCACGTACGCCGAGATCGTCCCGGGGCTGGCCCTGGCCGGCATCGGCATGGGTCTGACGTTCGCCCCGTCGGCCACCGCCGTGCTGGCGGACATGGTGCCCGACGACCACGGCACCGCGAGCTCGGTCAACGCGACCATCCGCGAGGTCGGCGGCGCGGTCGGGGTCGCCGTGCTCGTGGCGGTCTTCACCGCCGCGGGAGGGACCCTCACGCCCGAGGGCTACTCCGACGGCCTGGCACCCGCTGCCCTCGTCGGAGCCGCCATCGTGGGCGTCGGCGCGCTCGTCACGCTCGCGATGCCCCGCCTGACGGGCCGCGCGCAGTCCCCCACGGGCTGACGCGCAGTCCCCCACGGGCTGACCAGCAATCGACGAAGGGATGGTTGCAGCCAGCGCGCCGCTCAAGAGCGCCTGTGCTGCAACCATCCCTTCGTCGATGGTCGCTGAGTGTGCAGCGAGGCCGGTCAGGCCTCGTCGGCCTCGTCGTCCTCGTCGTCCGCGTGCTTGTACGGGTCGGCGTCGCCCGCGAAGGCGGCCCCTGCGGCCAGAGCGGCCACCTCCTTGTCACGACGGGCGGCCTCGAGGAGCGCTGCGTCGAGGTGCGCGGCCGTGTCGGGGATCGCGTCGAGGTGGAAGGCGAGCGTGGGCGTCAGCCGGATGCCGGTCTGCTTGCCGACCTCGGAGCGGATGATGCCCTTCGCGGACTCGAGCGCCGCGGCGGACTCGGTGCGCGCGGTGTCGTCGCCGAACACCGTGTAGAAGATGTCGGCGTGCTGGAGGTCACCCGTGACGCGCACGTCGGTGACCGTGACGAACCCGAGACGCGGGTCCTTGATGCGGGTGTCGAGCATCTGCGCGACCACCTGCTGGATGCGCTCGGAGAGCTTGCGAGCGCGGCCGGTGTCAGCCATGGAAGGCCCTTTCTGGTCGGGCACCGAGGAGGTGCCGCACGGTGCCGCAGCGAACGGCGCGGGGCGAGCGAGGACGATGCCTCGCCCGCCCCGCGGTCGATCAGATCACCTGGGATCAGGCGCGAGGCTTCTCGCGCATCTCCCAGGTCTCGATGATGTCCTCAGGCTGCAGGTCGTTGAACGACCCGAGCCCGATACCGCACTCGTAGCCCTCGCGGACCTCGGTCGCGTCGTCCTTGAAGCGCTTGAGCGACTCGATCGTCAGGTTGTCCCCGATGACCTTGCCGCCGCGCAGGACGCGGGCCTTGGTGTTGCGACGGATCTCGCCCGAACGGACGATCGAGCCGGCGATGTTGCCGAACTTCGAGGACCGGAAGATCTCGCGGATCTCCGCGGTGCCCAGCTGGGCCTCCTCGTACTCCGGCTTGAGCATGCCCTTGAGAGCAGCCTCGACGTCGTCGATCGCCTGGTAGATGACCGAGTAGAAGCGCACGTCGACGCCCTCACGGTCGGCCAGGGCCTCGACGCGCTCGGCGTACTTGACGTTGAAGCCGATGATGATCGCCGAGTCGACGGTCGCGAGGTTGACGTCGTTCTGCGTGATGGCACCCACACCGCGGTGGATGACACGCAGGTCGACCTCCTCGCCCACGTCGATCTTGAGCAGCGCGTCCTCGAGCGCCTCGACGGCACCCGACACGTCGCCCTTGAGGACCAGGTTGAGGGTCTCGACCTTGCCCAGCGCGAGCGCCTGCGTGAAGTCCTCGAGGCTGACGCGCTTGCGACGCTTGGCCAGGAGGGCGGCACGCTCGGCGGCCTCGCGCTTCTCGGCGATCTGCCGCGCGGTGCGCTCCTCGGGAGCGACCAGCAGCGTGTCACCGGCGCTGGGCACCGACGCGAGGCCGAGCACCTGCACCGGACGGGACGGGCCCGCCTCGGTGAGCGTCTCGCCGTGCTCGTCGAACATCGCACGCACGCGGCCGTAGGCCGTGCCCGCGACGATCGCGTCGCCGACGCGCAGCGTCCCGGACTGGACCAGGACGGTCGCGACAGCACCGCGGCCCTTGTCGAGGTTCGCCTCGATCGCCACGCCACGCGCGTCCTTGTCGGGGTTGGCCCGCAGGTCGAGCGCCGCGTCGGCGGTCAGGAGGACGGCCTCGAGCAGCTGGTCGATGCCCAGGTTCTGCTTCGCGGAGACGTCGACGAACATCGTGTCGCCGCCGTACTCCTCGGCCACGAGGTTGTACTCGGTGAGCTGCTGGCGGATCTTGGCGGGGTTCGACCCCTCCTTGTCCACCTTGTTCACCGCGACGACGATCGGGACGCCGGCCGCCTGGGCGTGGTTGAGCGCCTCGATGGTCTGCGGCATCACGCCGTCGTCGGCCGCGACCACGAGGATCGCGATGTCGGTGACCTGCGCACCACGGGCACGCATGGCGGTGAACGCCTCGTGACCCGGGGTGTCGATGAACGTGATCGCGCGGTCGATGCCCTCGTGCGTCTTGGTGACCTGGTAGGCACCGATGTGCTGGGTGATGCCACCGGCCTCGCCCGCGACGACGTCCGTGGAACGGATGGCGTCGAGGAGCTTGGTCTTTCCGTGGTCGACGTGACCCATGACGGTGA
>JBCECL010000002.1:0-100221 GCA_039207135.1 Brevundimonas sp.
GCCCCGAGCGCGCCGGCCGTCGAAGGTCCCCTGACGTCGGCCGGGGAGACCCCCGACGTGCTCGCGCCGCTCGTGGCGGCGGCCGAGGCCGAGCAGGCTCCGCACACCGTCGACGAGCTCGTCGTCCCGGAGGTCACGGGCCCCGAGGACCGCACGACGGCCGAGCTGCGCGCAGCGCTCGACACCATCGTCGAGCTCGCGGGCTCGGTCGAGGACACCGCGCAGGCGCGCCAGGACGCGGCCGACGCCGCCGCGGCGAAGCGCGCCGCGTGGGAGAAGTCGCTCCAGGGCTACGCCAACGGCCGGATCCCCGCGAGCGCGCTGTGCAGCCCGCCTTTCGACTCCGACGCGCTGCTGCGGTGCGACGCCGCCGACGCGCTCGAGCAGCTCGACAAGGCGTACAAGGCCGAGTTCGGCACCCACATCAAGCTCACCGACTCCTACCGCTCCTACGCCGGCCAGGTCTCGTGCCGGGCACGCAAGGGCTCGCTGTGCGCGGTGCCGGGCACGTCGAACCACGGCACGGGAGTCGCGGTCGACTTCGCCGGTGGCATCCAGACGTTCGGCTCCCGCCAGCACAAGTGGATGGTCGCCCACGCCGCCGAGTTCGGCTGGCACCACCCCGCCTGGGCGCACGCCGGCGGCAGCAAGCCCGAGGCCTGGCACTGGGAGTACGCGGCCTGACCTCGCGCGCGCGGGTGGGTGCTCCTAGCGTGGGTTCGTCGTCGACCGACGACCGACCCGTACCAAGGAGTTCACATGCCCACGCGTTCCGCGCACACCGCCTGGAAGGGCACTCTCGCCGACGGCGCCGGAAAGACCGCGCTCACGAGCTCAGGCGTCGGCACGTTCGACGTGTCGTTCCCCAAGAGGGCCGCTGACGACGCCGGGGGCACCACGAGCCCCGAGGAGCTCATCGCCGCCGCCCACTCGTCGTGCTTCGCCATGCAGCTCTCGGCGGTCGTCGCCGAGGCCGGTGGCACGCCCGTCTCGCTCGACGTCACGGCCGACGTGACGCTGCGCCCCGACCCCGCGGGGGGCTTCCGCATCTCGGGGATCGCGCTCAAGGTCAGCGGCGAGGTCGAGGGCCTCGACGCCGACGGGTTCCGTCAGGCGGCCGCCGACGCCAAGGCCACCTGTCCCGTGAGCAAGGCGCTCACGGGCACCGAGATCACCCTGGAGGTGGTGTGACATGAGCACGCTCAACCCGTACCTGGGCTTCCGGGACAACGCCCGCGCCGCGCTCGAGTTCTACGCGTCGGTGTTCGGCGGCGAGCTCACGATCAGCACGTTCGGCGAGTTCCACGCGAGCGAGGACCCCGCCGAGGTCGACAAGGTCATGCACGGGCAGCTGACGGCTCCCGGAGGACTCGTGCTCATGGCCTCGGACACGCCCAACTCGATGGACTATTCTCCGGGCAGCGCGATCTCCGTCTCGCTCAGCGGCAGCACGGCGGAAGCCGCCGAGCTGAAGTCCTACTGGGACGGTCTGGCCGAGGGAGCAACGATCACGATGCCCCTCGGCGTCGCGTCGTGGGGAGACACGTTCGGGATGCTGGTGGACCGGTTCGGCGTCAGCTGGCTGGTCAACATCGCCGGCTCCTGACCGCGACCACGGACGGGCGGGTCACTGCGGAGCCGCCCGTCCGTGCTTTGCCCCTGCGGGCGGCCGCATGGACGCGACGGCTGTCGCGCGCGTGTGCGGTGCGAAGATGCACCCGTGGCTGCCGTGACCGACGACCGAGCAACTCGTACCGACGTCGTGGCCGCGCTGCGGGCGTCCGTTCGCGGTGCGGTCGACGACTCGTCCCGGCGGCGCGCCGAGTACTCCACGGACGCGTCGAACTACCGCGTGGTCCCGCAGGTCGTCGTGTTCCCGCAGGACCCCGACGACGTGCTCGCGGCGCTCGCGGTCGCCCGCGACGCGGGCGTCCCGATCACGTCGCGCGGCGGTGGCACCTCGGTGGCCGGCAACGCCGTGGGCACGGGCGTCGTCCTGGACTTCTCGCGGCACGTGAACCGCATCCTCGAGATCGACCCGGAGGCGCGAACGGCCCGCATCGAGCCGGGCGTCGTCATGGCGTCGCTCCAGAAGGCCGCCGCTCCGCACGGGCTCCGGTTCGGCCCGGACCCGTCCACGCAGGCGCGCGCGACGCTCGGCGGGATGATCGGCAACAACGCGTGCGGGCCGCGAGCGGTCGCGTACGGGCGCACGGCCGACAACGTGCTCGCGCTCGACGTGGTCGACGGCACGGGCCGCCGATTCACCGCGGGGGCGGGCTCGCTGGAGC
Organism: Brevundimonas sp.; assembly: GCA_039207135.1. Taxonomy (GTDB): domain Bacteria; phylum Actinomycetota; class Actinomycetes; order Actinomycetales; family Cellulomonadaceae; genus Cellulomonas. The sequence continues at coordinate 2,292 of JBCECL010000002.1, forward strand.
CCGTGCCCGGCCTCGCCGAGCTCGTGCGCGGCAACCTCGACGTGATCCGTACGGAGCTCGGCCGGTTCGGCCGCCAGGTCTCGGGGTACTCGCTCGAGCACCTGCTCCCCGAGCGCGGGACGGATCTCGCCAAGGCGCTCGTCGGGACCGAGGGCACCGTCGGGACCCTCCTGGCGGCGACCGTGCGGCTCGTCCCGATCGCGGCGGCTCCCGTGCTCGTCGTCCTCGGCTACCCGGACATGCCCGCGGCCGCCGACGCGGTGCCCGCGCTGCTCGCACACGCGCCGCTCGCGATCGAGGGGATGGACTCGCGCCTGGTCGACGTGGTGCGCCGCGTGCGGGGCGCGTCGGCGGTGCCCGACCTCCCACCGGGTGCCGGCTGGCTCATGGTGGAGGTCGGCGGGGCGTCGCTCGACGAGGCGATGGCGTCCGCGCGGCTGCTGGCGGCCGACGCCGGGACCGACGCGGTCGCGGTCTTCCCGCCCGGGCGCGAGGCGACGGCCATGTGGCGGATCCGCGAGGACGGCGCCGGGCTCGGCGGCCGGACGCCGGCCGGTGCCCAGGCGTGGCCCGGCTTCGAGGACTCGGCCGTGCCCCCGGCGCAGCTCGGTGCCTACCTGCGCGAGCTCGAGGCCCTCATGGCCTCCCACCAGGTCGACGGTCTGGCTTACGGGCACTTCGGCGACGGGTGCGTGCACCTGCGGCTCGACATCCCGATGGAGCGCTCGGGCGACCCGCTGCGCGCGTTCATGACCGACGCGGCGCACCTCGTCGCCTCGCACGGCGGCTCGATGTCGGGTGAGCACGGCGACGGCCGCGCGCGCTCGGAGCTGCTCCCGGTGATGTACTCGCAGCGCGCGATCTCGCTGTTCGAGCAGTTCAAGGCGCTGCTCGATCCGCGCGACCTGCTCAACCCCGGCGTGCTCGTGCGGCCGGCCGCGCTCGACGCCGACCTGCGCCGCCCGGCTGCGCGGCCGCTGCTCGCGACCACGGGCTTCTCCTTCGGGCACGACGCGGGGGACCTGACCACGGCCGTGCACCGCTGCGTGGGCGTCGGCAAGTGCCGCGCCGACAACACCGCGGCGGGCAGCTTCATGTGCCCGTCGTACCTGGCCACGCGCGACGAGAAAGACTCCACCCGCGGGCGCGCCCGCGTGCTGCAGGAGATGGCGAACGGCTCGCTCGTCTCGCGCGGCTGGTCCTCGCCCGAGGTGCACGAGGCCCTGGACCTGTGCCTGTCGTGCAAGGCGTGCTCGTCGGACTGCCCGGCGGGCGTCGACATGGCGCAGTACAAGTCCGAGGTGCTGCACCGCACCTACAAGGGCCGGCTCCGGCCGGTGTCGCACTACGCGCTGGGCTGGCTGCCGCGCTGGGCCCGGCTGGTCACCTCGTCGCGGCTGCTCGCCAAGCTGACGAACGCCGTCCTCGGCATCCGGCCCGTCGCCAAGGCCGTGCTCGCGGGTGGCGGCATGGACACGCGGCGGCAGATGGTGCGGTTCGCTCCCGAGCCGTTCCGGGCGTGGGTGCGCGGCGCGGGTGCGGGCGAGGTGACCGTGACCGGTCGCGCGAGCACGGGTTCGACGCCGACCCGGCCGCCCGTGCTGCTGTGGACCGACTCGTTCTCCGACGCGCTCTCGCCGTCCGTCGCGCAGGCCGCGGTGACCGTGCTCCGCGACGCGGGCTACGAGGTGCTCGTGCCCGACCACCAGGCCTGCTGCGGCCTGACCTGGATCAGCACGGGCCAGCTCGACGGGGCGCGCGCGCAGCTCACGCACCTGCTCGAGGTGCTCGGCCCGTTCGCGGTCAACGGCATCCCGATCGTCGGCCTCGAGCCGTCGTGCACCGCGGTGCTGCGCTCCGACCTGCTGGACCTGCTGCCCGACGACCCGCGCGCGGCGGCCGTCGCGCGCGCGACCCGCACGCTCGCGGAGCTGCTCACCGCGCCGGCCCCCGTCGGCCCGGGCGACCGCTGGCAGGTGCCGGACCTGTCCGACGTGACCGCCGTGGTCCAGCCGCACTGCCACCACTACTCGGTGATGACCTGGAACGCCGACCGCGCGCTGCTGACCGACGCGGGTGCGAGCTTCTCCGCGCTCGCGGGCTGCTGCGGTCTGGCGGGCAACTTCGGCATGGAGAAGGGGCACTACGACGTCTCGGTGGCCGTCGCGGAGGCCTCGTTGCTCCCGGCGCTCCGAGCCGCCGAACCCGGCGACATCTACCTCGCGGACGGTTTCTCGTGCCGGACGCAGGGCGAGCAGCTCGCCGGCGCGGAGGGCATCCACCTCGCCGAGCTCCTGGCCAGCCGCATCCCTCGCCCCTGACTGGCGATCCCGATCGGCACGGGGTCCCGGGTCGATCAGGTCCGAGAGATCCGCTCGACCCCGCGACCGGGGTGCCACGACTCGACGATCAGCCGGTCGCCGTCGACCTTCGTCAGCACGACCTCCGCGACGTCCAGGGCGAAGTAGGCCCCGGGCAACCCGCCCTCGGGCTGGTCGATGCGCACGAGCTGACCCGCGAGCTTGGCCTCGCCCACCCAGGCCTGCGGGTCCTTGGGTGGCTCGAGGGTGGGGGAGTGGATCGCCACCCGCGGGTCGCGCAGCACGTCGGCGAGCTTGCGCGAGTCCGGCATCATGCCGAGCGTCACGTCGTCGCCGATCTCGAGCTCCGTGCCGCTGATGCGCGGGGAGCCGTCGGCGCGCAGCGTCGCCATCGTCTTGTTGGTGCCCGAGCCGAAGAGGGCGGCGACCGCGGTCGCGAGCTCGGGTGCCGCGGCGGTGACGTCGGACCAGCGGGTGCGTTCGCTCATCCCCCCGTTCTACCCCAGGGGTCCGACACGCGGCTCAGCCCTCGTGCGCAGCGCTCTCGTAGTCGGTGATCCGGTAGCACTCCTCGTCGTCGATCGCGTTCGGGTCGCCCTCGAACGAGATCCACGTGGGCACGCCCGTCTCCGGATCGACGTGGTACTCGCTCGGCGCGGCTGCGCCCCTGGCCTGCGCGCGGGCCATCAGGTTCGCGATCGTCGGGAAGGTCGCGAGCTGTTCGGCGGACTCCGGCCGCTCTCGGGTTGCGTCCGCCGGCACGGCGGAGACGACGGCCCCGTGCTCGACGACGACGCGGTAGACCCCCATGAAGGCGCGCTCGCCGCACCGCGAGTCGAGCGAGTAGGAGTACGACGCCGTGGACCAGTCGGAGGCCGCGGGCGATCCGTCCTCGTCGGGTCGAGCGGCCGGGTCGGTCCGCCCGCACCCGGCGAGCAGCGCGGCGACGATCGTGACCAGCGCGGCGGCGCGCGCGAAGTTCCTCATGACACGAACACGTTCGTCGGGGCGAGAACGTTGACACGCACCTGGACATCGCGCGGTGATCGCGTCAGGGTGGGCGCCATGCTCGTCGCCTTCTCCGTCGCCCCGCTCGGTGCGGGCGAGTCCGTCACCGAGGCCGTCGTCGACGCCGTGCGCATCGTCCGGGAGTCCGGGCTGCCGCACCGCACCGACGCCATGTTCACCACCATCGAGGGTGAGTGGGACGAGGTGATGGACGTCGTCAAGCGCGCGACCGAGGCCGTCGGACGGCACGGCAACCGGGTCAGCCTGGTCCTCAAGGCGGACATCCGACCCGGTTTCACGGGTCAGCTCGACGCGAAGGTCGCCCGCGTGGAGGCCGGTCTGTCGGGCGCGTGACGCACGTGTGAGCAATCTCCGTGCAGCGGTACCCGTCTGGCGGGCTGACTCCGTCAGTCGGCTGTGTCAGAGTGTGGGCGCCGGGTTCGTGACGACGAGCCGCACGGCGATCGACGCGCGCGTGACCAGCGCAGAAAGGCCGGGACGGGATGCCCATCTTCGAGCTCGACGAGGGGCGCCCACGCCTCGTCCAGCCGATGCAGCCGCTGGCCGGGTCGTTCGTCCAGGAGTGCGAGGCCCTCGTGGCCGGCCACCTCACGGCGATCGCCGGTGAGCCCCTGTTCCCTGTCCGTTCCCGCACCGGCGCGCCCGAGCACGCGCAGCTGCCTGCGCTGCTCGCGCTCGATGCCACGGGCCGCCCGGTGGTCGTCGAGATCGTCCAGGTCATCGACGACGACGCCGTGGTGAGCGCGCTGAGGCACGCGGGTGCCGCGGCGCGGATGACGACGACCGACCTCTCCCGCGCCTACCACGCGGACCCGAGCCGGTTCGGCGTCGAGTTCGCCGCATTCCGCGAGCAGGTCGCCTTCGGTGCGCAGACCAGCCGCCGCGAGGGCGTCCGGCTCGTGCTGCTGTGCTCGGAGGTCGCCGCCGAGGCGTCGGACACCCTCGGCTTCCTGCGCGGACCGGGTCGGCACGTGGACATCCTGCAGGTCGGCGTGGTGCGCGGCGCCGACGACCGCCGACTCATCGACGTGTCCCCGCTCGCGAAGCACGAGGGCAGCCGGCGCGCCGTCGAGCCGACCGCGCTGCGCCTGGTCCGGGCGAGCGAGTCGACGTTCGCGTCCGCGATGGCGTACGAGCCCGAGCGGCGCGCGCTGCCGCCCAACCCGGCGCGGCCCTGGGCCGACCACCCCTCGTCGGGCGAGCTGCGGGCGGTCCCGTCGCCCCCGCCCATGCCGCGCGTGCCCGCCCCGACCACGCTCACGCCGCGGACGACGAGCACCCAGCCGACCGCCGTCGTGCCCCCGGCCCCTGCACCCGCTCCGACGTCCCTGCCCTCGGGCGGCGCGCCGGTCGTCGGCGGGCCTGCGGAGCCGCCGGTGTCGGCTGCGCCGGCGATGCCCGCCGCGCCGACCGCGTCTGCTGCGCCTGTCGCGCCCGCTGCGCCTGTCGTGCCTGCAGCGTCCGACGTGCCTGTCGCGTCCGCTGTGCCCGCCGCTGCCGCCGCACCGACCGCCGGGGCCGAGGCCGCGGCACCTGCCGGCCCGAGCGCGCTCGCGCCGCAGGTCCCGGCCGCCCCCGTGAACCCGCCCAAGCCCGCCGTCCCCGCCATCACGACGCCGGGCCTGGTCGACGTCCCGCACCCGCGGCTGGCCACGCTCGCCAAGCAGCGCCGCGCCATGACGACGCTCGTCTGGTACCGCGAGCGCCGCAACCAGCGGGTCCTGGCCATGCTCCGCAACGACGGCCTGATCCAGCTCGCCGCGGGCCAGGTCTTCGCGGACCCGAGCCACGCCGCAGCTGCCGCGATCGGCTCGGACAACCTCATCGACGGCTGGCGCGCTTGGCGTCTCGGCGACGGGGGACCGACACTGGGCGAGGCGACGGGCTTCACGTCGAGCTGAGCACGCGCCGGTCCTGTCCTACCCGGAGGTCTGCTGTGCCCGTCGTCGTTCCCGCCCTGTCCGTCCCCACCGCCGGCGCCGCCTTCGAGCGCACCACGATCGAGCGTCGCGACCTGCGCGAGCACGACGTCCGCATCGAGATCGCCTACGCGGGCATCTGCCACTCGGACATCCACCAGGCGCGGGCCGAGTGGGGTGCCGGGCTGTTCCCGATGGTGCCCGGGCACGAGATCGCGGGCGTCGTGAGCGAGGTCGGGTCGGCCGTCACCAAGTTCGCGGTCGGGGACCGCGTGGGGGTCGGCTGCTTCGTCGACTCGTGCCGCGAGTGCGAGAACTGCCTGGCGGGCGAGGAGCAGTTCTGCGCGCGCGGCATGGTCGCGACGTACAACGGCAAGTTCTACGACGGCGAGCGCACGCTCGGCGGGTACAGCACGCAGATCGTGGTCGACGAGGCGTACACGCTGCGCATCCCCGACGCCCTCGCGCTCGACGTCGCCGCGCCGCTGCTGTGCGCGGGCATCACGACGTACTCGCCGCTGCGGCACCACGGCGTCGGACCCGGCTCGCGCGTCGCCGTCGTCGGGATGGGCGGCCTGGGGCACCTGGGCGTGCAGATCGCGCACGCCATGGGCGCCGAGGTGACCGTCCTGAGCCAGTCGCTGTCGAAGGAGGCCGACGGACGCCGGCTCGGCGCGGACCACTACTACGCGACCTCCGACCGCGCGACCTTCCGTGAGCTGCGCCGCTCGTTCGACCTGATCCTGTCGACCGTCTCGGCCGACCTCGACCTCGACGACTACCTCGGGCTGCTCCGCCTCGACGGCGCCTTCGTCTTCGTCGGGCTGCCCGAGCGGCCGCAGCAGTTCGGCGTCTTCGCGCTCGTCGGCGCGCGCCGCTCGCTCGCGGGGTCGAACATCGGCGGCATCGCCGAGACGCAGGAGATGCTCGACTTCTGCGCCGAGCACGGCATCGCCGCGGTCATCGAGACCATCAAGGCCGACGAGGTCGACGACGCCTACGACCGCGTCGTCGCCAGCGACGTGCGCTACCGGTTCGTCATCGACACCGCGACCATCTGACGCCTCGGCAGCCGACGATGACGCGGACTGCGGCGACGACATTGGCCCCGGCAAGGGCCGCCGCGACGGCCTCGGCGACTGCCGCGACGACTGCCTTGACGACGGCCGCGACGGCTGCCGGGATGACGGCCGAGACGGCTGACGGGACGACTGCCGGGACGACTGCCTTGACGACGGCACTGGCGGGCTGACCGATGCCGCGCACGAGTGCGGGCCTGCTGCTGTTCCGCGACGGGGTCGCCGGGATCGAGGTGCTCGTCGGGCACATGGGCGGCCCGTTCTGGGCGCGCAAGGACGCCGGCGCGTGGACCATCCCCAAGGGCGAGATCGAGCCCGATGAGGACCCGCACGCGGCGGCACTGCGCGAGTTCGCCGAGGAGCTGGGCGTCCCCGCGCCCGAGCCCGTCGAGCCGGACCTCGACCTCGGCGAGATGCGCCAACGCAGCGGCAAGGTGGTCCGAGCGTGGGCCCGGCGCGGCGACCTGGACGTGTCGACGATCGTGAGCAACGTGGCGGTCATCGAGTGGCCACCCCGCTCGGGTCGCCAGCTCGAGGTTCCTGAGCTCGACCGCGCGGCCTGGCTCTCGCCCGCGGACGCCGCCCCGCTCCTGATCTCTGGCCAGTCCACCTTCCTCGATCGCCTCCTCGCCCTCCTCTGACCCGCCCGCAGCCGCCGACCCTCAAGTTGTGGGCGCCTACCGGTCCAGACCGGCCCACAACTTGAGGTTCGGCACCGGGCACCGGGGCCGGTGCCGAGCGGGCGGGCTCGTGGCAGGGAGCGGAGCCCGCTTGCGGCCGACCCTCACGCCGATCGAGGCCGACCCTCAAGTTGTGGGCGCCTGGGGGTCCGGAGCGGCACACAACTTGAGGGTCGGCGGGATCGGGGGGCAGGGACGGGGGGGCGGACCGGGGCGCGGGGCGGGCCCTGGGAGCGGGGGCCAGGACAAGGAACGGGACAGGTGGCCGGGACAGGACTGGTGCAGGGGGCCGGGGATGGCGAGAGCGGCGCCCCCGATGGGGGCGCCGCTCTCGTCGGGGGTGTCAGTCGGTCTCGGTCGGGGTGGTGGGAGTCGGCTCGCCCGCGAGGATCAGGTACAGGTCGCGGCGGGCCCGGTCCAGGACGGCCAGGGCGGCCGTTGCCTGCTCTTCGGTGCCGGTGCGGACGACCTGGCCCGCGGCGGCGCCGAGGGCCTCGAGGGCACCGCGTAGCGCGCGACCCGGGTGGTTCGGCCGGGCGGCGGCGTCGTCGAACGGCGAGCCGATCTCGGCCGCGTTCTCGGTGACGTACGCGGCGCCGGCCTCGGTGAGCGAGGCGAGCTTGCGGCCCGAGTCGGCGGTGATGCCGACCAGGCCCTCGTCCTCGAGCAGCGCGAGCGCCGGGTAGATGGCGCCCGGCGACGGCCGCCAGCGACCGTCCGAGCGCTGCGCGATCTCCTGGATCAGCTGGTAGCCGTGCATCGGCTGCTCGGAGAGCAGCAGCAGCACCGCGGCGCGGATGTCGCCGCGACCGGCCCGCCGGCCCGGTCCGCGACCGGGTCCGCGACCGCGGAAGCGCCCGTCGAACTCGCCGCGGGGGCCGCCGAAGCCGCCGCCCGGGCCGAAGCCGCGGCCGTAGCCGCGCTCGGGGCCGGCGGAACCGCCGTGGCCGTGCTCGGGACGGCCGGTCGGGCCGCTGTGGTGGTCTGCGGAGCTGCCCGCTCCGAGGTCGTCGGGTCGCCAGCCGCGCCGCTCCCAGCTTGCGCCGGTCAGCGGGTCGATGACGGAGGGGCGACGCGGTCCGCGGTTGCGACGGTCGCCAGGAACGTGGTGTCGGTGGTCGTGCTTCATGGTGAAACTCCTCAGGAATGGGGGGACGAGGCGGTTCCTCGTCGAACGATTCCGGGACGGTCCACACGCGGGGTCGTCAACCGGATGTTGCTAACGATATATCGTCGACATGACGTTGACAACCCCCAAAGACAATCCACGATCTCCGACGTCCCGCCGAACCCGAGGTTGTCCGCGGCTGAGGGGGACGAACGGCGAACAACCTCGGGCTCGACCGCGGGGGCGCGCGGACGGATTGGGTCGGGTCAGTTCCAGCCGTATGCCGCGGTCCAGCGGTCGATCTCCGCGTAGAACCGTTCGCGGGCCGGCCGAGCCGACAGGGTCAGGTCGTGCAGCCCGCCGTCGATGCGGACGACGGTGACGTGCGAACCGAGCTGCACCGCCCGGCGCGCGATCTGGTCGACCTCCAGGACGACGTCCGCGGCGCGCATCTCCTCGTTCCACCGGGGGCTGATGAGGGTCCGCGCGGAGGCGAGCACGAGGATCGGGACGTCGATCTTCAGCCCGCGCGCGACCTGCGCGTGCCCCGTCATGACCGCCCGCAGCCAGCCGGCGCGCACGGGGAACGACGGGGTCGGGCGCCACCGCGCGTCGTAGGTCCACTCCCCGCCGGAGGCGGCATTCAGCGTCCGGTCGTAGAAGCCGGGGTCGATGTTCGGCAGCGACGTGCGCGGCTGGAACCGGGCGAGCTGCGCGACGGCCGGCCCGGACAGGTGCCGCATGACCGACGAGCCCTGCAGCTCGAGCCACGGGCTGTTCAGCACGAGCCCGTCGACCGTCCCCGGGTAGTGGTGCGCCCACAGCACCGCGACCAGGCCGCCGGTCGAGTGCCCGTTGATCATCACCCGGCCGTGCACGCCGATCTCGGCCCGGACGACCGACAGTGCCGCGCCGATGTCCTCGCGGTAGGCCGACAGGTCGTCGACGTACCCGGGTGTCTGGTGCACGCGCAGGCTGCGGCCGTACTTGCGCAGGTCCAGCGCGTAGAACGCCACCCCGCGCGTGTGCCAGTACTCGGCGAGCTCGGTCTGGAAGAAGTAGTCGGACCAGCCGTGGATGTACAGCACGGCCCGCGAGGGTCGGACCGGCTCCGGGGCAGGGGGCGCGTACCGGACGAGGCTCGCGACGACGGGCCCCTCGTCGTCCGGCGCGAGCGCGAGGGTCGCCACCTCGTACCCGTCGCCGAGCACGTCGGGCACCCACTCGAGCGGCACGGCACCTCCCCTCAGGACTAGGGCGTCAGGACGATCTTGCCGAACTGCTCACCCTGCGCAAGCCGACCGAGTGCGGCGTGTGCGCTGGTCAGGGGGTACGTCGAGTCGACGAGGGGGCGGACGCCGGTGCGTGCGAGGAACGCGAGCAGCCCCTGCAGGTCGTCGCGCGAGCCCATGGTCGCGCCCTTGACCGTGATCTCGGTGAAGAAGATCCGGGTCAGCTCGGCGGGGGAGGCGTCGCCGCTCGTCGCGCCCGCGACGACGATCGTGCCGCCGGGCTTGACCGAACGTACCGAGTGCGACCAGGTGGCGGCCCCGACGCTCTCGAGCACGACGTCGACGCGCGGCACGCGCGCACCGGGCTCGACGGCGAGGGCGGCTCCGAGCGCGAGCGCGCGCTCGCGTCGCTCGTCGGACCGGCTCGTCACGATCACCTCGAGGCCGGCCGCGGCGCCGAGCAGGATGGCCGCAGTCGCCAGGCCGCCGCCGGCGCCCTGCACGAGCACGCGCTGGCCGGGCGTCGCGCCGCCCGAGCGGAACAGCATCCGGTACGCCGTCAGCCAGGCGGTCGGCAGGCAGGCGGCCTCGACGAACGAGATCTCGGCGGGCTTGTCGACGAGGTTCCACGAGGGGACCGCGACCTGCTCGGCGAACGTCCCGTCGTACTTCTCGGACAGCAGCGAGCGCGGCTCGTCGGACCCGGCGACGCCTCCGATCACCCCGTGCACCACGACCTCGCGTCCGTCGACGACCCCCGCGGCGTCCGTGCCGAGGATCATCGGCAGCTGCTCGGCCCGCAGGCCGACGCCGCGCAGCGACCACAGGTCGTGGTGGTTGAGCGCCGCCGCACGCACGTCGACGACCGACCAGCCCTCCCGCGCCGCGGGTGCGGGCCGTTCCCCCACGGCCAGCCCCGAGAGGGCGTCGTCAGCGAACCGGGCGGCGTAGGCGGCGATCACGGTCCCAACCTAACCGGGTCTGCGCTGGTCGCGACGCGCAGGAGGCGCCACGCTGTGGACATGGCTGAGCCGATCGGGACCGTGGTCACGACGATGGACGAGCTCCGCGCGCAGTGGTCGCCGCACGACGGGCTCGGGGTGTTCCTCGAGGTGTACCGGCGCGTGACCGCGCTCGTCGCCGAGCGGGTCCGCGACGACACGTTCCGCGACAGCGCGTTCGTCGAGGACCTCGACGTGCGGTTCGCGGCACTGTTCTTCGCGGTCCCTCGGGACCTCGCCGCCGGCCGCTCCGTGAGCCACGCCTGGGCGCCGCTCGTCGAACGGCGGGCCGTGCCCGGCATCCTGCCGATCCAGTTCGCGCTCGCGGGCATGAACGCGCACATCAACAACGACCTCGCGCTCGCCGTCGTGGCGACCTGCGAGGCGCGCGGGGTCGCGCCCACGGACGCGGGGATCCACGCCGACTTCGAGCGCGTCAACGACGTGCTCGCCGAGGTGGTCCGGCCCATCCGGCAGTCGTTCCTCGACGCCGAGGTGGTCCGGGTCGGGGCGCCGCTGTCTCCGGTCGCGGACCTCGTCACGAACTTCTCGATCGACAAGGCGCGCGACGCGGCGTGGGCGTCCGCGCTCACGCTGTGGGCGGTGCGGCACCTCGACCTCGTGGCCGACGCGGCGCGCGACGCGCTCGCCCGAACGGTCGGGCTGGTCGGGCGTCAGCTGCTGATCGCGGTCTAGAGGACCGGCAGCATCCGGCCGAGGTCGGGAACGCCCTCGGAGGTGTACCGCGGGTGCAGCGCGGCGGTCAGCTCGTCGACGTCGTACGGAGACCGTCCGGCGGCGAGCCGGAGCCAGCGGCGTTCGTCGGCCACCTCGAGGTCCCAGCCGCCGCGCGTGACGACGATGCCGAGCAGGGTGTCCGCGACGAGCGTGAGCGCGTGCGGCTCGACGGGGTCCGGACCGGCGTCCGACCCGGCGACGCGGCGCACCGAGCGCGCGAGGTCGTCGGCGTGCACCACGAGCTCGATGACGCGGGACGTCGTCATCGTCGAGAGCATCACCGGCCCGCGCCGCGCCTGGACGGGCAGGTCGTCCGGGCCGAGCTCGTCGAGCTTGGCGAACGCCGCGGCCGCGTGCTCGTCGACCCATGCGAGCGGGTTGCCGGCGATCTCGAGCGCGAGGTCGCGCGTGGTCTGCGCGATGTCGGCCGCACGCGCGACGTAGGTGCCCAGGTACTCCGCGAGCGAGAGCGGGACCGTGCCTCGCGGGAGCGGCGTGCACACGGCGAGCGCGTCCATGGCGCGGCCGAGGTGGGCGACGAGCTCCGCGACGGTCCACCCGGTCAGCACCGAGGGCTCGGCGCCGACCTCGTCGTCGACCATCTCACCCACCCAGGCGCGCAGGCGTTCCCACTGGGCGTGCAGGGCCGACGAGGCCTCGGTGACGGTCGGGCTCACGGGCTCATCCTGCCCGTACCGAGCCCCAACGCGCAGCGTCGACGCGTCAGCGCGCCGGGACCGACTCGGCCAGGAAGCTCGCGACGTGCTCGCCGACCTGGTCCTCCTCGATGAGGAAGCCGTCGTGGCCGTAGTCGGAGTGCACGGTGCGCACCGGCCCGGCCCCCGGGACGCCCGCGGCGATCCGCTCGGACTGCGCGGGCGGGAACAGCCGGTCGCTGTCGACCGCGATGACCAGCCCACGAGCGGTGATCGACGCGAGCGCGGCCTCGACCCCGCCGCGGTCGCGGCCCAGGTCGTGCGTGATCATGGTCCGCGTGAGCGCGACGTACGTGTTCGCGTCGAAGCGGCGGGTGAGCTTGTCGCCGTGGTGGTCCAGGTAGGACTGCACCGCGAACCGTCCGCCCTCGAGCGGGTCCTCGCCGCCCTGCGGGATGCGGCCGAACCGCTCGTCGAGCTCGTACGCGCTGCGGTAGGTCTGGTGCGCGATCTGCCGCGCGAGGCCGAGCCCGACGTGCGGGCCGTCGCCGTCCTCCGCGTCGTAGTAGTCGCCGTCGCGGAACCGCGGGTCGGCGTGGATCGCCGCGAGCTGCGTGTGGAAGCTCGCGATCTGGTCCCCGGACGTCTGCGCCGCGGTCGCGATGGCGGCGAACGCCTCGACGCGCTGCGGCTCGGAGACTGCCCACTCCAGCACGCGCAGCCCGCCCATCGAGGCGCCGATGACGAGCGCCCAGGTGTCGATCCCGAGGAGGTCGGCCAGGCGCACCTCGGCGGCGACCTGGTCGCGGACGGTGAGCAGCGGGAACCGGCTGCCCCACGGGCGGCCGTCGGGCGCGGGGGACGACGGGCCCGTCGAGCCCTGGCACCCGCCGAGCACGTTGGGGGCGACGACGAACCACTCGTCGGTGTCGATGGGCGCGCCAGGCCCGACCATCGACGACCACCAGCCGGGGGTCGGGTGGGCCTCGTCGGCGTCGCCGATCACGTGCGAGTCGCCGGTCAGGGCGTGCAGGACGAGCACGGCGTTGCTGCCGTCCTCGTTGAGCGTGCCCCACGTCTCGTACGCGAGCCGAACGGCGGGCAGCCGACCGCCGGACTCGAGCGCGAACGGCCCGAGGTCCGCGAACTGGCGGCGGCCGACGGGGTCGCCGGCGCGCCACGCGGACGACGCCCGGACCGGCGGGCGGGCCGCGACGGGGACCCGGCTGGCGCGCGTGGTCGCGCGGGCGCGGGTCAGCGCGAGGGGCGGGAAGTCGTCGGACACGGCGACCAATCTACGTGGGGGACGGTGGTGCGAGGCGGGCCGACCGCTGGGCGGGACGCCGTCGGCGCCCCGCCCGGACGGGTCAGGCTCCCTTGGCGGCGCGGAAGCCCGCGTCGAGGTCGGCCAGGATGTCGTCGATGTGCTCGATGCCGACCGACAGGCGCACGAGCCCGGGCGTCACGCCGGACAGCGCCTGCTCCTCGGGCGTGAGCTGGCTGTGCGTGGTCGACGCCGGGTGGATGACGAGCGAGCGGACGTCGCCGATGTTGGCCACGTTCGAGTGCAGCTCGAGCGCCGAGACGAACGCCTGCCCGGCCTCGGTGCCCCCCTCGAGCTCGAACGCGAGGACCGCGCCGCCGCCGCGGGGCGCGTACTTGAGCTGCGCGGCGTGCCACGGGCTCGACTCGAGCCCGGCGTAGTGGACGGTGAGCACGTCGTCGCGCGCCTCGAGCCACGCCGCGACCTTCTTGGCGTTCTCGACGTGCCGCTCGACGCGCAGCGACAGGGTCTCGATGCCCTGCGCGATGAGGAACGCGTTGAACGGCGAGAGCGCCGAGCCGAGGTCACGCAGCAGCTGCACGCGGGCCTTGAGGATGAACGAGAGGTTCACGCCGAAGAGCCCGCCGACGCCGAGGTCCCGCGCGAACACGAGCCCGTTGTACGACGGGTCGGGCGTGTTGTAGTTGGGGAAGCGCTCGGGGTGCTGCGCGTAGTCGAACGAGCCGCCGTCGACGATGACGCCGCCGATCGCCGAGCCGTGGCCGCCGAGGTACTTGGTCGCCGAGTGCACGACGACGTCCGCGCCCCACTGCAGCGGGTTGATGAGGTACGGCGTGGCGACCGTGTTGTCGACGACCAGCGGCACGCCGTACTCGTGCGCGACACCGGCGACGAGCTCGATGTCGAGGATGTCGGACTTGGGATTGGGGATGGTCTCCGCGAAGAACAGCTTGGTGTTCGGGCGGATCGCGTCCTTCCACGACTGTGCGTCGTGCGGGTCCTCGACGAACGTGGTCTCGATGCCGAGCTTGGGCAGCGTGTAGTGCAGGAGGTTGTACGTCCCGCCGTACAGCGACGGGCTCGCGACGATGTGGTCGCCCGCCTCGGCGATGTTGAGGATCGCGAACGTCTCGGCGGCCTGGCCGGACGAGACGAGCAGGGCGCCGACGCCGCCCTCGAGCGACGCGATGCGGTTCTCGACGACCTCCTGGGTGGGGTTGCCGATGCGCGTGTAGATGGGGCCGAGATCCTGCAGCGCGAAGCGCGCGGCGGCGACCTGGGCGTCCGGGAAGACGAAGGACGTGGTCTGGTAGATCGGCAGCGCGCGAGCGCCGGTCGCCGCGTCGGCCTGCTGGCCGGCGTGGATCTGACGGGTCTCGAAGTTCCAGTTCTCGTTGCTCACTTGGGTGCTCCTCAGGGGGTGACGGGCAAGGGCAACCGTGGGGAGCATCTGGCGCACGCCGAGGCCCGTCCCACGGGGGGATCGGAGGGGGCGCACGCGAGCCGGGGCTCGGGGCGGGACCTCGTCGTCAGCCGGAGGGTGACGACCTGCCCGCGGGCACAGCCGAGCGTGCGCTGGTCAGCGACACATTCGACGGGACATACCCGGGAGACTAGGTCGGCCGTCCCTCTGGATGGAACGCGCGTCTCACGATTTGGTATCGCGGGGCGGATTGCACCGTATTTTCACTCGATCGGGTGACTCCTGAGTCTCCAAGCGCGGCGCAGCCCTTGCGCCGCCCGACGAGGGGACCGCCATGCACACCATCAGGTCGGGTCCGGCCCTGCGACGCTCAGGCGTCGCACTGCTCGCGGCCGCAGCACTCACTTTCACGGCACTCGCTCCGGCGGCTCAAGCCATCCCGGAGGGCACTCGCACCTCGACCGGCGGTGACGTCGTCGGCTGGGGATACTCCGCCAACGGACGCACGGTCGCTCCGGAGCCGCCGGTCGGCACGTCCTACCGCGCCATCAGCGCGGGCGAGAGCGACAGCCTCGCGCTGCGGACCGACGGACAGGTCGTCGGCTTCGGCGCGCACTCTCCAGCGGCGCCACCGCTCGGGGGGTCCCAGAAGTACGTGGCGGTGTCGGCCGGAGCGGCACACTTCCTGTACCTGCGGTCCGACGGTCAGATCGCGAGCTCGGGTGACAACACGTACGCCGAGCGCAACTTCCCGTCACTCCCCGCAGGGGTCCGCTACGTCGCGATCTCGGCGGGCTACTACTTCAGCCTCGGGCTGCGGTCCGACGGGCGCATCGAGGCTGTCGGCTACACCGGCTTCGGCACCACGACGGTTCCGCCGCTGCCGTCGGGCCTGACCTACACCAAGATCTCCGCCGGGTTCGAGCACGCGCTCGCGCTGCGCAGCGACGGTCGCGTCGTCGGCTGGGGAGTCAACGGGTACGGCGAGACCGTCGCGCCCCCGCTCCCGAGCGGCGTGAAGTACACGGGCATCTCGGCCTCGTACTTCACCTCGCTGGCGCTGCGGTCCGACGGCAAGGCCGTCGGGTTCGGCTACAACGTCTACGGCCAGGCGACACCGCCCAACCCGCCGAGCGGGTCGAAGTTCGTCGAGGTCACGTCCACCTACTTCGCCGCTGCGGCACTGACGACCAAGGGGAAGATCGTCACGTGGGGCAGCGCCGACAACGGAGCCCTCGACGTCCCCGACGCACCGGCGGGCACGAAGTACTCGACGGCAGCCGGCGGCGGGTACCACTTCCTCGCCCTGACGGTCAGGACCACCAAGGTCGTCGCGACGGCCCCGACGGGGTGGCACTACGGCAAGACCGCCAAGCTCGCCGCGAAGGTGACGGCCGTCGGCGTCACGCCCACCGGGACGGTCGCCGTCTACAAGGGCGCGACGAAGCTCGGCCAAGGCGCGCTGGCAGCGGGCAAGGTCAACGTGACGCTCGCCGCGAAGGTGCTCAAGCCCGGCACCCACGCGCTGACCGTCAAGTACCTGGGGGCCAACGCCCTCGCGCCGTCGAGCGTCAACGTCAACGTCAAGGTCGTCAAGGCGACCTCGACGGCCAAGGCCTCGCTCGTGTCGTCGTCGATCGCCAGGTCGGCGCACGGCAAGGTCAAGGTGACGGTCACCGCGCCGGGCGTCGTCCCGACGGGCAAGGTGCGGGTCTACGACGGAACCCACGCGCTCGTCACGGTCACGATCGGTGCCTCCGCGCACGGCAAGGTCACGGTGACGCTGCCGAAGCTGTCGCCCGGGAAGCACGGGATCAACGTGAAGTACCTGGGCTCGTCGCTCGTGGCGCCCGACTCCGCGCCTCGGGTCACGCTGACGGTCAGGTCGTGATCGTCCGGTTCGAGGCCGTCCGCCTCTGACCAGGCGCATCCCAGCCGGCGCCGGCCCGCACACCGCGGACCGGCGCCGGTGCGCTGCACTGCGGCCGAGGGCCGCAGTGAGGGCTTCGTCGGCCGATCGTCGCCCATCGTTCGTCCGGCCGTCGCCCGCGCGACGCCTGGGCCCCGGCCGGGCACGGTGCACTGCTCGTCAGGGCTGTCGAGGGCGGCCCAGACGAAGGGGTCCGTGGTGCCGGCAACGTTCCAGCTCTACCGCTTCTCTGACGACGACCTTGTCTGGTGGCGGCTGGTCAGCCCCAACGGGCGCGGCGTCGCCCGCGCGCCGCACGGCGTCGACTCCGTCGACGAGGCGCGCACGGCGGTCCTCGACGTCGTCGGCGGGCTCGACGGCCTGAGCACGGTCCTGCGGCTGACCGACGCGTACCGGTGGCACTGGGTGCTTCAGGCCGACGGGGTGCCCGTGGCGGAGGGGATCGGGGACCAGGACCGACGCGTGCGCTGCGAGTACGCGTGCCGCACGTTCACGGTGCTCGCGGCGACGGCTCGGGTCGACCCCGCGCTCGTCACGTTCCGTCGCGTCGGAGCGCCGTCGCGGCCGCGGTGACACGCGCCGACGCAGCGGGCGGTGTGGCGAACGGGTGATCGGGCGAAGGCGCGCGTCCGACTTGCCCCGATGTGTCTGCTGTTACTGATGTTACTCATGTGACTGGTGTTCACTTCTGGGACTGTCCCCGGTAGCGTCCCTCAGGGCGGTGCGACCGAGCGCCGCCCGAGTCGGCCGTCGAGGGGAGCATCGGGTGCAGTTCGGCAACCGCCGCCGCGCCGCGCTTGGCGCGCTCGTCTCCACGGTCGCCCTCGCCGGGCTCGTGGTCGGTGGCGCACCCTTCGCGAACGCCGACCCGACGCCGCCGAGCAACCAGGACGTCCAGGACGCGCACCAGGCGGTCGACGACGCGAAGCAGTCGGTCGCCGCGATGGAGGTCCGCCTCGCCGAGCTGAGCGTGGCGAGCGACGCCGCCGAGCAGAAGCTCCAGCAGGTCGGCGAGCGGTACACGCAGGCGCTCGTCGACGCGCAGGACGCCCAGGACGCCGCCAATGGTGCCGCGGACGCCTCGCGCCGCGCGGCCGACGACGCCGAGCAGGCGCGGCGCACGCTCGTCGCCATCGCCCGCGAGATGGCGCGCTCGGGCGGGTCGGTCGACCAGCTCGAGTCGCTGCTGTCCGCCGACGGTTTCGAAGAGGTCGCGGAGCGGACCAGCGCGCTCGACCGCGTCAGCAGCAAGGCCGACCAGGCCGTGCAGGAGTACCGGGCGGCGACGCTCGTCTCGTCCACGCTCGCCGAGCACGCCGAAGCTGCCGCCACGACGGCGAAGAAGAAGTCCGACGACGCAGCGGCGTCGCTGAAGTCGGCCGAGAAGGTCCAGCAGGACGCCGACGAGGCCGTCGCCGCGGCCCAGGTCGAGCGCGACGAGCTCATCGGCGAGCTCGCGACCGCGCGGCAGACCAGCGTCGCCGTCGAGCGCGCGCGGCAGGACAAGCTCGACGCCGACCGGCGCAAGCGCGCCGACGACGACGCGCGCCAGGCCCACGAGCAGGAGAACAACGGGTCCTCGAACCCGCCGGCATCGGACCCGCCGTCGTCGAACCCGACGGACCCCAAGCCGTCGTCGCACCCGACCACCGACCCGACGCCGGACCCGAAGCCGTCGTCGAACCCGCCGTCGAACCCGCAGCCGACGACCGACCCGACGCCGGACCCGAAGCCGTCGTCGAACCCGCCGTCGAACCCGAAGCCCACGACCGACCCCCAGCCGACGCACCGGCCGACGCCGAAGCCGACGCCCAAGCCCACCCCGAAGCCGACCCCCACGCAGTCGCCCGCCTACGGGCTCGGCACCGGGACGTCGAGCGGCTCGGCCGCGGCGGGCCGCGACGCGCTCGCGTGGGCGCAGTCGAAGATCGGCCTCCCGTACATCTGGGGCGGCACGGGGCCCAAGGGGTACGACTGCTCGGGCCTGACGATGGGCGCCTGGAAGTCCGCGGGCGTGTACCTGAACCGCACCTCGCGCGACCAGTACAAGCAGGTGCTCAAGATCAGCTACGACGACCTGCGCCCCGGTGACCTGGTGTTCTGGTCCTCGGACGAGAACGACCCGGACCAGATCTACCACGTAGCGATGTGGGCCGGGAACGGCCAGATCGTCGAGGCGCCCCGACCCGGCAAGGACCTGCGCCAGGTCGCGATGCGGTGGTCCGGGACCATGCCGTACGCCGGCCGCCCCTGATCGGGTAGACCGAAGGCCGCCCACCCCGTCCGGGGTCGGCGGCCTTCGACGTGTCAGGTCAGTGGTTGTAGCCCGCGTCGATCGCGCGCTGGCGGGAGCGCTCGATCTCGGCCTCGGCCTCGGCGCGGCCCGTCCAGTGGGCGCCCTCGACCGACTTGCCGGGCTCGAGGTCCTTGTAGACCTCGAAGAAGTGCTGGATCTCGAGGCGGTGGAAGTCCGACACGTCGTCGATGTCCTGCCGCCACGCGGCGCGCTGGTCGCCCGTCGGCACGCACAGGACCTTGTCGTCGCCGCCGGCCTCGTCGCGCATGCGGAACATGCCCAGCGCGCGGCAGCGGATGAGGCAGCCGGGGAAGGTCGGCTCCTCGAGCAGCACCAGCGCGTCGAGCGGGTCGCCGTCCTCGCCGAGGGTGCCCTCGATGAAGCCGTAGTCGTCGGGGTAGCGGGTCGACGTGAACAGCATGCGGTCGAGGCGGATGCGGCCCGTCGCGTGGTCCACCTCGTACTTGTTGCGCTGACCCTTGGGGATCTCGATCGTGACGTCGAACTCCACAGCTCTCCTTCACCGCGCTGACGGCGACCGGGTTCCGGAGCCTGTGCGACGCGACACATGTCGGGGTGACGGCGCGCCTGGGTGTCGGGGGCGCCTTTGTCTCGGACAGTAGTCTGACGCACCGCCGGGGAGACTGCCCCGTCGGTCTTCGTCGAGAACAGGTGATCATGGCCACAGGAGCGCGCGTCGTCGGCACGATCGCGCTCGTTCTCGTGCTCGGAGCCGGTGCGTACGTGACCGCCGACGCGCACGACGTCGTCCCGGGCCCGCTCACGCTGGAGCCCTCGCCGACGCCCCCGCCGCCGTTCCCGACGGCTCCCGGCGCGATCGACACCCCGGACGCGGCCGCGGCCCTCACGGTCCCGGACCCGCAGGCGCCCGTCCCGACGCCCGCCAAGATCCAGGCGCTCGTCGACGAGCTCGCGCGCGACGACCGGCTCGGCACGCCGTCGCGCGTCGGCGTCGTCGTCGCCGACCAGCTCACGGGCGACGTCCTGGGCACCCACCTGCCCGACGCGGGGCGCACGCCCGCGTCGACCGCGAAGCTGGTCACGGCCGTCGCCGCGCTCGACACGTTCGCGGGCGACGCGACCATCTCGACCCGGGTGGTCCAGGGCGAGGGTGACGACCTGGTGCTCGTCGGCGGCGGCGACATGATGCTCGCGGCGGACAAGGGTGACCCGACCGCGGTGCGCGGGCGTGCCGGTCTGGGGGACCTGGCGAGGGCGACCGCAGCGAAGCTCGAGCTCGCCGGCACCACGTCGGTGCGGCTGCGGTGGGACGACTCGCTGTTCTCGGGGCCTGCGGTCAACCCGGCCTGGGACCCCGCCGACCTCGCCGCCGGCTACGTCGCGCCCGTGACCCCGCTCGCCGTGCAGATCGGCGCGACGCGCCCGTTCCGCAGCGCGGAGGACTACCCGCCGCGCTACCCGTTCCCGGCCTACGAGGCGGCCCAGGTCTTCGCCAAGCGCCTCACCGAGGCGGGCATCACGGTGCATGGCACGCCGACGCGGACGGTTGCGCCCGAGGGTGCGCTCGAGATCGCGGCCGTGCGCAGCGCGCCCATCCCGCAGATCGTCGACTACCTGCTCGAGACCTCGGACAACACGATCACCGAGGTCGTCGCGCGGCTCGTCGCGGTGTCGCAGGGCCTGCCCGGCTCGTTCGAGGGCGGGACGCAGGCGGTGCTGCGCGCGGTGCAGCAGGCGGGCGTCAGCACCGCCGGTGCGCACCTGTCCGACGCCTCGGGGCTGGGCAGGGGCTCGCAGCTGCGCCCGGCGATGCTCGTCGACCTCGTGCGCCTGGCCACCGACCCGAGCCAGCCGAAGCTGCGCACCGCGGCGGTCGGCATGCCCATCGCCGGGCTCACCGGCACGCTCGCCGACCGGTACACGCACTCCCCGGCGCGCGGGATGCTGCGCGCCAAGACGGGCAGCCTGCAGTCCGTCACCGCGCTGTCCGGCACCGTGCTGGACGCCGACGGCCGGCTCCTCGTGTTCACGGTGATCGCGGACAAGACCGGCGCCATCGGGCAGGCGGTGCCCCGCACCGCGATCGACGAGTTCGGCACGACCCTGGCCAGCTGCGGCTGCCGCTGACCCTGCCTACCTCAGCTCGAGGCGGTCGAGGTCGCGGGGCGATTGCGCGGTGGGTGGAATCTCGCGGGAACGCCGCGGGCGCGGGTTAGCGTGTCGCCATGGAGCAGCCGGTCGACTGGGACGCCGCCGCACGTCTCGCCGGACGGCTCGCGCCCCCGGGTCCGCAGGCGAGCCGCGACGAGCTCGTCCAGCTCGTCGAGCAGCTGCGAGAGGTCGCCGGCCCGGCGGCCGAGCACGTCTCGCGCACCACGTTGCTGGAGCCTGCCGACGGTCGCCCGGTCGCCGACGTCTCGCGCGTGCTGGTCGTCGACCGGCCCGGTTGGGCGCGCGCCAACACGCAGATGTTCGCGGTCATGGCCGAGCCGATGATCGCCGCTGCGCGCAGCACGAACGCCGCGTCCCGGCTCGGCGCCGCGACGCAGGTCGGCGGGGTCCTCGCGCTGCTCGCGGGCAAGGTGCTCGGCCAGTTCGACCCGTTCACCCCCACGCCCGACGGCCGCGGTCGCCTGCTGCTCGTCGCACCGAACGTGCTGCACCACGAGCGCACCCTCGGCGTCGAGCCCGCCGACTTCCGGATGTGGGTCGCGCTGCACGAGCAGACCCACGCGCTGCAGTTCGCCGCTGCGCCGTGGCTCGCCGGCCACCTGCGCGAACGGGCTGCGGCGCTGCTGGGCGACTTCACCGACGAGCGCCGGGGCGAGCTCGTGGCCTCGATCGGCACCGTGGTGCGCGGCGGGTCGGTGCTCGACGCCCTGACCGACGAGCAACGGGAGGTCTTCGAGGAGGTCGGTGCCGTGATGGCGCTGCTCGAGGGGCACGCGGACGTCTCGATGGACGAGGTCGGCCCCTACTTCGTGCCCAGCGTCAAGCAGATCCGCGCCAAGTTCGAGGGCAAGCGCAACCAGGGCGCCTCCGCGCGCGGTGGGGCCAAGGTGCTGCGCCGGCTGCTCGGGCTGGACACCAAGCTCGCGCAGTACCGCGAGGGCGCGACGTTCGTCCGCGCGGTGCAGCGCGACGTCGGGCGCGGCGGCTTCAACGCCGCGTTCGCGGGACCGGAGAACCTCCCCACGGCCGCCGAGATCGCCGACCCGCCCGCCTGGGTGCGTCGCGTGCACGGCTGAGCCGAATGGCCGGGCCGCACCCCGCCGTCGCCGCGGCACGACTCGCGGTCTCGAGCGCGGTCGCCGACCTGCCGCCGGGGTCGACCGTGCTCGTCGCGTGCTCGGGCGGGGCCGACTCGCTCGCGCTCGCGGCCGCCACGGCCTTCGTCGCGCCCCGGAGCGGGCTCCGGGCGGGCGCGGTCGTCGTCGACCACGGCCTGCAGCCCGGGTCGGACCTCGTCGCCGCCCGCGCCGCCGCGCAGTGCCGCGACCTCGGGCTCGACCCCGTGCTCGTCGTCGCGGCGAGCGTCGGCACCGCCGGCGGTCCGGAGGCGGCCGCGCGCGACGCGCGGTACGCGGTGCTCGAGCGGGCGGCCGCAGACGTCGGTGCGGGTGGGGTGCTGCTCGGGCACACGCTCGACGACCAGGCGGAGACCGTGCTCATCGGCCTCGCGCGAGGCTCGGGCGCTCGCTCGCTCGCGGGGATGCCCGCGGTGCGGGGCGTCTTCCGGCGGCCGCTGCTCGGCCTGCGACGTGCGCAGACCGAGGCCGTGTGTGCCGCACTCGGCCTCGAGCCCTGGCACGACCCGACGAACGCCGGCGCGGCCGACGACCCCCTGCGCAGCCGGGTGCGGTCCGAGGTGCTGCCCGTGCTGGCGCGCGTCGTCGGCCCGGGCGTCCCCGAGGCGCTCGCGCGCACGGCGGAGCAGCTCGCCGAGGACGCGGAGGCGCTCGAGGCGCTCGCCGCCGACCTGCTGCTGCGGGCGGCCGGACCCGCGCCGGCAGTCGGGCTGGACGTGGGCGTGCTCGCGGACGCCCCGACGGCGGTCCGGCGACGGGCGCTGCGGGGCGCGGCCATCGCCGCGGGGAGCCCGGCCGGGTCCCTCCATCGCGTGCACGTCCAGGCGCTCGACGCGCTCGTGGTCGACTGGCACGGCCAGGGTGCTGCCGCCCTCCCCGGCGGGCTGGCGGGCATGCGGTCGTGTGGCAGGCTTGTCATCGACCTGGCACCAGCCCCCCACCCGCCCCGGCGGGTCGCGGGCGAGACGCCTGAGGCCGGCAGCCGGCACGACATCGAGGAGTAGCAGTGGATCCTGCGGACATGGGCGACGACCTCGAGAAGGTCCTGCTCAGCGAGGAGCAGCTGCACACGCGGCTCGACGAGATCGCGGCACAGATCGACGCCGACTACGCGGGCAAGGACCTGCTGCTCGTCGGCGTCCTCAAGGGTGCGGTCATGGTCATGGCCGACCTGGCGCGTCGCCTGCACTCCTCGGTGCAGATGGACTGGATGGCGGTCTCGTCGTACGGGTCCGGCACCAAGTCGTCGGGCGTCGTGCGCATCCTCAAGGACCTCGACGCCGACCTGACCGGCCGGCACGTGCTGGTGGTCGAGGACATCATCGACTCGGGCCTGACGCTGTCGTGGCTCCTGTCCAACCTGCGCAGCCGTGGGCCGGCGAGCGTCGAGATCGCGACCATGCTGCGCAAGCCCGAGGCCGCCAAGGTCGAGGTCGACGTGCGCTACGTCGGGTTCGACATCCCGCCCGAGTTCGTCGTCGGCTACGGCCTCGACTACGCGGAGAAGTACCGCAACCTGCCGTTCGTCGGGACGCTCGCGCCGCACGTCTACGGGGCCTGACCGCTCGAGAGGTCGGTCTGTGCCCTGGGCGAACAGTGGGCGGACCGTACAGATTGAGCGTGTAGTTTCGAGCCGACCAGCCCTGCGAAGCACAGGAGGAAGGGCTCGCCCTGACCGCCGATGAACCTTAAGCGTCTGTTCCGTGGCCCCTTCCTGTGGGTGCTGCTCGCCGTGATCCTCATCTGGATCGGCATGAGCACCCTGACGGCCCCCAAAGTCTCCGGCATCGACACGTCGGAGGGGCTCGCGCTGCTCAAGGGCACCACGGTCGAGCAGGCCAAGATGACCGACGGCGTCCAGCGCGTCGACCTCACGCTGACGCAGGACTTCGTGCGGGACAAGGACAACCTCGGCAAGCGCGTGTACTTCAGCTACACCGCGCCGCAGGGCGAGACGGTGGCGCAGGCGATCGCCGCGTCCGACCCGCCCAAGGGCTACAACTCGGTCAACCCGCAGCCGTCGTGGTGGTCGGGGCTGCTCGGCATCGTCATCCCGTTCGTCATCATCCTGGCCGTCTTCTGGTTCCTCATGTCGAACATGCAGGGCGGCGGCTCGAAGGTGATGAGCTTCGGCAAGTCGCGCGCCAAGCTCGCCAACAAGGAGTCGCCGCAGGTCACGTTCGCCGACGTGGCTGGGGTCGACGAGGCGCTCGACGAGCTGCAGGAGATCAAGGAGTTCCTCTCCGAGCCCGCCAAGTTCCTCGCGGTCGGCGCCAAGATCCCCAAGGGCGTGCTGCTCTACGGTCCCCCCGGGACCGGCAAGACGCTGCTGGCCCGCGCGGTCGCCGGCGAGGCGGGCGTGCCGTTCTACTCGATCTCCGGGTCGGACTTCGTCGAGATGTTCGTCGGCGTCGGCGCGAGCCGTGTCCGTGACCTGTTCCAGCAGGCCAAGGAGAACAGCCCGGCGATCATCTTCGTCGACGAGATCGACGCGGTCGGGCGCCACCGAGGCGCCGGTCTCGGCGGCGGTCACGACGAGCGCGAGCAGACCCTCAACCAGATGCTGGTCGAGATGGACGGCTTCGACGTCAAGACCAACGTCATCCTCATCGCGGCGACCAACCGCCCGGACATCCTCGACCCGGCCCTGCTGCGTCCCGGGCGCTTCGACCGCCAGGTCGCGGTGGACCCGCCGGACCTCAAGGGTCGCGAGCGCATCCTGAGCGTGCACGCCAAGGGCAAGCCGATGGCGCCGCACGTCGACCTGCTGGCCGTCGCCCGCCGCACTCCCGGGTTCACGGGCGCCGACCTGGCGAACGTGCTCAACGAGGCCGCGCTGCTGACGGCGCGCAACAACGCGCAGATCATCGACGACAAGGCCCTCGACGAGGCGATCGACCGCGTGATCGCCGGCCCGCAGAAGCGCACGCGCGCCATGAACATCAAGGAGCAGAAGATCACCGCGTACCACGAGGGCGGCCACGCCCTGGTGGCGGCGGCCCTGCGGTACACCGACCCGGTGACCAAGGTGACGATCCTGCCGCGCGGCCGAGCCCTCGGCTACACGATGGTCATGCCGCTCGAGGACAAGTACTCGACGACGCGCAACGAGCTGCTCGACCAGCTCGCCTACGCGATGGGCGGCCGCGTCGCCGAGGAGCTCGTGTTCCACGACCCGACGACGGGTGCGAGCAACGACATCGAGAAGGCGACCGCGACGGCACGCCGGATGGTCACCCAGTTCGGCATGAGCTCGCGCCTGGGCGCGATCCGGCTCGGCCAGGAGTCGTCGGAGATGTTCCTGGGCCGCGACGTCGGTCACCAGCGCGACTACTCCGAGGACGTCGCGGGCTCGATCGACCTCGAGGTGCGCGCACTCATCGAGCGGGCGCACGACGAGGCGTGGGAGGTCCTGGTGCAGTACCGGGACGTCCTGGACCACCTCGTGCTCGAGCTGCTCGAGAAGGAGACCCTGAACGCGGAGGAGCTCGCCCGGATCTTCGCGCCGGTCGTCAAGCGCGACGCCCGGCAGGTCTGGCTCTCGAGCGACCAGCGCGCGGTCTCCGACCGGCCGCCGGTGCGTGGGCCGAACGAGAAGGCGCTCAGCAACGGCCACGCCGTGATCCCCGAGGACGAGGCAGCGGGCGCGCACCCCGAGCACCCGGCCGCCGTGGCGATCGAGGTGCCCCCGACCCAGACCCCGGACGCCTGATGGTCGACCCGGTGAGCGCGCCCGGCGGCGCGGTGGGCGAGTACGACCAGGCGCGCGTCGAGGCGGCCATCCGGGAGCTCCTGCTCGCGGTGGGCGAGGACCCGGACCGTGAGGGGCTGCGCGAGACGCCGTCCCGCGTCGCGCGGTCGTACCGCGAGATCTTCGCGGGCCTCTTCCAGGAGCCCGAGGACGTCCTGACCACCACGTTCGACCTCGGGCACGAGGAGATGGTGCTGGTCAAGGACATCGAGGTCTACTCGACGTGCGAGCACCACCTGGTCCCGTTCCACGGCGTCGCGCACGTCGGCTACATCCCCGGCACCGACGGGCGCATCACGGGTCTGTCGAAGCTCGCGCGCCTGGTCGACGTCTACGCACGCCGCCCGCAGGTCCAGGAGCGGCTGACGTCGCAGATCGCCGACGCGCTCGTCGCCGCGCTGCAGCCGCGGGGCGTGCTCGTCGTCGTCGAGTGCGAGCACCTGTGCATGTCGATGCGCGGCGTGCGCAAGCCCGGCTCGCGGACGGTCACCTCGGCCGTGCGTGGCCAGATGCGTGACGTCGCGACCCGCGCCGAGGCGATGAGCCTCGTCATCGGTCGCTGAGCCCTCTCGCGCTACGGTCGCAGACGTGAGTCCTCTCGGACCGCCCCGGCTGCCGGCGCACCTCGCCACCGGTCGCACGCTCGTCATGGGCGTCGTCAACGTCACCCCCGACTCGTTCTCCGACGGGGGCCGCTGGTACACGCCCGGAGCGGCGGTCGCGCACGGGCTGACCCTGCTCGAGCAGGGCGCCGACCTGCTCGACGTGGGCGGCGAGTCCACCCGTCCCGGCGCGCGCCGGGTGCCGGTCTCCGAGGAGCTGGAACGCGTGCTGCCCGTCGTCGAGGCCCTGGTCGCCCGTGGTGCGGCGGTGAGCGTCGACACCACGCGCGCCCGGGTCGCCGCGGCGGCCGTCGAGCGGGGCGCGGTGCTCGTCAACGACGTCTCGGGCGGGCTGGCCGACGACGAGATGGCGGACGTGGTCGCCGCGACCGGGGTCACGTACGTCGCCATGCACTGGCGCGGGCACGCCGACGTCATGGACGAGCTCGCCGACTACGACGACGTGGTGAGCGACGTCCGCCGCGAGCTCGGCCAGCGCCGGGCCGCGCTGCGCGCCAGGGGCGTGCACGACGACCAGATCGTGCTGGACCCCGGGCTCGGCTTCGCCAAGCCGGGCGAGGCGAACTGGCCGCTGCTCGCCCGCCTGCCCGAGCTGCTCGACGACGGGCTGCCCGTGCTCGTCGGCGCGAGCCGCAAGCGGTTCCTCGGGCACCTGCTCGCGGCGCCGGACGGCACTCCGGCCCCGCCGCTGGCCCGCGACCACGCGACCGCCGCGATCACCGCGCTGGCCGCCCTGCACGGCGCCTGGTGCGTCCGGGTCCATGATGTTCCCGCGTCTACCGATGCCGTACGGGTGGCCGCGGCGTGGCAGTCTGCAACCGGATCAGCTGCTGCTGGGTTGGTCGCAGAGGACGAGCTCCCGATCGACGACGATGCGAGGACAGGAGGGACGGGCCGGTGAGCCAGTTCGACGAAGGTGCCGTGGCCGACGACCAGCGACGTCGGCTCGACCAGATCCGCCTGACGGGCATCAGCGCGACCGGGTACCACGGCGTGTTCGAGCACGAGCGCCGCGAGGGCCAGACGTTCGTCGCCGACGTCGTCGTGCACCTGGACACCCGTCGCGCCGCCGCGCGCGACGACCTGACCCACACGCTGCACTACGGCGAGCTCGCCGTCGAGGTCGCGGCAGTCCTGTCGGGCGAGCCCGTCGACCTGATCGAGACGGTCGCCGAGCGGATCGCCGCGACGGTGCTCGCGCACGCGATCGTGCAGGCCGTCGACGTCAGCGTGCACAAGCCGCAGGCGCCGATCGAGGTGCCGTTCGGCGACGTCGTGGTCGCGATCCGGCGGGACCGGAGCAAGCTCCCCGCGGCCGAGCCGTACGTCGCGCGCCCGGCGGCGGGCCAGAGCGCCCCGGCCCACACGTCGACCCACACCGCCGCACTGCCGGTCGCGGTCGACGCAGCGACGAACCCGAGCGGCCCGGTCGTCGTCGCCCCGGCGCCGTCGGCCGCGCTGCCGGAGGGCGTCACGCCGAGCCCCGTCGAGGGCGAGCTCGTCGTCGACGCGTTCGACCGCGTGCCCGACGCGCCCGTGGACGTGGTGCTGGCCCTGGGCTCGAACCTCGGCGCACCGCAGGACACGCTGCGGCGGGCCGTCGCCGACCTCGGCGCGGTCCCCGGGATCCAGGTGGTCGACGTGTCGCCGCTCGCGCGGACCGCGCCCGTCGGCGGGCCCGAGCAGCCGGACTTCCTCAACGCCGTGCTGCTCGCCCGCACGAGCCTGTCGGCGCGCGACCTGCTGCGCGCCACGCAGGCGGTCGAGCAGGCGCACGGCCGCGAGCGGCACGAGCACTGGGGGCCCCGCACGCTCGACGTCGACATCATCGTGTACGGCTCGCTCACGGCGGTCTCCGACGACCTCGAGGTGCCGCACCCGCGCGCCCACGAGCGCGCGTTCGTGCTGCAGCCGTGGGCGCAGGTGGCGCCCGACGCGGTGCTGCCCGGCCTCGGCGGCGGCCCGGTCGCCGCGCTGGCCGCGACCGCGCCCGATCGCGACGGCGTGCGCTGGCTGGCGCTCGACTGGCTCACCGCTCCCGTCCCGGCCGCCGCTCCCGACCCCGCCAGCGACGTACAGCCCGCGTGACCCGTCGCACGCGCTGGCAGACCCTCGTCGCGGTCGCCCTCGGAGTCGGGGCGATCACCTGGTGGCTGCTCGAATCCATGTCGGACCGCGGGATGCTCCCGCCCGACGTCTCCTGGCTGGTGGGCGGCGTCGAGCTGCTGATCGCGGGCGTCGTCTTCGCGATGGGCTGGGCCGTGCGGCAGTTCCTGCGCGGCAAACGGCCGCAGCTCGACCCGATCCGGGCCGCGCGCACGGCCGTGCTCGCCAAGGCGTGCGCGTACACCGGCGCGCTGCTCGTCGGGTGGTACGGCGGTCAGCTCGCGGTGCGGATCGGCTCGCTCGACGTGCCGACGTACGGGGAGCGGGCGCTGGCGGCCGGGCTCGCGGCCGCGGGCGCGCTCGCGATGGCGATCGTGGGGCTCGTCGTCGAGTGGTTCTGCCGCGTGCCGCCGTCCGAGCCGAAGACCGAGGTCGGCACCGCAGGTCGATGAGCCGGACCGTGCCTGGCCGCCGTCGCGCCGGTGCAAGGATGGGCGCATGAGCGAACCGTTCGACCCGGCGGACATCACCTGGACCCGGGTCTCTCCGCGACTGGCCACCGCCCGGATCGCGTCCAGCAGCGTGGTCTTCGGGATCCCGCTGGTCGCCTTCGCGGTCGTCGCGCTGCTCACGGGCGAGACGTGGCCGTGGATCCCGGTCGCCGTGCTCGCGCTCGGGCTGCTGTGGTCCGTGCTGCTGATCCGCCGCCAGGTGCGCGCGATCGGCTACGCAGAGCGCGCCGACGACCTGCTGATCCGCCGCGGCATCATGTTCCGCCGGCTCGTCGTGGTCCCGTACGGGCGCATGCAGTACGTCGACGTGAGCGCGGGGCCGCTGTCGCGCCGCTTCGGGTTCGCGGCGGTGCAGCTGCACACCGCGTCGCCCATCACGACGGCCTCGATCGACGGGCTGGTCCCCGAGGAGGCCGCGCGTCTGCGGGAGCGGCTCGCGTCGCGGGGCGAGGCGCGGCTGGCGGGGCTGTGAGCCCCCGGATCACCGACGAGACCGTCGCCGCGGAGCGGGTCGACGCCGCGGCGTGGCGCCGCATGCACCCGGTCACGCCGGCCATCAAGGCGTGGAAGGTGTTCGTCGCCGTCCTCGTCGTCGTCGGGTACCAGCTGCTCGACCAGCTCTCGGAGCTCACCAAGGTCGACCACCTGTGGCTCATCCTGCTGGCCGCGCTCGCGCTGGTCGCGCTCGTCGGCCTGGCCTACTCGGCGCTCGCGTGGCGGGCGACCCGGTTCGCGGTCACGGACGACGCGGTGCATCTGCACTCCGGCGTCGTGTTCCGGCAGGAGCGCCAGGCCCGCCTGGACAGGCTCCAGGCGGTCGACGTCGTGCAGCCGCTGCTCGCGCGCCTCGTCGGGCTGTCCGAGCTCAAGCTCGAGGTCGCCGGCGGCTCGGGATCGGCGGTGTCGCTCGCGTTCCTCAAGGAGGCCGACGCCGAGCTGCTGCGCACCGAGCTGCTCGCGCTCGCGGCGGGCCTGCAGCGGCCGAAGGCGCCCGTGCCTGCGGCGGTCGAGCCGACGGGGGAGCAGGTGGGGGAGCTGCCGGACCTCGTCCCGGCCGCCCCGCAGCCCGCCGGCCGCTTCGAGGACGCCCCCGAGCAGCCGGTCTACGAGCTGCCGATGCCGCGGCTCCTCGTCGCGACGCTGCGGTCCGGCGGCATGGTCGGCCTGGCGGTGCTGGCCGTGGGCGCGGTCACCGCGAGCGTCATCGCGCGCGACGTGGGCGCGGCGTTCGTGCTGGTCCCCGCGCTGGTCGGCTCCGCGGGCTTCATCTGGACCCGCATCAACCAGGGCGCGAGCTTCCGCGCGGCCATCTCGCCCGACGGCATCCGCCTGCGGCACGGGCTCACGGAGTCGCGCGCCCAGACTGTCCCGCCCGGGCGTGTCCAGGCGATCCGGCTGAGCCAGGGCCTGTGGTGGCGCGGGCCGGACTGGTGGCGCATCGAGATCAACGTCGCGGGCTACGGCGGGGGTGACGAGCAGGCGCGCGAGACCGTGCTGCACCCCGTGGCCACCCTCGACGAGGTCATGGCCGCCGTCTGGCTGGTCCTGCCCGACCTCGGCGTCGCCGACCCGCGAGCGACCCTCGACTCCGCGCTGCACGGGCGCGACGACGACGGCGGCTTCACGTCGTCGCCCCGGTCGGCCCGGTGGGTCGACCCGATCGGCTGGCGTCGCAACGGCGTCCTCGTCACCGAGCGCGCGCTGCTGACCCGTTCGGGCCGGCTGCTCAAGGAGCTGGAGATCGTGCCGCACGAGCGCACGCAGTCCCTCGGCCTGACGCAGGGACCGCTGCAGCGCAGGCTCGGGCTCGCGTCGTTCGTCGTGCATTCCACGCCCGGACCCGTGAAGCCGACCGTCGCGCACCTGGACGGCAAGGTCGCGGCCGCGCTGCTCGACGAGCAGGCGGCCCGCGCCCGCGTCGCGCGCGCGGCCGACGGTCCCGAGCGCTGGATGACGGGACCGCGCGCATGAGCGAACCGTCGCGCAGGCCGGGCCGGCTGGGGGTCGGCGTGGTCGGTGCGGGCCGGGTCGGTGCCGTGCTCGGCAACGCGCTGCGCGCCGCGGGCCATCCCGTCGTGGCGGTCAGCGCGATCTCGCAGGCGTCGCGCGAGCGCGCCGAGCTGCTGCTGCCCGGGGTGCCGGTCGTGGACGTGCCGGAGGTCGTGCGTCGGGCGGAGCTCGTGCTGCTCGCCGTGCCCGACGACGAGCTGGCCGTGCTGGTGAGCGGGCTGGCCGAGCTCGGCGCCTGGCAGCCGGGGCAGATCGTCGCCCACACGTCGGGGCGGTTCGGCACCGACGTGCTCGCACCGGCGCGGCCAGCGGGTGTGATCCCGCTGGCGCTGCACCCGGCGATGACGTTCACCGGCACCTCACTCGACCTCGCCCGGCTCGTCGGCGCCTCGTTCGCCGTCACCGCGCCCGCGCCGGTGCTGCCGATCGGGCAGGCGCTCGTCGTCGAGATCGGCGGGGAGCCCGTCGTCGTCGAGGAGGCCGACCGGGGCCTCTACCACGCGTCCCTCGCGCACGGCGCGAACCACCTCGTGGTGCTCGTCGCGCAGGCCGCGCAGGCGCTCGCGGCCGCCGGGGTCGACGACCCGGGGCGGATGCTGCGCCCGCTGCTGGAGGCCGCGCTCGACGGTGCGCTGCGCGCCGAGACGTCGGCAGCCGAGCGCGGCGCCGGCGCCATCGGCGCGCTGACCGGACCGGTGCGCCGCGGCGACGCGGGGACGGTCCGCGCGCACCAGGTCGCCCTCGGTCAGCTCGCGGCCGCGACCGGCGCGGTCGACGTCGTCACGGACTACCGGGCGCTCGCGCGCTCCGCGGCCGGGCGAGCGCTCGCCGCCGGGCTGATCTCGGACGCCGCGGCGGGCGAGGTCCTAGATGCGATCCACGACACTTTTCTCGTGGGCATCGATCCGAGTGCGGGATCGTTGGACCAGGAGGACACCGACGACGAGGAGGGCGGCGTATGACGACCGGGACGACGAAGCTGGCGCGCTCGCGCGACGAGCTCGCGGCCGCTCTCGTCGGGCAGGACCGTGCGCCGGGGCGCGGGCGGCCCTACCGCCGGGCCGTGGTCATGACCATGGGCGCGCTGCACGAGGGGCACCTCTCGCTCGTCGAGCAGGCGCGGACCCTGGCCGACCACGTCGTCGTGACGATCTTCGTCAACCCGCTGCAGTTCGCGCCCACCGAGGACCTCGCGCGCTACCCGCGCGACCTCGAGGCCGACCTCGCGCTGCTCACCGGGCCCGACCTGCTCGGCCCTGATGACGTGGTGTTCGCGCCCGACGTCGACGTCATGTACCCGGGCGGCGACCCGGTCGTGCGCGTCACGGCGGGGCGCCTCGGCGACGTGCTCGAGGGTGCGATCCGTCCCGGGCACCTGGACGGCGTGCTGACGGTCGTGCTCAAGCTGCTGCACCTCACGCGCCCCGACGTGGCGCTGTTCGGCCGCAAGGACGCGCAGCAGCTCGCGGTCGTGCGGCGCATGGTCGCCGACCTCGAGGTGCCGGTCGAGGTCGTCGGGGCGCCGCTCGTCCGCGACGCCGACGGCCTGGCGCTGTCGAGCCGCAACGCGTACCTTTCGGCGACCCAGCGGGAGCAGGCGCTCGCGCTCTCCGCGGCCCTGCGCGACGGCGTCGCCGCGGCCGACGAGGGCGCCGCGGCGGTCCGCGCCGCCGCGACCGACCGGTTGGCCGGGCTCGACGTGGACTACGTCGCGCTCGTCGACCCCGACACGTTCGACGACGTGCCCGACGACCACTCGGGCGAGGCCCTGCTGCTGCTCGCCGCGAGGCTGGGCACCACGCGACTCATCGACAACACCGCGCTCGTCCTGGGCGCGCACGAACGGGAGGAGCGCGCATGACCTCGCTGCAGCGCACCATGATGACCGGGAAGATCCATCGCGCGACGGTGACCCAGGCCGACCTGCACTACGTCGGGTCGGTGACGGTGGACGCCGACCTGCTCGCCGCCGCGGACCTGCTGCCCGGGCAGCAGGTGGACATCGTCGACGTGACCAACGGCGCGCGGCTGACCACGTACGCGATCGCCGGTGAGGCGGGCTCCGGGCAGGTCTGCATCAACGGCGCCGCCGCCCACCTGATCCACCCGGGTGACATCGTCATCCTGATCGCCTACGGACTGCTGTCCGACGCCGAGGCCCGCACGTACGCGCCGCACGTCGTGCTCGTCGACTCGGACAACAAGATCGTCGACCTCAGCGAGGACCCGGGCCAGGTGCCGGCCGAGTGGACCGAGAAGTCCGGGCTGGTGGCGAGCGGCGTCCCTTTCGCTCGCGGGCGTGACCTCGTCGAGCACCCCCACGAGCTCCCCGGCTCCGCTCGGTGAGCGCGGCCTCCGCGTCGGTCGCCCCCCAGCTCGCCACCCGCCTCACCGCACCCGAACCCGGGTGGACGGTCCAGGCGGACGCGGTCGTCGTCGGCTCGGGCATCGCGGGCCTGACCGCGGCGCTCGAGCTGCGCACGCGCGTGCCCCGCGTGCTGCTGGTCACCAAGGACACGCTGGTCTCGGGCTCGACGGTGTGGGCGCAGGGCGGGATCGCCGCCGCGCTCGACCCGTCGGACTCGCCGGCGGCCCACCTGCAGGACACCCTCGTCGCAGGCGTGGGCCTGTGCGACCCGCGCGCGGTCGAGGTGCTCGTCACCGAGGGACCGGCGCGCGTGCGCGAGCTCGTCGCGCGCGGCGCGGTGTTCGACACGTCGCCCGACGGCAGCATCTCCCTGACCCGCGAGGGCGGCCACCACGCCGACCGGATCATCCACGCGGGAGGGGACGCGACCGGCGCCGAGGTCTCGCGCGCGCTCGTCGCGCAGATCGAGGCGGTGCGCGACGACCCGGGCATCGAGGTCATCGAGCACGCGCTCGTGCTCGACGTGCTGACCGGCCCGCCAGGGCCCGACGGGCGCCCGGGGGCCGCGTGCGGCGTGACGCTGCACGTCATCGGCGAGGGTCAGCGCGACGGCGTCGGCGCGGCCCTCGGCCGGGCGGTCGTGCTCGCGACGGGCGGGATCGGCCAGGTCTACCGCTCGTCGACGAACCCGGCGCAGGCCACGGGCGACGGCATCGCCGCTGCCCTGCGCGCGGGCGCCGTGCTCGGCGACGTCGAGTTCGTGCAGTTCCACCCGACCGTGCTGTGGCTCGGCTCCGGTGTGAAGGGTCAGCTCACGCTCATCTCGGAGGCTGTGCGCGGCGAGGGCGCGCTCCTGCTCGACACCGACGGCGTCCGCTTCATGCCCGACGTGCACCCCATGGCCGAGCTCGCGCCCCGAGACGTGGTCGCGCACGCGATCATCCGCCGCATCGCCGAGACCGGGTCCGACCACGTGTGGCTCGACACGCGGCACCTGGGCGGGGAGTTCCTGCGCAAGCGGTTCCCGACGATCAACGAGCGGCTGCTCGAGCACGGCATCGACATGGCCACCGAGCTCATCCCCGTCGCGCCCGCGCAGCACTACCACTCGGGCGGGGTCGTCGCGGACCTCGTCGGGCGGACGTCGGTGCCCGGGCTCTACGCCGTCGGCGAGGTCGCCTGCACGGGCGTCCACGGGGCCAACCGGCTCGCGTCGAACTCGCTGCTCGAGGGGCTCGTGTTCGCGACCCGGGCCGCCCGCCACATCGCGGCCCGCGTCGCCGACGGCTCGCTGCCGCAGCTGACGCCGGTCCCACGGCCGGGACCCGCGGCGCTCGTCACGGCGGCCTCCCGAGCGCGCGTCCAGCGGATCGCCAGCGACGGCCCCGGCGTCCTGCGCTCGGGCGACGGGCTGCGCGGCGCGCTCGTCGCGCTGGACCGTGTGCCGACCGACGCGTACTCCCGCCGCGACGACGGCCGCATGCTCGCAGCGCCCCAGGTCGCCGAGTGGGAGACCACCAACATCCACCAGGTCGCGACCGCCCTCACGTACGCGGCCCTGCTGCGCGAGGAGAGCCGCGGCGGCCACGCACGCACCGACTTCCCGGCGACCGACGACGCGTGGCGCGTCCGCCTGGACCTGGCCCTCGACCCCGCCGGCCACCTCACGGCGACCCGCACCCCGATCGGCTGACCCGGGCCCGTCACCTCCCGCCGAACCCGAGGTTGTTCGCGAAAACCGGCCACCGACCGCGACCAACCTCGGGTTCGACGGGCCGCTCGATCGTGGGCCGCGTGAATAGGGTGGGCGCGTGCACAGTGCGGGGGGTCGTGGGCCGTTGGTGGCAGGTGTCCGGAGCGGCGCGTGAGGGCCGTCGTCTACGACAGGTACGGGCCGCCGGACGTGCTGCGCGTCGAGGAGCTGCCGACGCCGAGCCCAGCCGCGGGCCAGGTGCTCGTGCGGGTGGCGGCGACGTCGATCAACCTGAGTGACTGGGAGACCCTGCGCGGCTCGCCGGCCTACTCGCGCATCGGCGGACTGCGCACGCCGCGGCGGCGCGTGCTCGGCTCCGACATCGCCGGGTGGGTCGAGGCGGTGGGCGAGGGCGTCACCGCGTTCCGGCCCGGCGACGAGGTGTACGGCGACAACCTGGGCCTCAAGGGCGGCTTCGCCGAGCTCGCCGTCGCGCCCGCGTCGGTGCTCGCCCACAAGCCGCCCGAGCTGTCGTTCGTGCAGGCGGCCACGATCCCGCAAGCGGGACCGATCGCGCTGCAGGGCACGTCGGGTGCCGCTGCCGGCAGCCGGGTGCTCGTGATCGGCGGGGGTGGCGGCTCGGGGTCGTTCGCCATCCAGCTCGCCAAGCGGCTCGGCGCGCACGTGTCCGGCGTCGACAACGCCGGCAAGCTCGAGTTCATGCGCTCTCTGGGTGCCGACGAGGTCGTCGACCACCGCGCGACCGACTTCACGCGCACGGACGAGCCCTACGACCTGGTCCTCGACCTCGTCGCGCACCGGTCGATGTTCGCCTACCGGCGCGCGGTGGCGCGTGGCGGCCGGTACCGGTGCGTCGGCGGAACCACGCGCGCCATCGTGCGTGCGCTCACCGTCGGCGCGGTCATCGGGCGTGCGACCGGCCGGCACCTCGGTGTCCTGCCGGTGAAGCCCGGCCCGGCGCGCTTCGAGCCGCTGGCGGACCTCGTCGTCGCCGGCGAGGTCGAGGTCCACGTCGACCGCACGTTCGGCCTCGCCGAGGTCCCGGAGGCACTCGCGTACGTCGGGACTGGGCGCGCTCTGGGCAAGGTCGTGGTCACGACGGACTGAGCCGCGGGACAGGGGCCGACGTCCGTTAGCGTGGGCCGGTGCTCGATGCCTCCGCTGTGCTGCCCGGGGACCCCGGTCCCGACGTCGCCGCCGTCGAGCGGGTGGTCGCCGCCGCGCTCGACGAGGACCTCGGGCCCGCGCCGGGGCGGGACGTCACGTCGCAGGCCACGATCCCGCCCGACGAGGTCGGCGCGGCGGATCTGGTCGCGCGCGCGACCGGCGTCGTCGCGGGGCTCGTCGTGGTCCCCCTGGTGCTCGACGCGGTGGCCGACCGGCTGAGCCTCGCGCGGCCCACGGTCGAGTTCGTCGTCCCCGACGGCACCGCCGTGGCCCGGGGCGACGTGCTCGCGCGCCTGCGAGGCCCGGTCCAGGCGCTGCTCGTCGCCGAGCGGACGCTGCTCAACCTGGCCTCGCGCGCGTCCGGCGTCGCGACGCACACGCGCCGCTGGGCCGACGCGCTCGCGGGCACGGGCGCGCTGGTCCTCGACACGCGCAAGACGACCCCGGGCCTGCGCGCGCTCGAGAAGTACGCCGTGCGCTGCGGCGGCGGCACCAACAAGCGCATGGGGCTGTACGACGTCGCGATGGTCAAGGACAACCACGTGGCCGCGGCGGGATCGGTCACCGCCGCCGTGCGCGCCGTGCGGGACCGGTTCCCCGACGTCGCGATCCAGGTGGAGGCTGACACCGCCGAGCAGGCGCTCGAGGCGGTCGCCGCCGGCGCCACGTTCCTGCTGCTCGACAACATGCCGACGCCGCTGCTCGGTGAGGTCGTCTCGGCCGTCCGGGCGGTCGACGCGCGCGTCGAGCTCGAGGCGACCGGCAACCTCACGCTGGACCGGGCGCGGGAGGTCGCGCAGACCGGCGTCGACTTCCTGTCCGTCGGCGGCCTGACGCACTCGTCGCCGATCCTCGACCTCGCGCTGGACCTGACCCCCGCGTGACGGGTCAGACACCGCGCGCGGCGAGGTCGCCCAGGAGGCGTCGGTAGGATCGCCCGGTGAGCGACGCATCCCTCGAGCCGGCCGACGACACCCCGGAGCAGATCCGCATCCGCCGGGACAAGCGCTCCCGGCTCCTCGCGGACGGCACCGAGGCGTACCCAGTCTCCGTCCCGCGCACCCACACCATCGCGGAGGTCCGCGCGGCCTACCCGGACCTCGAGCCCGGCACCGAGACCGACGACGAGGTCGGCGTCGCCGGCCGCGTCGTGTTCCTGCGCAACACGGGCAAGCTCTGCTTCGCGACGCTGCAGGACGGCGAGGGCAACCGCCTGCAGGCGATGCTCAGCCTCGCCGCGGTCGGCGAGGAGCGCCTCGCCGCGTTCAAGACGGACATCGACCTCGGTGACCACCTGTTCGTGCACGGCAAGGTCATCGCGTCACGTCGCGGCGAGCTGTCGGTGTTCGCCGACGCGTGGGTCCTCGCGGCCAAGGCGATCCGGCCGCTGCCGAACCTCTACGAGGGCACCGAGCTCTCCGAAGAGGCCCGCGTGCGGCAGCGGTACGTGGACCTGGTGGTGAGCCAGCGCTCGCGCGACATGGTGCGCCAGCGCGCCGCGGTGCTGCGTTCGGTGCGCGAGAACCTCTACCGCCGCTCCTACATCGAGGTCGAGACCCCGATGCTCCAGGTGCGTCCGGAAGGCGCCGCGGCCCGCCAGTTCGAGACGCACATGAATGCGTTCGACATTCCGCTGTTCCTGCGAATTGCGCCCGAGCTGTTCCTCAAGCGCGCCGCTGTCGGTGGTGTGGAACGCGTCTTCGAGATCAACCGCAACTTCCGTAACGAGGGCGTCGACGCGACGCACTCGCCGGAGTTCGCGATGCTCGAGGCCTACGAGGCATATGGCGACTACGACACCATGGCGGCGCTCACCCAGGACCTCGTTCAGACGGCCGCCGCGGAAGCATTTGGTGGCACCGTTCTGACACTTGCCGACGGCACCGAATATGACGTGGGCGGTGAGTGGACGCATCTGACGATGTACGACTCCTTGAGCGACGCGTTGGGCGAGCAGATCACGCACGACACCTCGGACGACGTTCTTCTCGCGCTGCTCGAGAAAGCGGAGATCGAGCTCGCACCCGCGCAGCGCAACCACGGAAAGCTCGTCGAAGAGCTGTGGGAGCACCACGTGGGCAGCACGCTGGTGGCGCCCACGTTCGTCCGGGACTTCCCGGTCGAGACCTCTCCGCTCACGCGCGACCATCGCTCGAAGCGCGGACTGGTCGAGAAGTGGGACCTGTACGTGCGCGGCATGGAGCTCGCCACGGCGTACTCCGAGCTGGTCGACCCCGTGATCCAGCGCGAGCGGTTCGAGGCGCAGGCCGCGCTCGCGGCGCGAGGGGACGACGAGGCCATGCGGATCGACGAGGACTTCCTCACGGCGATGGAGTTCGCGATGCCCCCGTCGGGCGGCATGGGCATGGGGATCGACCGTCTGCTGATCGCGCTCACCGGTCGCGGAATTCGCGACACGATTCTTTTCCCTCTCGTGAAGCCGCAGGGCTGAGCGCCATGAACGGATGGGGACCCGCGCTCGCCGCTCTGCTTCCTTCGATCGGCGTCGGCCTGCTGTTCTGGTTCGGGATGCGCGCGCTCATCAATGCGGACCGCACCGAACGGCAGGCGCTCGCGCGAATGGATCACGCCGAGAACGAGGCGCGGAAGGCCGAGCAGGCGCAAGAGAAGCCTGAGTAGTGTTTGACGAATGCCGCATTGCGGGTGCAATGTAGAGAAGTAACCGGTCAAACAACCGGAACATACTTCACGGGAGCCCGCAATGGCACAGAAGATTCAGGTCCTGCTCGTCGACGACCTCGACGGCGGAAAGGCTGACGAGACGGTGACCTTCGCTCTCGACGGCGTGACCTACGAGATCGACCTCTCCACGGCGCACGCCGGCGAATTGCGCGAGGCGCTGGCTCAGTGGATCGGTCACGGCCGCAAGGTCGGCGCCCGCGCGTCGGCCGCACGCCCGGCCCGTCCCGGTCGTCGGGCCGCCGCGTCCGACGCGCACGCGATCCGCGAGTGGGCCAAGGGACGCGGCCTGGCCGTCTCCGAGCGCGGCCGCATCTCGGCCGAGGTGCGCGCGGCTTTCGAGGCCGCCAACTAGCAACGCCGACGAGGCCCGGCCACCCCGCGCGGGGTGGCCGGGCCTCGTCGTACGCCTCAGGCCGTACGTCTCACGCGGGCCGGCGGCCCGTCAGCTCGCGCACGGCGGCGTACTGCTCGCGGACGTGCGGCGCCGCCGCGGCGGACTGCACGGTCGCGGCGCCCGCGGCGCTCCACGCGGGCGGCTGGTCCGAGCCGGACAGCACCCAGGCGGCCTGCCGTGCTGCTCCGTCGGCCACGTACTCGCCGGGCGTGGGCACGTGCACGTCGAGGCCGAGCACGGACGGCGCGATCTCCCGGACGGCCCGCGACTGGGCGCCCCCGCCGATGAGGAACAGGCGACGCACCTCGACGCCCTGTGCGACGAGCGCGTCGATGCCGTCGGCGAGCGCGCAGAGCATGCCCTCGACGGCCGCGCGCGCGAGGTGCGCAGGCGTGGTGTTGGCCAGGCGCATGCCGTGCAGCGCTCCTGTCGCGTCCGGCTTGTTGGGCGTCCGCTCGCCCTCCAGGTACGGCACGAGCACGAGGCCGTCGGAGCCCGCCGGGGCCGACAGCGCGAGGTCGGAGAGCCCCTCGTGGTCGACGCCGAGCATCCGCGCCGCCGCGTCGAGCACGCGCGACGCGTTGAGGGTGCACGCGAGCGGGAGGAACGCACCGGTCGCGTCGGCGAAGCCGGTGACCAGGCCGGTCCCGTCGGCGGTCGCGGAGGTGCTGATCGCGCTGACGACCCCGGAGGTCCCGATGGACACGGCGACGTCGCCCGGCCCGAGGCCGAGCGCGAGAGCCGCGGCGGCGTTGTCGCCGGCGCCGGGGCCGAGGAGCGCGCCGCCGACGCGACCGGCGGACGCGCGGGGACCGAGCACGCGCGGCAGCGTCGCGTCGTGGCCGAGCGCGAGCGTGAGCAGGTCGCGCCGGTAGTCCTCGCTGGCCGGCGACCAGTAGCCCGTGCCCGACGCGTCGGAGCGGTCGGTCGTCAGAGCGTCGAGCCCGTTCGCGCCGGCGAGCTTCCACGTCAGCCAGTCGTGGGGGAGCGCCACCGCGGCGACCCGCTCCGCGTTGGCGGGCTCGGCGTCCCGCAGCCAGCGCAGCTTGGTGACGGTGAGCGACGCCACGGGCACCGAGCCCACGGCGTCGGCCCAGGCCTGCGGACCGCCGAGCTCGTCGACGAGCTCGAGCGCGGCCGCCGCCGACCGGGTGTCGTTCCAGAGCAGCGCGTCCCGGATCACCGCTCCCGACGAGTCGAGCGCGACCATGCCGTGCTGCTGGCCGCCGACCGACACCGCCGCGACGTCGTCCAGGCCGCCGGCGGCTGTGATCGCGCTCTGGAGCGCCTGCCACCAGTGGTCGGGGTCGACCGACGTGCCGTCGGGGTGCGGCGCACGACCGAAGCGCACGAGCGCCCCGGTGTCGGCATCCCGGACGACGA
The DNA here is from genome assembly GCA_039207135.1 of Brevundimonas sp. Taxonomy (GTDB): domain Bacteria; phylum Actinomycetota; class Actinomycetes; order Actinomycetales; family Cellulomonadaceae; genus Cellulomonas. The sequence continues at coordinate 43,010 of JBCECL010000002.1, forward strand.
CCTTGCAGGACTGGGTCGACGAGTCGACGCCGGCGACGAGCGGCACGACGGACCTCCGTGGCGAAGTGGGGCGTCCGGGCCGATCGACGGCCCGGACGCCGGGGTTGGTGAGGGTCAGCGTGCGCCGAGGGCGTGCTCGAGCGCGAGCTGGTTGAGGCGCACGAAGCCGAAGCCGCGCGCGGCGACGGCGTCGACGTCGAGGTCCTCGTACGCGCTCGTGTCGGCGAGCAGGTCGGACAGCGTCTCGCCCGGGGCGAGCGTCGGCTGGGACAGCTCGAGCACGCCGGACTCCTCGAGCGCGGCCTGGACCTCCGGGTCGGCGCGGAACGCCTGCGCGCGCTCCTTGAGCAGCAGGTAGGTCGACATGTTCGCGGCGGCCGAGTCCCACACGCCCTTGAAGTCCTCGGTGCGCGAGGGCTTGTAGTCGAAGTGGCGGGGGCCGTCGTAGCGGGGACCGCCGGACGGGAAGCCGTTCTCGATGAGGTCGACGGTCGCGAACGCCGAGAACAGGTCGCCGTGACCGAACACGAGGTCCTGGTCGTACTTGATCGAGCGCTGGCCGTTCAGGTCGATGTGGAACAGCTTGTCGGCCCACAGCGCCTGCGCGATGCCCGACGTGTAGTTGAGGCCGGCCATCTGCTCGTGCCCGGTCTCGGGGTTGAGGCCGACGATGTCGCCGTGCTCGAGCTTCGCGATGAGCGCGAGCGCGTGGCCCACGGTCGGCAGCAGGATGTCGCCGCGGGGCTCGTTGGGCTTGGGCTCGATCGCGATGCGCAGGCCGTAGCCCTGCTCCTTGATGTACGCGGCGACGGTGTCGATGCCCTCGGCGTACCGGTCGTGCGCGGCGTTGAGGTCCTTCGCGGAGTCGTACTCGGCGCCCTCGCGGCCGCCCCACATGACGAACGTGTCGGCGCCGAGCGAGGCGGCGAGGTCGACGTTGCGGACCACCTTGCGCAGGCCGTAGCGGCGCACGCGGCGGTCGTTCGACGTGAAGGCGCCGTCCTTGAAGATCGGGTGGCTGAACGTGTTGGTGGTGACCATCTCGACCGTGATGCCCGTCTCGGCGAGCGCGGCACGGAACGAGTCGAGGATGCGCTCGCGCTCGGCGTCCGACGAGCCGAACGGCACGACGTCGTCGTCGTGGAACGTGACGTGCGCGGCGCCCAGCTCGGCGAGGCGGTGGACGGACTCGATCGGGTCGAGCCACGGACGGGACGCCGACCCGAACTGGTCCTGGGCGTTCCAGCCGACGGTCCACAGGCCGAAGGAGAACTTGTCATCGGGGGTGGGCTTGCGCACCATCACGCGACCTCTTCATCGTTGAGAAGGATTAGTTGTATGGATGAACTTATGACGGGATCGCGCTAGGGTCAAGCCTCATGAGAGCCACGGCGGCGCGACAGGCGAGCTTGCGCGAGCACAACCTGGGCCTCGTCCTGCGCACCGTCCTGGACGCCGAGGCGCCGCGGTCGCGTGCCGACGTCGCCGCGGCGACGGGTCTGACGAAGGCCACGGTCTCGGCGCTCGTCGACCGGCTCGTGGCGGGGGGGCTGCTGGCCGAGCTCGCACCGCTCGCGCCGCAGCGCGCGGGACGCCCCGCGGTACCGCTCACGGCCCCGAGCGGCACGCTCGCCGCGATCGGCGCCGAGGTGAACGTCGACTACCTCGGCGTTCGCGTCCTCGACCTCGCGGGCCACGTGCTCGACGAGCGCACCACGCAGGGCGACCTGCGCGGCAGCGATCCTGCGGAGGTGCTCGCGGCCCTCGGCGGGCTCGTCGAGGAGGCGGTCGCCGCACTGGCGGGTCGGCCCAGGCTCGTCGGGCTCTCGCTCGCGCTGCCGGGGCTCGTCGACGCGCGTGCCGGCATCCTGCGGCTCGCTCCCAACCTCGGCTGGCGCGACGTCGACGTGGCCGACCTGCTCGGCGCGGCGTCGCCCACGGCGGCGGCGCACCCGCCCGCGCTCGCCAACGAGGCCGACCTTGCCGCGCGCGCCGAGGCCGCCGCACGGGCAGCCCTCGAGCGGCAGAGCTTTCTGTACGTCTCGGGCGAGATCGGCATCGGTGCGGCGCTCGTGCTGGACGGCGAGCTCTTCGGCGGGCGGCACGGCTGGGCCGGTGAGATCGGGCACACCGTCGTCCCCGGCGGTCGCACGCTCGAGCAGGTCGCCGGCCAGGACGCGCTGCTGCGCGCCGCCGGGCTCGAGCCCGCCGCGGGGCTCGACGCGCTCGTCGCGCGTCTGGCAGGCGACGCAGCGGATGACGCAGCGGCCGGTGCTGCTCGCGCGGCGATCGACGAGGCGGGCCACTCGCTAGGGCTCGCGCTCGCCAACGTCGTAAACGTCGTCGACGTGTCAGACATCGTGCTCGGCGGCACCTACGCCCGCCTGGCGCCCTGGCTCCGCGAGCCGGTCCTGACCGAGCTGCGCACGCATGTGCTCGCGGCCCCGTGGGCCGAGCCGGCGGTCGACGTCGCGCGCGCCGGCGACCTGCCCGCGATGACCGGCGGCGCGCTGGCGCAGCTCGCCCGGGTGCGGCTCGAGCCCGCCGACTGGCTGTCCGAGCCCGCCGGGTCGGCAACCGTGCCAGCCACGGTCCCAGCCAACGCGTAGGCTCCTGCGCCGTGACGCGACTCTGGATCGGCACCTACCCGGTGGCTGGCGCCAACACGCCCGTCGGACTCGGTGAGGGGGTGTGGTCGGTCGAGCTCGACCCCGCGACGGGCAGGCTGAGCGACGCGCGGCAGCAGGCGGTGACCCCGGCGCCGTCGTTCCTGGCGTTCGCACCCGGGCGGCCGGAGCGGCTGTACGCCGTCAACGAGCACCTCGACGGCCAGGTCACGGCGTTCGACGTCACGCCGGAAGGGCTCGTCGAGCGCGCGGTGGCCGGCTCGTGCGGCGACGAGCCGTGCCACCTCGTCGTCGACGACTCGGCGCTGCTCGTCGCCAACTACACGTCGGGCACCCTCGCGGCGATCAAGCTCGACGCCGAAGGGTTGTTCACCGGCGAAGCGCGGTTCTTAGGGCACGAGGGCAGCGGGCCGGTCACCGATCGCCAGGACGGGCCGCACGCGCACTTCGTGGCGCTCGACCCGGGCGGCGAGCACGTGCTCGTCGTCGACCTGGGCACCGACGAGATCCGCCGGTACGCGCGCACGCCCGACGGCCTGCGCGCCGACGGCATCGCCGCATCCTTCGCCCCGGGCACCGGCCCGCGGCACCTGGCCTTCGCCCCCGACGGGCGGCACGCGTACGTCGTCGCCGAGCTCGACAACGCCATGCTCGTGCTGGACTGGAGCGACGCGAGCGGCACCGAGATCCAGCGCGTGCCCGTCTCGACCGACTCCCTCCTGTCGCACGTGGTGCTCGACGGCGACCGGCTGCTCGTCGGCGTGCGCGGCGGCGACGTCATCGTCCGGCTGGCCGTGGGCGAGGACGCGCTGCTGACCGTCGTGGCGGACGACGCGCTGCCCGGCGCCTGGCCGCGGCACCTCGAGGTCGTCGACGGGTGGACCGTCGTCGCGGAGCAGGTCGGCAACGCGCTCACCGTCCTCGACGCGGAGGGGGCCGTCGTGGACCGCCTCGAGCTGCCGTCGCCGACCTGCATCGTGACCGCTGGCTGAGACGACTTCAGGTCGCGGCGCGGGGACCCGCGCCGCTGCGGGAGAATGAGGGCAGCAACCGCTGTCCGACAGGAGCCCATGTGACCCGCGCACCCCGCGTCGCGATGCTCTCTGTGCACACGTCGCCGCTCGACCAGCCCGGCACGGGCGACGCCGGTGGGATGAACGTCTACGTGCTCGAGCTGTCGCGCGCGCTCGCCGCTCGCGGCGCCCGCGTCGAGGTGTTCACGCGCGCGACCTCCTCCGAGCTCCCCGAGACCGTCGTGCTGCCCGGCACGGACGAGACCGGTGCCACGCTCGCGCCCGACGAGAGCCGCGCGGTGCTGCTCGCCGACGAGGTTCCCGCGGGCGTCGTGCCGCCTGTGCTCGTCCACCACGTGCCCGCCGGACCCTTCGAGCGGCTCGACAAGAACGACCTGCCCGGCGTGCTGTGCGGCATGGCCGCCGGCGTCCTGCGCACCGAGTCGGCCCGCCGCCCCGGCTGGTACGACGTGGTGCACTCGCACTACTGGCTCTCCGGGCAGGTCGGTCGCATCGCCGCCGACCGCTGGGAGGTGCCGCTCGTGCACACCGCCCACACGCTCGCGCGGGTCAAGAACGCGGCGCTCGCCCCCGGCGACGACCCCGAGCCCGCTGCGCGCGAGCTGGGCGAGGACCAGGTGGTGGCCGAGGCCGACGCGCTGGTCGCCTCGACGCCCGCCGAGGCCCGCGAGCTGGTCGAGCTGTACGGCGCGGACCCGGCACGCGTGCACGTGGTCGAGCCCGGGGTCGACCTGCGCCGCTTCGCGCCCGTGCCCGCCGCGGATCGGATCGCCGCGCGCAGGGCGCTCGGGCTGCCCGTCGATCGCGACGTCGTGCTCTTCGCCGGACGGGTGCAGGCCCTGAAGGCGCCCGACGTGCTGGTCCGCGCGCTGGCCGTGCTGCGCGCGACCGGTCGGCCGGTGCCGCTCCTGGTGGTGCTCGGCGGCCCGTCGGGGCGCTCGACCGCGGTGCGCGAGCTGCTCGCGCTCGCGGCGGTCAGCGGGGTCGGCGACGACGTGGTGGTCCGGCCACCCGCGGCGCGCGACGACCTGCCGGCCTGGTACCACGCGGCCGACCTCGTCGCGATGCCGTCGCGCTCGGAGTCCTTCGGGCTCGTCGCCGCGGAGGCCCAGGCGGCCGGCGTGCCCGTGGTCGCGGCGGCGGTGGGCGGCCTGCGCTCGATCGTCGACGACGGCATCTCGGGCCGGCTCGTGCGTGGCCACGACCCGGCGCGCTGGGCGACCGAGATCGCCGACCTGCTCGCCGACCGCCCCAGGCTGCTCGCGTACGGCGAGGCGGCGCGGCCGGTCGCGGAGCGCTTCGGGTGGGACACGGCCGCCGACCAGCTGCTCAAGGTCTACTCGATCGCGCGCGAGGGCCTGCGCTAGACCGCGCGCGAGGGGTGCCGTCCCAGGGACTGACGTCCTGGCGACGGGGGCGTCCGGCTGCGGCAGGATGGAACCCATGACCTACACCCTCGTGCTGCTCCGCCATGGCGAGAGCGAGTGGAATGCGAAGAACCTGTTCACCGGCTGGGTCGACGTGGCCCTCTCGGAGAAGGGCGTCGAGGAGGCCAAGCGTGGCGGCACGCTCCTCACCGACGCGGGCGTCCTGCCCGACGTGGTGCACACGTCGCTGCTGCGTCGCGCGATCACGACGGCCAACCTGGCGCTCGACGCCGCCGACCGGCACTGGATCCCGGTCAAGCGGTCCTGGCGCCTGAACGAGCGCCACTACGGTGCGCTGCAGGGCAAGGACAAGAAGCAGACGCTCGACGAGTACGGCGAGGAGCAGTTCATGCTCTGGCGCCGCTCCTACGACTTCCCGCCGCCGGACATCGAGCTCGGCTCGGAGTTCTCGCAGGACACCGACCCGCGCTACGCCGGCGAGCCGATCCCGCGTGCCGAGGCCCTCGAGCAGGTCCTCGTCCGCGCGCTGCCGTACTGGCAGTCGGACATCGTCCCGGACCTCAAGACGGGCAAGACCGTCCTGGTGGCCGCGCACGGCAACTCGATCCGCGCCCTGGTCAAGCACCTCGACGACGTGGACGACGCGACGATCGCCGGGATCAACATCCCGACGGGCATCCCGCTGCTCTACACGCTGGACGAGGAGACGCTCAAGCCCACGAACCCGGGCGGCACGTACCTCGACCCGGACGCCGCGGCCGAGGCCATCAAGGCCGTCGCCAACCAGGGTCGCTGACAGCACCGACCTCGCGCACGAACGCCCCGGCTGCCCTGAGAAGGGCGACCGGGGCGTTCGTGCGTCAGGTGGGCTAGAGCTCCTCGAAGAGGGTGACCGGCATGCCCTCGGGGCCGTCGAGGCGTGCGTTGAGCGAGTTCCACGGGGTGCGCACGGGGGCGGCCACGACGGGCGTCCCGGAACCCTCGAGCAGGCGGGTGGCCCCGTCCGCGTCGTCGACCTCGAACGCGAGCCGCAGCCGCGGCGGTTCGCCGTCCACGCCCTCGACGCGCTCGATGTACCGCGCGTGCGCCTCGTCGGTCAGCTCGAGCGTGGCCCGGCCGCCCTCGAGGATGACCACGCGACCGTCGGGGTCGCTGAAGGCGTCCTGCTCGGCCAGGCCCAGGGCGTCGCGGTAGAACGCCACCGCGGCGTCGAGGTCGTCGACCCGCAGGACCACGCGCAGCTGGCGCACGCCGGGCTCGTTCATGAGCCCGACGCTACGCCCTCGTCAGGAGGCCGAGCGGTCCAGCTCGTCGGCGTTGACCCCGGTCACCAGGTAGACGACGCGCTTGGCGACGGACACCGCGTGGTCGCCGAACCGCTCGTAGTAGCGGCCGAGCAGCGTGACGTCGATCGTCTCCTGCGCGTTGCCGACCCACGAGCCGCCGAGCAGCGCCGTGAAGGTGTCCTCGTGCAGCTCGTCGAGCAGGTCGTCGTCCGCCTCGATGCTCTCGGCGAGCGCGAGCTCGCGGTTGGTCAGGAGCGTCGACGTGCGCCGGGCCACGCGGACCGCGGCGTCGTGCATCTCCGCGAACGTGCCCGAGAGGCTCTGCGGGACGGCGGTGCGGGGGTACCGGCCGCGTGCGATCTGCGCGATGTGCCGGGCGAGGTCGCCCATGCGCTCGAGCGACGCGGAGATCCGCAGCGACGTCACGACGATGCGCAGGTCGGTCGCGACCGGCGCCTGCTGCGCGAGGAGCTGGACGCAGCGCTCGTCGATGTCGGCCTCGAGCGCGTCGATCGCGGCGTCGTCGACGATCACGGTCTCTGCCAGCGGGAGGTCCGCGGTCAGCAGGGCGATGCCGGCGCTCGTGATGGCGTGCTCGACCAGGCGGCTCATGGCCGCGAGGTCCTCGCCGAGCTGCGTGAGCTCGGCCTCGAAGATGTCCCGCATGTGATCCCTCTCGTGGCGGTGCCTTGTCGGCGCTCGTCAGGGTGGCACCGGTAGGTGAACGGCTGGGCGCGGGAAGGTGAACGCGCGGCGGCAGTTGGATGTGCAGGGCATCACCCGTACGTGACCTGCGCACATCGGTTCCAACTGGTGCAAACTGGGCAACGACATGCGGGTCCGCAGCGCGAGGGAGCGATAGGTGTCGACGAACAGGGTCACAGCATGGGTCGGTTGGGTGTGGTTCGCGGCGTTCGCGCTCCTCACGTCCGGCCTGTTCAACATCGTGGCGGGCGTGGTCGCGGTGCTGAGCACCGAGAAGGTCATCGCACAGACCAGCAGGGGCGTCGTCATCGTCGACGTCTCGAACTGGGGCTGGGTGCAGCTGATCACGGGCGCGCTGCTGGCGATCCTGGGCGTCGTGCTGTTCGGGGGAGCGCCGTGGGCGCGCATCACGGCGGCGATCCTGGTCGTGCTGAACCTGATCGTGCAGTTCGTCTCGCTGCCCGCGACGCCGTGGTGGTCGCTCGTGGTCATCGTCCTGAACATCGTCATCCTGTGGGCGCTGACCGTCCACGGTGAAGACACCGAACGCGCCGTTCGCTGACCGAGCGATCTGACCAAGGAGGAGCCCACGTGGCCGAAGTATTCGGAGCAGTCGAGCTCGTCGCGATCACCTTCCCGCAGGACCGGGTCCCCGACGAGGTCAAGGCGCAGGTCGCGCTCCTCGTCGCCGCCGAGCAGGTGCGCATCATCGACCTCGTCGTCGTCCGTCGCCCCGACGAGGACACGCTCGACGTGGTCGAGCTGACCGACATCGACGGCGACGGTGACCTCGACTTCCTCGAGACCGAGCTCGTCGGGCTCGGCCTCGCGGGCCAGGAGGACATCGACGCCATCGCGGGCGACCTCGAGGTGGGGACCTCGGCGCTCGTGATCGTCTTCGAGCACCTGTGGTCCCGCGGCGTCGCCGCCGCCGCTCGTGCCGCCGGCGGAGTGCTCGTCACCTCGGAGCGGATCCCGGCCGAGGTCGTCGCCGCCATCGTCGAGCTCGCCGAGCTCGACCACGCCGAGGCTCATCAAGCGGACAACTGAGGAGAGAGACCATGCCCCCACTGCGTAGGAGGGGACGGCCCGGCCTGATCGGGACCGCCGCCCGCACAGCCGTCATCGCCGGCACGGCGACAGCCACGGCCGGTGCCGTCCAGCGCCACGCCGCCGGCAAGCAGCAGGCCGCCGCCGAGCAGCAGGCCTACGACGCCGAGCAGCAGCAGCTCGCGATGCAGCAGGCGGCTCGCCAGGCCGCCGCCGAGCAGGCCGCTGCCGCACCGGTCGCGCCGCCTGCCGACGACTTCGCGGACAAGCTGCTGCAGCTCGCGCAGCTGCACTCCCAGGGTCTGCTGGACGACGCCGAGTTCGCCGCCGCGAAGGCGAAGCTCCTGGCCTGAGCGACCGCGAGCACGCGCACCGGTGAACAGCCGGTGAATGCTCGTCGGCGGCTGGCCGACGTGAGGCCCGATCCGTAGGGACCGGGCCTCACGTGCGCTCTAGGGTTGCCTCGTGGACGCAACGGGCTGGGAGCTGATCGTCGCGGGATGCCTCGGCATCCTCGTCGGCGCGATCTCCGTGGGTGCTTACTGGTTGAGCCAGCGAACGCTGCACGCCGTGCCCGCCGCACCGGAGCCCGAGCTCGACGACGGTCTGGTCCGCACGCTCGCGGTGCTCCGCTCGGCCGCAGTGGTGCTCGACAGCCACGACCGCGTGGTGCGCGCCAGCGCACCCGCCTACGCGCTCGGCCTCGTCCGCGACGGCGTGGTGGTGCCCGCCGCCATCCGTGCGCTCATCGAAGGGGTCCGCCGCGACGGCGTGATCCGCGACGAGGAGCTCGAGGTCCCGCGCGGTCCCCTCGGCTCGGGGATGCTGCTCGTGCAGGTCCGCGTGGCCCAGGTGACCCCGGAGCACGTCCTCGTGCTGGCCGAGGACCAGACGCAGGCCCGGCGGCTCGAGGCGATCCGCCGCGACTTCGTCGTGAACATCTCCCACGAGCTCAAGACCCCGGTCGGTGCGCTGACCCTCCTCGCCGAGACCGTTCAGGACGCCGCCGACGACCCCGAGGCGGTGCGCCGGTTCGCCGGCCGCATGCAGACCGAGGCCGTGCGCCTGTCCGCGCTCGTGCACGAGATCATCGAGCTGTCGCGCCTGCAGGTCGCGGGGGCCCTGACCGAGCTCGCGGCCGTCGACATCGACGCGGTGGTGAACGAGGCGGTGGACCGCGCGCGCACCACGGCCGACGCCAAGCACGTGCGCCTCAGCGTCGGGGACCCGAGCGGCGAGAAGGTCTTCGGCCAGCACGACCTGCTGGTCACGGCCGTGCGCAACCTCGTCGACAACGCCGTCGCCTACTCGGGCGAGGCGGCGCACGTCGGCGTGGGTGTCCGGCTGGTCGACGACATCATCGAGGTCGCGGTCGTCGACGAGGGCATCGGCATCTCCAAGGCCGACCAGGAACGCGTCTTCGAACGGTTCTACCGGGTCGACCCGGCGCGTTCGCGCGAGACGGGCGGCACGGGGCTCGGGCTGTCGATCGTCAAGCACGTCGCCGCGGACCACGGCGGCGACGTGACGGTGTGGTCGCAGCCCGGCCGCGGTTCGACCTTCACCATGCGCCTGCCGCGCGCGTCCCTCCCCGCAGTCATCCCGCCAGTCTCCCCAGCTGCCTCCAGCGCAGCGCCAGACGAAGGAGCTCACGTGCACAGGAACGCGTCATGACGCGCATCCTCGTGGTCGAGGACGAGGAGTCCTACCGCGACCCCCTGACCTACCAGCTGCAGCGCGAGGGCTACGAGGTGGTCGCGTCGCCGAACGGGACCGACGCGCTCGAGCGGTTCGCCGAGGGCGGCTTCGACCTCGTGCTGCTCGACCTCATGCTGCCCGGCGTCTCGGGCACCGAGGTGTGCCGCACCATCCGGCTGACGAGCGACGTCCCGGTCATCATGCTCACCGCCAAGGACGACGAGATCGACAAGGTCGTCGGCCTCGAGCTCGGCGCCGACGACTACGTGACCAAGCCCTACTCCTCGCGTGAGCTGCTCGCGCGCGTGCGAGCCGTGCTGCGCCGGCGCGCGGTCGTCCCGGTGCCCGTCGGAGGCGGCTCGGCTCTCGCCGCGGACGAGGACGACGACCTGCTCGTCGCCGGCCCCATCCGGATGGACGTCGAGCGGCACACCGTGCGGGTGCACGACGAGCTCGTGTCCTTCCCCCTCAAGGAGTTCGAGCTGCTCGAGCTGCTGCTGCGCAACGCGGGTCGCGTGCTGACCCGAGGCCAGCTGATCGACCGCATCTGGGGCTCGGACTACGTCGGCGACACCAAGACGCTCGACGTCCACGTCAAGCGCGTCCGCGCCAAGGTCGAGCCCGACCCGACGAACCCGACCCTGCTGGTGACCGTCCGGGGCCTCGGCTACAAGCTGACTCCGGAGGGCTAGAGCCACCACCGACGACCCCGAGGTTGTCCACCGTTCCCACCCGGGAACCGCGGACAACCTCGGGGTCGTCTGCATGTCGGCTAGTTGGACGCCCGCGCAACTGTCGGCCAGCGTTCACCCGGGGTTCAACTAGCGCCGACCGGCTGGTCACATCCGCTTCCTAGCGTCGGCATCGCTGCGCACAACCCCACGTGCGCTCGAACACGACAGGACGGATCCCACAGTGAAGCTCTCCCTTCCCAGCCGCGTCGGCGCGGTCGCCCTTGCCGGTGTGCTCGCCCTCTCCCTGACGGCGTGCGGATCGGACGACCCGGTGGCCGACAGCCCCAGCGCAAGTGGTTCTGCAGGTACGGGTGGCGGCGGCCTGAGCGGTGAGCTCAACGGCGTCGGCGCCTCGTCGCAGGGCAAGGCCATGGACGCCTGGCGCGCCGCCTTCCAGACCGCGAACCCCAACGTCACCGTGAACTACGACCCGCAGGGCTCGGGTGCCGGTCGCACCCAGTTCATCCAGGGCGCGGCCGACTGGGCCGGCTCCGACTCCGCGATGAAGCCCGAGGAGCTCGAGCAGGCGAAGGCCACCTGCGGCTCGGACGCCATCGACATCCCCTCCTACGTGAGCCCGATCGCCGTGGTGTTCAACCTCGAGGGCGTCACGTCGCTCAACCTGTCGCCCGCCACGATCGCCAACATCTTCACCGGCAAGATCACCAAGTGGGACGACGAGGCCATCAAGGCCGACAACCCCGACGCGACGCTACCCTCCACGGACATCACGCCGGTGCACCGCCAGGACGGCTCGGGCACCACGAAGAACTTCACCGACTACCTCAACAAGACCGCGGGCGGCGCGTGGGCCGACGAGGCCGCTGACGACTGGCCGCTCCAGGGTGGCGAGTCGGGCACGGGCACCTCGGGCCTGATCCAGGCCGTGCAGGGTGGCCAGGGCACGATCGGCTACGCCGACGAGTCCGCCGCGGGCACGCTCGGCAAGGCGAGCATCAAGGTGGGCGACGCGTGGGTCGCGCCGTCGGCCGACGCCGCTGCCGTGGCGCTCGACAAGTCGCCGCGTGACACCTCGCGCGCTGCCAACGACATCGTCGTGAACATCGACCGCACCACGACCGAGGCCGGCGCCTACCCGCTGATCCTCGTCTCGTACTCGGTCGCGTGCAGCACGTACAAGGACGCCGCCAAGGCGGATCTCGTCAAGGGCCTGCTCGGCTACATCGTGAGCCCCGAGGGACAGGCCGCCGCCCAGTCGGCCGCCGGCTCGGCTCCGCTGCCTGACGCGCTCGCCGCCGACGCCAAGACCGCGGTCGACGCCATCAAGGGCGCCTGACCGCAGCCATCAGCCGGTGGTCGGCCCGTCCCGGGGGGGACCCGGGCCGACCACCGGCGAACGTCCCCCCCACCACAGACGGAGCATTCGTGTCCACCATCCAGAGCCCGCCGGTTCCTGGCTCGACCGCACGCAGCGGTAACGAGCCCGCCGGCTCCCGGCGCCGCAAGCGCTCGGCCCGAGCGTCCGACCGCGGCGCGAGCCGCGCCTTCCGGTGGCTCGCCACCGGCGCGGGCGCCCTCATCCTCGTGACCCTCGCCGCGGTCGCGATCTTCCTCGTGGTCAAGGCCTGGCCCGCGCTGTCGATGCCGTCGGACGAGCTCGTGAAGCAGGTCGGCCTGCTGCGGAACTCGACCTCGCTGCTCGACTACATCGGCCCGCTGGTGTTCGGCACCGTGCTCGCGGCCGCGCTCGCCCTGATCTTCGCGGTCCCGGTCGCGATCGGCATCGCGCTGTTCATCTCGCACTACGCGCCCCGGCGCCTCGCGAACGGCCTCGGCTACCTCATCGACCTGCTCGCCGCGGTCCCGTCGGTGGTCTACGGCCTGTGGGGAGCCCTCGTGCTCTCCCCGAAGGTGCAGCCCATCTGGGCGTGGCTCAACGAGACCTTCGGCTGGTTCCCGCTGTTCGGCGGCAAGGTCTCCCCGACCGCGCGCGTCCTGCTGACCGTCGCGATCGTGCTCGCGGTGATGATCCTGCCGATCATCACGGCCGTGAGCCGCGAGGTGTTCCTGCAGACGCCGCGCCTGCACGAGGAGGCCGCACTGGCCCTCGGTGCGACGCGCTGGGAGATGATCCGCACCGCGGTGCTGCCGTTCGGCCGCTCGGGTGTCATCTCGGCCGCGATGCTCGGCCTCGGCCGCGCGCTCGGCGAGACGATGGCCGTGCTGATGATCCTGTCGCCCGGGTTCCTCTACTCGTTCCACATCCTCGAGGCAGGCCAGCAGCAGTCGATCGCCGCGAACATCGCCGCGCAGTTCCCCGAGGCCAACCCGATCGGCGTCTCGACGCTCATCGCCACGGGCCTCGCGCTGTTCGTCATCACCCTGCTGGTCAACATGGCCGCCCGCGCGATCGTCGCGCGCCGCAAGGACTTCTCGGGAGCCAACTGATGACCACCATCGCCCCCGAGGTGGGCAACTCCGAGCTGCGAGCGCTGCTCAAGTACGTCGACAAGCGCCGCCACCGCAAGAACCGCATCATGAAGTGGCTCGTCGTCACGGCGTTCGTGCTGGCCATGCTGCCTCTGCTGTCGGTGTCCTGGACCGTGGTCTCGTACGGCATCGAGCGCTTCAACGTCTACTTCCTCACGCACTCGATGCGTGGCGTGTACGGCGGCATGGATGCCGGCGGTGTCTACCACGCCATCGTGGGCACGATCGAGATCACGCTGTTCGCCGCGCTCATCTCGGTGCCCGTGGGCCTGCTCACGGCCATCTACCTGGTCGAGTACGGCCGCGGGAAGCTGGCCCGCGCGGTGACGTTCTTCGTCGACGTGATGACCGGCATCCCGTCGATCGTCGCCGGTCTGTTCGCCTACGCGCTGTTCGCGGTCATCCTGGGCCCGGGCGTGCGGATGGGTGCGGTCGGCTCGGTCGCGCTGTCCGTGCTCATGATCCCCGTCGTCGTCCGCTCGTCGGAGGAGATGCTGCGCCTCGTGCCCAACGAGCTGCGCGAGGCAGCCCTCGCGCTGGGGGCGCCGCGGTGGATCGTCGTCATCAAGGTGGTGCTGCGCACCGCGATCGCCGGGATCGTGACCGGCGTGATGATCGCCGTCGGGCGCGTGATCGGTGAGACCGCCCCGCTGCTCATCACGGTCGGCGTCATCGACTCGATCAACTTCAACCTCTTCGACGGTCGCATGATGACGCTGCCGGTGTACGTGTACGGCCAGTTCCAGCAGGGCCTCGTGCCCTGCACCGAGGGCCAGGCCAACTGCATCGCGACCGTCGCCTACGACCGCGCCTGGGCCGGTGCGCTGACGCTGATCCTCATCGTCATGCTGCTCAACCTCGTGGCCCGCCTCGTCACCCGCTTCTTCGCTCCCAAGAACCTCGGTTAAGGACCCCCCCATGGCACAGCGCATCGACGTCAAGGACCTGAACATCTTCTACAGCGACTTCCGGGCTGTGGCCGACATCGAGATGTCGGTCGAGCCCCGCTCCGTGACGGCCTTCATCGGCCCGTCGGGCTGCGGCAAGTCGACCTTCCTGCGGACGCTCAACCGCATGCACGAGGTGATCCCCGGAGCGCACGTGCAGGGCACCGTCGCGATGGACGGTGTCGACCTGTACGCGTCCGACGTGGACCCGGTGGCCGTGCGGCGCCAGGTCGGCATGGTCTTCCAGCGGCCCAACCCGTTCCCGACGATGTCCATCGCGGAGAACGTGCTCGCGGGCGTCCGGCTCAACAACAAGCGGATCTCCAAGGGCGACGCGCAGGACATGGTCGAGCAGTCGCTACGCGGCGCGAACCTCTGGAACGAGGTCAAGGACCGCCTCGATCGGCCCGGCTCGGGCCTCTCGGGCGGCCAGCAGCAGCGCCTGTGCATCGCACGCGCGATCGCGGTCAAGCCGCAGGTGCTCCTGATGGACGAGCCGTGCTCCGCGCTCGACCCGATCTCGACGCTCGCGATCGAGGACCTCATCGCCGAGCTCAAGTCGAGCTACACGATCGTCATCGTGACCCACAACATGCAGCAGGCGGCGCGCGTCTCGGACCGGACCGCGTTCTTCAACCTCGCCGGGACGGGCCAGCCGGGTCGGCTCATCGAGATCGACGACACCGCCACGATCTTCTCGGCGCCGCGCGAGCAGGCCACGGAGGACTACATCTCGGGCCGCTTCGGCTGATCGGCACGCGCCAAGACGACGAGACCGTCACTCCCGCGCGAATCCGTCAGCTCTAGGTGACGGTCTCGCGCGGGAGTGACGGTCTCGCGTGTGTCTGTGTGCTTACGGGGCGGTCGGGACCAGCGACGCGTACTCGGGCTGCGAGCCGTCGAGAACGGGGACGGGGACGTCCTGGCTGCCGGCAGCCTCGGTCGCGAGCGTCGACGGCGCGACGGCGCCCGGGGGGACGGCCACGGCCTTGAGGCGGACGTCGGCGTGCCCGGTGCCCGTCGTGCCGTCCAGCAGCACCGTCTGGCGGGGCTCCAGGTTGACCGTGGAGCTCTCGTCGCCGAACGTGATCGTCACGGTGTGCTTGTCGGTGCCGTCGTTCGTCAGCGCACCCGTCAGCAGTCCCGGCGCGCCCTTGGCGCTCGCGAGCACGATGAGGTTCGACGCGCGCACGTCGCCGAGGGTCGCGCGGGCGCCGTCCGAAGCGCTGTACGGCTTGTCGGTCGTGATCGGGTTGGTCGCCGAGCAGCCGGCCAGCACGACGCCGGCGACGCACAGGCCCGCGGCGATCAGCAGCCGACGGGAGCGGGGGCGGGGCGAGGTCACAGCGACTCCTCGGGGCGACGGGACGGCAGGCGCGCGACCGCAGGCCTTCGGGCCCGGTGCGGTCGCACGCGCAAGCCTAGCCGGACCGACCCGATGCGTGCGCCGCCGGGCCGCGCCCGGCGACGTCGCCGGGCACGCGTGCCGAGCCGCGTCCTGACCAGCGTCGACAGAGCCGGCCGCCGGGATTGGGTGAATTCACGCGTGATAAGATGCGCCTCTGCGAAAGGGGACACCTGCAGATGACTTTCACTGTTGGGGAGACCGTTGTCTACCCGCACCACGGTGCAGCGTTGATCGAAGAGATCAAGACCAGGACCATCCGCGGGGAGGACAAGCTCTACCTCAAGCTCAAGGTCGCCCAGGGTGATCTGACCATCGAGGTTCCGGCTGAGAACGTCGACCTCGTGGGCGTCCGCGACGTCGTCGGTCAGGAGGGGCTGGACCGCGTGTTCGAGGTCCTCCGGGCGCCGTACACGGAGGAGCCGACCAACTGGTCGCGTCGCTACAAGGCGAACCTCGAGAAGCTCGCCTCGGGCGACGTCATCAAGGTGGCGGAGGTCGTCCGCGACCTTTCGCGTCGGGATGCAGACCGCGGTCTGTCCGCCGGCGAGAAGCGCATGCTTGCCAAGGCCCGCCAGATCCTCGTCTCGGAGCTCGCACTCGCCGAGCACACCGAGGAGGAGAAGGCAGAAGCCATCCTCGACGAGGTCCTCGCTTCCTGAGCGAGCGACCTCGATGAACGTCGCCGCGGTGCTGACCGCCGCGGGCAGCGGCTCGCGGCTCGGTCACACGTTGCCGAAGGCGCTCGTCCCGGTTCGCGGCGAACCGATCGTCGTGCACGCCGCCCGTGCTCTGGCCCAGGCCAGGCCGGGCGGCGTTGCCATGTCCCTCGTCGTCACCGCCCCGGCGGCGCACCTCGCGGAGTTCGCGCGCGTGCTGCCCGGCGTCGTCGTGGTCGCCGGCGGGGCGACGCGCCAGGAGTCGGTCGCCCGCGCGCTCGAGGTCCTGGGCGACGACGTCGACGTGGTGCTGGTGCACGACGCCGCGAGGCCGTTCGTGCCGGCCGACCTCGTCGAGCGGGTCGCGCAGGCCGTCGTCGACGGGCACGTCGCGGTCATCCCGGGGGTGCCCGTCACGGACACCATCAAGCAGGTCGACGTGAAGCAGGCCGGTCCCGACGGGCTGGGATGGCCCGTCGAGCGCACCGTGGACCGCGCCGTGCTCCGTGCGGTCCAGACGCCCCAGGGCTTCGCGCGGGACGTTCTCGTGCGCGCGCACGCCGCCGCGGCGCACGACGCGGCCGACGAGGCGAGCGCGGCCTCCGACGACGCGGGGCTCGTCGAGCGGCTCGGGCTGCCCGTCTGGGTGGTCCCGGGCGACGAGCGCGCGGCCAAGATCACGACGCGTCGCGACCTGTTGCTCGCCGAGCTCGACCTGCCCGTGGAGGAGAAGCGATGACCGACCGGCATTGGCCGCTGCCCCGGACGGGGCTCGGCGTCGACGTGCACGCGTTCAGCGACGACCCCGCGCGCGAGCTCCACCTCGCTGGGCTGAGCTGGCCGGGCGAGCGCGGGCTCGACGGGCACTCGGACGCGGACGTCGCAGCGCACGCGGCGGCCGACGCGCTGCTGTCCGCTGCCGGCCTCGGTGACCTCGGGTCGAACTTCGGCACCTCGGAGCCCCGGTGGGCGGGCGCAGCGGGGAGCGCGCTGCTCGCCGAGGCGGCGCGGCGCGTGCGCGACGCGGGGTTCGAGATCGGCAACGTCGCGGTCCAGGTGATCGGCAACCGCCCGCGCCTGGGTCAGCGCCGCGCGGAGGCCGAGGCGGCGCTGTCGTCGGCCGTGGGTGCGCCCGTGAGCCTCTCGGCGACGACGACCGACGGTCTCGGGCTGACAGGCCGCGGCGAGGGCGTCGCGGCGGTCGCGACCGCGCTGGTCGTCGCCCGCTCCTGACGACGTCCGCGACGCGCGCTGCCGAGCAGCACGCCCGCGACGACGAGCGCGCCCCACGCCAGCTCGGTGGTCGACGTCCGCTCGCGCAGCAGCAGCCACGACGACCCGATCCCGACGACGGGCACGAGCATCGAGAACGGCGCCACGATGCCCGCCGGGTGGCGTGACATGAGCCGCGTCCAGATCCCGGTGCCGAGCAGTGTCCCGACGAGCACCGTGTAGGCCAGGCCGCCCAGCGCGAGCAGCCCGGTGCCGGTGGTCAGGCCGCTGAACGACGCGGCCATGCGCGCCGGACCCTCGACCGCGAAGGACAGCGCGAGCATCGGCAGCGGCGGCACCACGGCCATCCACAGCACGACCCGGAACGCCTCGTCCGGCGCGGACCGCACCGCCTGCCGGTTGCCGAGGTTGCCGAGCGCCCAGCCGAACCCGCCCGCGAGGGTGAGCAGCACGGGCACGAGCGTCGCGCCGCCCGCGAGGCCGGCGCGGTGGGCCGCGATGCCGGCCAGTCCGACCATCGCGACCAGGACCCCGGCCGCCTGGCGGGCGGTGACCCGCTCGCGCAGCAGCGCGGCCGCGAGCACGACCGTGAACGGCGCCGACGACTGCAGCACGAGCGACGCGAGGCCCGTCGGCATCCCGGCGGACATCGCCCAGTACAGGAACACGAACTGGAGCACGCCGAACCCGGCTCCGTAGAGCAGCAGCCAGCGCCACGGCACGGCCGGGCGCGGCACGAGCAGCAGCGTCGGGACCGCGATGACCGCGAAGCGGAGCGCGACGAGCAGGAAGGGCGGGAACTGCTGCAGCGAGAGGTGGATCGCGACGAAGTTCAGCCCCCAGCACGCGGCGACGAGCACGGCGAGCAGGCGGTCACGGGTGTTCACGGGCCGATCATCCGGCCGGCCGTAGGTGAAGCACCAGCGAAATGATCTGCAACGACGTTGTAGCGTTGCTTCATGGAACCTCGTGAGCTCGCGACGCTGCGCGCCGTGCGCACCCAGGGCGGGGTCAGTGCCGCGGCCCGTGCGCTGCACCTGACCCCGTCGGCCGTGTCCCAGCAGCTCGCGGCCCTGCAGCGCGAGGTCGCCGTGCCGCTCACCGAGCGGGTCGGTCGGTCGCTGCAGCTCACAGCGGCCGGGCACGCGCTCGCGGACGCCGCGCTCGGTGTCGCGGTCGCGCTCGAGCGGGCGCAGGCCGCGGCCGACGAGTTCCTCGACCGCCCCGGCGGCACCGTGCGGGTCAGCGCGTTCTCGAGCGGCGCGCAGCTGCTGCTCCCGCCGCTGCTCGCGCGCGTCGGAGGCATCGCGGGCAGTGGTTCGGGCGACGACATCACGCTCGAGTGCACCGACGAGGACGTCGCGCTCGACGACTTCGTCGCCCTCACCGACCGGATCGACATCGTGATCGCGCACAGGGCCGACGGCGAACCGGGCTGGGGCGGCGGCGTCCAGGTGCATCCGCTGCTGCGCGAGCCGCTCGACGTCGCGGTGCCCGCGACGCACGAGTTCGCGGCGCGCGAGGAGCTGCGCCCCGGGGACCTCGCGGGCGAACGCTGGATCGCGGTGCGCGAGGGCTTCCCGGTGCTGCGCGTGCTCGACGCGGTCGCGGCGGCGACCGGGTCGGTGCCGCGGGTCGCGCACCGGATCAACGACTTCCACGTGTCGGCGGCGCTCGTCGGTGCGGGGGAGGGCATCTGCCTCCTGCCGCGCTACACGTTCGCGAGCACGGCGGACGTGCGGCTCGTGCCGCTCGCGGATGTGCGGGCCGCCCGCTACATCGAGGCGCTCGTGCGTCCCGACCGTGCCGAGCGCCTCGCCGTGCGCCGCGTGCTCGAGGAGCTGAGCGCCGTCTCGGCGCAGATCGCCGGCTGAGCCGGCTCAGGAAAGCACGACGACTCAGGGCAGCAGGACGAGCTTCCCGCCCGGGTGGCCGGCCAGGCCCGTGCGGTGGGCGTCGGCGACCTCGTCGAGCGGATAGGTGCGGGCGACGCGCACGTCGAGCACCCCGTCGGCCGCGAGCTCGGCGAGCTGCGCGCGCGCGGCTTCGCGCACCTCGGTTCCTGGGTCGGCTCCGGGGCCGCCACCCAGCAGCTTGATCCCGAGCGACACCCCGCGCGCGAAGCCGGCGATGGACGCGATGCGCGCACGGTCGGCGACGAGCTCGATCGAGGCGTCGAGCGCCTCGTCGGTCCCGACGGTGTCGATGGCGACCGTGACGGGTCCCGGCGCGACGGCGCGCACCCGCTCGACCAGCCCCGGCCCGTACTCGACCGGGATCGCGCCCAGTGCGCGCAGGTCTTCGTGCGCGTGCGGCGAGGCCGTCGCGACGACGAACGCGCCGCGCAGCTCCGCGAGCTGGACGGCCATGCGCCCCACGCCGCCCGAGCCGCCGTGCACGAGCACCACGTCGCCCGTGCGCACGTTGGTCGCGGTGAGCGTGTGGACGGCGGTCGCGCCCGTGAGCATCAGTCCCGACGCGGCGGCCCAGCCGAGGTCGGCCGGACGGCGGACGGTCACCTGCTCGGGGGCCTCGATCCGGTCGGCGTAGCCGCCCGCCACGCGCCAGGCGATGACCTCGTCGCCCTCGGAGAGCCAGCGCACCGACGGCCCGACGGCGCTCACGACGCCGGCGACCTCGTGGCCGAGGCGCAGGGGGAGCCGCGAGGGATCGCTGCGCGGCCCCACCGCGTACGTCTTCCAGTCGATCGGGTTCACCCCGGCCGCCCGGACGTCGATCAGGACGTTCCCGGGGCCCGGTTCGAGCGCGGGACCATCGACGACCTGGAGCACCTCGGGACCACCGAAAGCCGTGGCGACGACGACGCGGTTGGATTCCACCCGCACAGAGTGCACCGGGTGCGGGTGAGAAACCAGTCTGCGGAGGTCACACCTCCGGGTGACGTGCCCCGAAGACCGTGTCGGTGTACGGGTTGCCGAAGACCCCGTCGGGGTCGGCCTGCGCGCGCACCCGCTGGGCGTCCGCGAACCGCGGGTAGAGCTCGCCGAACCGCGTGGAGTCGAGCCAGTGCATCTTGCCCCAGTGGGGGCGCCCGTCGACCTGCGCGAAGATCTTCTCGGCGGCCTGGAAGTAGCGCTGGAAGGGCATCTTCACGTACTGGTGCACGGCGACGTACGCGGTCTCGCGGCCGTGCGCGGTGGACAGCCACAGGTCGTCCTCGGCGGCGAAGCGGACCTCGAGCGGGAACGGCACGTGCTCGCCCGACGAGCGCAGCCACCCGTCGATCTCGGCGAGCACGCCCTTGAGCTCGGCGCGCGGGACCGCGTACTCCATCTCGCGGAACACGATCCGGCGCGGCGAGATGAACACCTCTGCCGACGGCGCGATGAAGCGCCGGGCGCTCAGCGCACGTGCCGCGATCGCGTTGATGCCGGGGGTGGCGGGCGGCACGAGCGTCGCGACGCGGTTCACCAGGCCGAAGACGCCGTTGGCGAGCAGCTCGTCGTCGACCCACGCACGGACCGGGTGGAGACGGGCCTGCTCGTCGTCGCCCACGCGGTTGTTGCGCTTGGTCAGCGCGCGACGCGTGTGCGGGAACCAGTAGAACTCGAAGTGGTCGTTGCCGTCGACGAGGTCGTCCAGCCCGTCGAGCACCTCGTCGAGGGGCCACGGCTCCTCGCGGGCCTCGAGCCGGAACGCGGGGACGACCTCGAGGGTCACGGCCGCCAGGACGCCGACCGAGCCGAGGCCGAGGCGCGCGAGCTCGAAGAGCTCGGGCTGCTGGTCGCGCGAGAGGTCGAGCACCTCGCCCGACGCGGTCACGATCCGCGCACCGACGACCTGCGTGGCGATGCCACCCAGGCGGGCGCCCGTGCCGTGCGTGCCCGTCGAGATCGCGCCGGCGACGGTCTGCTTGTCGATGTCGCCGAGGTTGCGCATCGCCAGGCCGTGCGCCGCGAGCAACGCGTTCAGTGCGAACAGGCGGGTGCCGGCCCCGACGGTGACGTGCGCGTTGCCGTTCGGCAGGCGCTCGATGCTCTCTAGGCCGGACAGGTGATCGAGGTGCAGGTGAACGCCCTCGGTGACAGCCGCCGGCGTGAAGGAGTGACCACCGCCGACTGCCCGGACGCGGTGCCCGTCGGTGGCTGCGCTCTTGACGATCGTCGTCAATTCCTGCAGGTCACGAGGGGTATCGCTACGGTAAGGGGACGCAGCGGCAGTGCGCGCCCAGTTGCGCCACGTCGCCGGCTGCAGGGTGTTCATAGGTACAGACAGTGACTTGGGCACTTGTCCAAGTCAAGTCCACGACGTGTTTCACTGGTGTGAGATCGCAGGGGCGCGCGCCCGGCCGCCGGGGCCGGTGCACGTGAGGGAGGGGACTCGCATGAATCGCATGCCTGTCGCGGAGCGCCGCGAACAGCTCGTCGAGGCCGCGCTGACCGTCGCGAGCCGGGACGGCATCGAGGCCGCGACCGTGCGCGCCGTCGCGGCGGAAGCGGGCGTGTCGCTCGGCGTCGTCCACTACTGCTTCCAGGACAAGGACGAGCTCCTGCGTGCCATGGCGCACGCGATCACCACGCGCAACGCCGTGCAGGGGATCGACCAGATCCCGCCCGGCCTGCCCGTCGAGACGGTCATCGAGCACGCGATCGAAGCGCTGTGGGCCTCCATCTCCACCACGCGCGGCTCGCAGCTGCTGAGCTACGAGCTGACCACGTCCTCGCTGCGCCACCCGGAGCTCAACCAGGTCGCCATCGAGCAGTACCGCGGTCAGTGGGCGGCCGCCACCGAGGTCATGGAGGTGGTCGGGCACGCCGCGAACGTCACGTGGGCGCTGCCGACCGAGGAGATCGCGCGCATCGTCGTCTCCGTCGTCGACGGGTACTCGCTCGCGTGGCTCGTCGACGGGGACGCCGACAAGGCGCTGCGCGGGCTGCACGGGCTCGGCAGGTACCTCGCGACGTTGGCGGTCCCGTCGGAGGACGCCGCTGGCGACACCGCCGGCGAGCCGACCGACGAGGCCGCGGACGCGTCTGCCGGCGAGCCCGCCTCGCTCCCGAACCAGCCCGGCGTGCCCTCGGACGTGGCAACCACGTGAGCACGAACTCGCGCGCCCGCGTCGCGACGAGCGCGGCCTTCGCCGCGCAGGGCTTCGCGCTCATGCTCCTGCTCACCAACCTCGGCAGCGTGCAGGACCGGTACGACGTCAACGACGACACGATCACGGTCGCGATCCTCGGCGTCCTGATCGCGGCAGCGCTCGGAACGGGCGTCGCCGACCTCATGTCCCGGGCGCGCGGCGGGAGCCGGGTCGCGCTGTCCACGGGGCTCGCGCTCATCGGCGTGTTCGTGCCGCTCATCGCGGCGGCACCCTCCTTCCTGACGGCCGTGGCCGCGTTCGCGCTCTACGGCACGGCCCTGGGCATGGTCGACGCGTCGTCGAACATGCAGGCGGTGTCGGTCCAGCGCGCGTACGGCCGCCCGCTGCTGTCCAGCTTCTACGCCGCGTGGTCCGCCGGTGGCATCAGCGCCGCGCTGCTGTCCGCGGCCGACGGCGACCGCCTGGCGATCGAGCCCGTCACGCTGCTGTTCCTGGCCGCGACCCCCGTGGCGCTCGTGGCGTCGTTCCTCGTGCTCCGCAACGGGCAGCGCACGCACGACGCCCCGCCGGTGGCTCCCGGTGACACGGTCCGCAAGCACATCCCGTGGCGCGCGGTCGGCGTGCTGGCCGTCGCGGTGGTCGCGTACTTCGCGATCGACAACGGCACCCAGACGTGGAGCACGAAGTACCTGACGGAGACGCTCGACGCCTCGTCGTCGGTCGCGCCGCTCGGCGTCGCCGCCTACCTCGGCACGACGCTCGTCTCGCGGCTCGTCGGTGACCGGCTCGTGCTGCGCTGGGGTCGCGTCGCGGTGGTCCGTGCGGCGTCGCTCGTCGGTGCCGCCGGGTTCGCGCTCGTGGTCTTCGCGCCCGCGCCGTTCGTCGCGATCGTGGGCTTCGCGATCGGCGGCGCCGGCCTCGGGCTCGTCGCGCCCCTGTGCTTCTCGACGGCCGGCGTGCTCGCGCCCGACCACGCCGACGCCGTCGTCGCGCGCCTCAACGTCTTCAACTACCTCGGCACGCTGCTCGGCGCGGTGCTGCTGGAGGTGATCGGCAGCGCGACGAGCTACCGGTGGGCGTTCGCCCTGCCCGTGCTGCTCGCGCTCGTCGTCGCGGCCATCGCCGGCGGCTTCGCGGGCCGGACCGGCTCGACCAAGGACACGTCCACCGTACGCACGGAGGTATCGGCATGACGCTCGGAAGTCGCCTCGACGCAGCGACCGGCCACCTGCCGGCGCCGCTGGCCGTCGTCGACCTCGACGCGCTCGAGGCGAACGCCGACGACCTGGTGTGCCGCGCCGGGGGCGTGCCGATCCGCGTCGCGAGCAAGTCGGTGCGCGTGCGTGAGGTGCTCACGCGCGTGCTCGCGCGGCCGGGCTTCGCTGGCGTGATGGGCTACTCGGTGCGCGAGGCGCTGTGGCTCGTCTCGCAGGGCGTCGACGACGTGCTGCTCGGCTACCCGAGCGTCGACACGGGCGCGCTCGACGAGCTGGCCGCGAACCCGCGGGCCGCCGCGGCCGTGACCCTCATGGTCGACGACATCGCACAGGTGGACCTCGCGGCGAAGGCGGCCGTCGCGCACGGCACGACGATCCGCGTGTGCCTCGACATCGACGCCTCGCTCGAGCTCAAGCTCGGACCCTGGCGCGCCCACCTCGGCGTCCGGCGCTCGCCGGTGCACACCGCGCAGGCCGCGGGCGAGCTCGCGGCGCTGATCGCCCAGCGCGACGGCATCGACGTGCGCGGCGTCATGTTCTACGAGGCCCAGGTGGCCGGCCTGCCGGACTCGTCGCCCGCGGTCCGCATGGTCAAGCGGCTCTCGATCGCCGACCTCGAGACGCGGCGCACCGCCGTCGTCGACGCGGTGGCGGCTGCCGTCGGGCACCCGCTGGAGCTGGTGAACTCGGGCGGTTCGGGGTCGGTGCAGACGAGCGCGTCCGCACCCGGCGTCACCGAGGTGACCGCGGGCTCCGGGCTGTTCGTGCCCACGCTGTTCGACGAGTACCGCTCGTTCGAGCCGCGGCCCGCGGCGTTCTTCGGGCTCGACGTCGTCCGCATCCCGGCAGCGGGGTACGCGACGGCGTTCGGCGGCGGGTACATCGCGTCGGGCCCGCCCACCAAGTCGCGCCAGCCGCGCCCGGTGTGGCCGGCCGGGCTCTCCCTGACGGACCGCGAGGGGGCCGGCGAGGTGCAGACGCCGCTGCGCGTGCCCGCCGGCTCCGACCTGCGGGTCGGCGACCGGGTCTGGTTCCGGCACGCGAAGTCGGGCGAGGTCATGGAGCGCTTCGCGAACGTGCACCTGGTGCGCGGCGAGGCGATCGAGGCCAGCGTTCCCACGTACCGGGGCGAGAGCGGCACGTTCGGCTGATCGCGCCGCAGGTCCAACGCTGCGCCGCGCGAGCGAGCAGCAGCCTGGCCGGTAGCCTTGCCCGGTGACCCTGCGCCTGTTCGACTCCGCCACCCGCCAGGTGAGCGACTTCGTTCCGCTCGTCGCGGGCGAGGTCGGCATCTACCTGTGCGGCGCGACCGTCCAGGCGCCACCGCACATCGGCCACCTGCGCTCGGGCGTCGCGTTCGACGTGCTCGTGCGCTGGCTGCGCCGCAGCGGCCTGCGCGTCACGCTCGTGCGCAACGTCACCGACATCGACGACAAGATCCTGGCCAAGGCCGCTGACGCCGGCGAGGCGTGGTGGGCGTGGGCCGCGGCGAACGAGCGCGCCTTCACGGCGGCCTACGACGCGCTCGGCGTCCTGCCGCCGAGCTACGAGCCGCGAGCCACGGGCCACATCCCCGACATGGTCGAGCTCATGACCCGGCTGATCGAGCGCGGGCACGCCTACGCGCTCGACTCGGGCGACGTGTACTTCGACGTCGGCTCGTTCCACGAGTACGGCGCGCTGACGAACCAGCGGGTCGAGGACATGGTCCCCGCGCCCGACACCCCGACCGGTGACGAGAAGCGCGACGAGCGCGACTTCGCGCTCTGGAAGGCGGCCAAGGCGACCGAGCCCGAGACCGCGTCCTGGGACACCCCGTACGGCCGCGGCCGCCCGGGCTGGCACCTGGAGTGCTCGGCGATGGCGCTGCGCTACCTCGGGGAGTCGTTCGACATCCACGGGGGCGGGCTCGACCTGCGCTTCCCGCACCACGAGAACGAGCAGGCGCAGTCGCGCGCGGCCGGCTACGACTTCGCGCGGTACTGGCTGCACAACGGCTGGGTCACGCAGGCGGGCGCCAAGATGAGCAAGTCGCTCGGCAACGGGCTGCTCGTGACCACCGTGCTGGCCGACGTCCGGCCCGCGGTGCTCCGCTACGCGATGACGGCCGTGCAGTACCGGTCCATGCTCGAGTGGACCGACGCGACCCTCACCGAGGCGGAAGCCACCTGGGACCGGCTCGCGGGCTTCGTCGAGCGCGCCGCGGAGAAGGTCGGTGTCGCGTCCGACGACGAGGTGGCCAAGGCCGAGCTTCCCGCCGAGTTCGTCGCCGCGATGGACGACGACCTCAACGTCCCCGCCGCGCTCGCGGTGGTCCACGAGCACCTGCGCGCCGGCAACTCGGCCCTCGCGGCGGGCGACCTCGACGCCGCGCGCTCGGCGATGGTCGTGCTTCGTGCGATGCTGGACGTGCTCGGGCTCGACCCGGGCGGCGCGCAGTGGCGTTCTCGGGGGGCCGACGAACGCTACGCGAGGGCCCTCGAGGCCGTCGTCGCCGCCGAGCTCGACGCTCGCGCGGCCGCTCGGGCCGCTCGCGACTTCGCGACGTCGGACGCGATCAGGGACCGCCTCGCGGCGGCCGGGATCGTGGTCGAGGACTCGCCGACCGGCGCCCGCTGGTCGCTCGCCGCTCCCTGAGGATCCGGCACGACCGCCCCGCACACATTTCGCAGAACGAAGGAAGTCATCTCATGGCCGGCAACTCCCAGCGCCGCGGCGCGACCCGCAAGGCGGGCTCGAAGAAGGGCGCGCAGGTCGGCACCGGCGGTCACGGCCGCAAGGCGCTCGAGGGCAAGGGCCCGACGCCGAAGGCCGAGGACCGGACCTACCACAAGGCGTACAAGAAGCCGGGGGCGGCCACCAAGAGCTCCGCGTCCGGACGGCCGCTCGCGGGCGCGTCCCGCAGCGCCGCCGGCAGCCGCGGCGGGAACCGGTCGTCGACCCACGAGATCGTCTCGGGCCGCAACTCGGTGGTCGAGGCGCTGCGCGCCGGGATCCCCGTGTCGACCGTCTACATCGCCTCGCGCCTCGAGGCCGACGACCGTACGCGCGAGATCATCTCGACGGCGGGCGACCAGAACTACCCGATGCTCGAGGTCTCCCGCACGGAGCTCGACCGCCTCACCGACGGCTCGGTGCACCAGGGTGTCGCGATCCAGGTCCCGCCGTACGCGTACGCCGACGACGAGGACCTGCTCGACCTCGCCGAGGCTGCCGGCCAGGCCCCGCTGATCGTCGCGCTCGACGGCGTGACCGAC
This sequence comes from Brevundimonas sp., assembly GCA_039207135.1. GTDB lineage: Bacteria > Actinomycetota > Actinomycetes > Actinomycetales > Cellulomonadaceae > Cellulomonas. The sequence continues at coordinate 69,763 of JBCECL010000002.1, forward strand.
CCGCGCAACCTGGGTGCCGTGCTGCGTTCGGCAGGTGCGTTCGGTGCGCACGGCGTCCTCGTCCCGGAGCGACGCGCCGCTGGCGTCACGGCGTCGGCCTGGAAGGTGTCCGCGGGCGCAGCGGCACGCGTCCCCGTGGCGCGGGTGACCAACCTGACCCGCACGCTGCAGGCCTACAAGCAGGCCGGTGCGTTCGTCGTCGGGCTCGACGGCGGCGGCGACGTCGCGATCGCCGACCTGCCGTACGCGACCGACCCGCTCGTGCTCGTCGTCGGCTCCGAGGGCAAGGGCCTGTCGCGCCTCGTGCGTGAGCAGTGCGACGCGATCGCGTCGATCCCGATCGCCTCGGCGGTCGAGTCGCTCAACGCCGGTGTCGCCGCGGGCATCGCCCTGTACGAGGTCAGCCGGCAGCGCGCCTGACGATGGCCGATCGGGACGCCTCCTGGCGCGTGGTGATCGCCGACGTGTCGGCGATGCCGCGGGTCCGCGCGGTGATGGTGCTCGGCCGGACCGAGCTGACGATCGTCGACGCGATCGAGCTGGTCAGCGCGGGCAAGGTCCGCGCGTTCCGCTCGAGCCCGATGACCCGCCGGCAGGCCGACCGGATCGCGCGCTCGGCAGTGCGGCACGGCGGCGAGGCCCGCGTCGAGGCCGTCGTCCCGAAGGCCGAGGCCTGACGGCTCAGCCGATGATCTGGTCCTCGTCGACGGTCGGGATCTGGGCGGTCTCGCGCAGGTCGGCCGCCTGGACGCCGAGGATCGACTGCTCGTCGGGCCGGTTGGGCAGGATGTTCTTCACGTAGCTCTTGGCGGCTTCCTTCATCGGGACGTCGCGCTCCTGCTGCTGGGACAGGTACCAGCGGTGGTCGAGCAGCTCGTGGAAGATCTGCGCGGGCTCGAGCTTGCCGCGCAGCTCGCGCGGGACGCGGCGGACGGCCGGCTCGAAGATGCCGGTGAGCCAGTCGTGCGCGACGAACGACTCGTCCTCGGCCTGCCGGTCCGTCGCGGCGCGGTACTCGTCGAGGTCGTTGAGCAGGCGCCGCGCCTGGTTCTCGCCGACGTCGAGCCCCGTCAGGCGCATGAGGCGGCGCGAGTGGTGCCCCGCGTCCACGACCTTCGGCTGGATGCGCACGGTCGTGCCGTCGACGTCCGTCGTGATGTCGAGCTCGCCGACGTCGAAGCCCAGGTCGTTGAGCCGGTCGATGCGGGCCTGGACGCGCCAGCGTTCGCCGTACCCGAACGACTCCACCTCGGTGAGCGCGCGCCACAGGTCCGTGTACCGCTCGGCCAGTGCGTTGCCGATCGCGACGGCGTCGACGTCGGCCTCGAGGAACTGGCCCGCCTGCAGGTCCATGAGCTCGCCGATGATGTTCACGCGCGCGACCTCGAGGTCGTAGCCCCGCTGGCCGTCGGAGAGCTTGTCGTGCAGGTCGCCCGTCTCGGCGTCCACGAGGTAGGCCTCGAAGGTCTCGGCGTCCCGGCGGAACAGCGTGTTGGACAGCGACACGTCGCCCCAGTAGAAGCCCGCCAGGTGCAGGCGCACGAGCAGCACCGCGAGCGCGTCGATCAGCCGCGTCGCGGTGTCGGGACGCAGCGACTGGCTGAACAGCGCGCGGTACGGCAGCGAGAACTGCAGGTGCTTGGTGATGAGCACGGCCTCGAGCGGTTCACCGTCGGGGTCTCGTCGGCCCGTGATGACTCCGACGGGCTCGACGGACGGGACGTCCAGGCGGTCGAGCTGGCGCAGCAGCTCGTACTCCTTGTAGGCGACCGTCTCGCCGATCTCCTTGATCGCGACGACCTTGCCCGACAGGCGCGCGAACCGCACGATGTGCCGCGAGATACCGCGGGGGAGGGCGGCCAGCGTCTCGGACGGCCAGTCCTCGAGCGGGATGTGCCACGGAAGGTCGAGGAGTGCGGGGTCCGGCGACGCTGCCGTGATCTGCAGGCGCTGGCTGGTCGGGCTCATGCCCCCCATCCTCGCAGCCAACACCCACGCCCGTTCCCCCAACCCGCCCGACCCCGGACAGCACGACGGCGGGCCTGGTGGTCCAGGCCCGCCGTCGGGTCGATCAGGTGGTGCTGCGGATCAGAAGCGCTCGCCCGATCCGGCGTGGAACAGGTGCGACTCGCCGCCACGGATCTGGACGCCGATCGTCTCGCCCTTGGCCGGGACCTGGCGGGGGTCGACGCGCACGATGATCTGCGCGTCGCCGGCGCCGGAGTGGACCGCTGCCGCGCCGCCGAACTCGTTGGTGAGCGAGCCGTAGACGAAGGCGTCGGAGCCGAGCTCCTCGACGATGTTCACGATGACCGGGATCGCGTTGGGCGTGCCGGCGGGCACGACGTCGAGCGACTCGGGGCGGAAGCCGAACGTGATGTGGTTCTGGTCCTCCTCCGTGAACGCGCCGATGACCTCGCGCGGGACGGGCACGCGGGCCCGGCCGAGCGACGCGTGGCCGTCGAGCACCGGGAACGTGCCGATGTTCATGGCCGGCGAGCCGATGAAGCCGGCGACGAACACGTTCTGCGGGGTGTCGTACATCTCGCGCGGCGTGCCGACCTGCTGCAGGAGGCCGTCCTTGAGGACCGCGATGCGGTCGCCCATCGTCAGGGCCTCGGTCTGGTCGTGCGTGACGTAGACCGTGGTGACGCCGAGGCGGCGCTGCAGCGACGCGATCTGCGTACGCGTCTGGACGCGGAGCTTGGCGTCGAGGTTCGACAGCGGCTCGTCCATGAGGAACACCTGGGGCTGACGCACGATGGCGCGGCCCATCGCGACGCGCTGGCGCTGGCCACCCGAGAGGGCCTTCGGCTTGCGGTCGAGGTACTGGGTGAGGTCGAGGATCTTGGCGGCCTCCTCGACACGCTGGCGGATCTCCGCCTTCGGCGTGCCGGCGATCTTCAGCGCGAAGCCCATGTTGTCGGCGACCGACATGTGCGGGTACAGCGCGTAGTTCTGGAAGACCATCGCGATGTCGCGGTCCTTCGGCTGGACGTCCGTGACGTCGCGGTCGCCGATGAGGATGCGGCCGGCGTTGACGTCCTCGAGACCCGCGAGCATGCGCAGGGAGGTCGACTTGCCGCAGCCCGAGGGGCCGACGAGGACGAGGAACTCGCCGTCCTCGATGTGCAGGTTGAGCGCGTCGACTGCGGGGCGCTCCGTCCCGGGGTAGACCCGGGTTGCTCGGTCAAAAGTGACTGTAGCCATGGTGAAACCAATCCCTCCACCGGCAGGTACGTGCCGGACGATCCGTAGTGAGAGGTGTGCAGTGATTCTCACTGCCACAGAACGAGGTGGACTTCGCAGTCCACCTCGGCCTGAAGCCATGATGTCACACGTCCGCCATGACTTCGGTCACAGTCAGATACCGATGCAGGTCAGACGAGAGACGTCAGCTGTAGACGTGGAGCGACTCGTCCGGAGAGGTCGCGAGCATCCCGTCCGTGTCGAAGAGGTTCGGCGAGATCCCGTCGGGGTCGGGCCGCAGGTCGGCGTGCAGCGTGACCGGTGGAAGCGGCGAGCCGTCGTCGATCGCGAAGGCCGTCAGGGGCACCGTCGCGGAATCGGCGGAGCGGTCGACGTACAGCGCACGACCGTCGGTGAACACCTGGTAGCCGTCTGCGGGTGTCGTGGCCGTCCAGACGCGCTCGCCCGTCGCGAGGTCGACGGCGGCGAGCGTGCTTCCCGACATCGCGTACGCGCGGCCCCCGAGCACGACCACCGTCGGCCACCCGGCGAGCACGGTCGCGCGCTTCGCTCCCGTCGTGGCATCGATGGCCACGAGGGCGTCCTCCTGGTCGTCCTGCACGAGCAGGACGCCAGGGGTGCTGCGGTCGTCGACGATCGTGTAGATCGGGGAGCCGGCGATCGTCCGGAGCATCCCGTCCGGCAGCAGGAGCCGCGTCGACGAGCCCGAGTCGCCGGAGACGACGACCTGCCCGCCGCGCGCGATCGAGGCCCGGGTGCCGCGCCCCTGGTCGAACGAGGCGGTCAGGTTGCCGTCGTCGAGAACGAACGTGAAGCCATGCTCGACCAGCACGACGCGAGCACCCAGGGTCTTGAGCCCGCCGTCGTACAGCTGCGAGGCGTCGAAGACGCCCTCGGCGTCGGGCTCGGGATCCGGGCGAAGGTCGACGGCCGGCAGCTCGCGCCGCCACACCTCCTTGCCGGACGGGTCGTGCGCCGTGAGCGTCCACGTGACCTTGTCGGCAGCGGTCGTGGAAGCGCCCGTGACGAGCAGCCCGCCTCCCGCGCCCCACGGCATCCAGCTGCCGACCAGGCCGCCGACGACGGAACCGTTCGTGCTGTCCACGACCACGATCTGCTGGTCGTCGGGCTCGCTGGGCCACCCGCTGGCGTACGGCCCGACGGAGCACGCAGCGAGCGACGAGCGGGCCTCGTCGAGAGCCCGGCACTCCACCCCGGACCCCTGCGGGAGGTCGGTCGCGTCGTCCACCTTGCCGCTCGTGCTCCAGACCGTCTCACCCGTGGCCCGATCGACCTCGCGGATCGTGTAGGTCCGCTCGGCCACCGACACCGTGCCCGCGAGGAGATGCGAACCCACCTGGGCGGCGTCGTCCATACCGCCCGGGTCACGATCCCCGCGATAGCTCCACTGCTCGGTCAGGTCCTGGTCGAGAGGTGCAAGGACGCCGGGGACGTCGTCGAACCGCGCGACGTGCGCGGCGTGCCGGTGGTCGAGCAGCTGCTGGCCCGCGACGAGCAGCGCGCCGACGGCGACGAGGGCTCCGAGCGCCCAGAGGCGGCGATGGTCGCGGCGCGTAGGAGGCGCGGTTCCGGCCTCGTCGGGCTCGGAGGCCAGGGGTTCGCCGGCCTCGACGAGCTCGACATTGCGCACGTTCGCCACCGCGCGAGAGTACCGGCCAGGCCGGGTGCGGCGGGGTCAGTCGAGGATCGTCGCCGCGCCGGTCGCGTCCCAGGCCACGATGCCGCGCGCGCCGGGAGCGAAGCCGATCGTCGCGACGGTCGACGCCCCGACTGCGTCGGCCACGTCGGCCGTCCACGCCGGGTGCCCGTCGCTCAGCGCGTACGCGGTGACTGTCGTCGGCGGTGACACCACGAGCAGGTCGGTGCCGTCCGTGGTCATCTCGTCGACGGCCTGCCCCACGTCGCGCCGCCAGCGCACCTCGCCGGTGCTCGCGTCGAGGGCCACCAGCCCGGTCGGCGTGCCGATGTACAGGGTGCCGTCGAGCACGAGCGCGGTCAGGGCGTTCTCGGGCGAGCGCCACTGCTGCTCGCCCGTGCTGCTCGAGCGCGCGACGAGCGCCTGGTGCCCGCGCGGCCCCGACGTGAACACCACGCCCGGCGCGCTGCCGTCGTCGGGGTGCACGGGGACCGCGGGCTCGGCGACCTCCGTGGTCCTGCCTTCGGGCAGCAGGGTGATGCCGCTGCTGTCGCCTCGACGAGCGAGCGTGCGCCCGACCGACGAACCGGGCCGCAGGGCGGTCCACCACGTGCCGTCCGGGGTCGCGCGGTCGACGAGGGGTTGGCCCTTCGGGTCCAGGAGCCAGACGTGGTTCGAGAGCGACGCGAGCACCCGATCATCGCCGTCGTCGATCAGCTGCGGCTGGACGAGCTGGTCGCTGCGCGCGCCCACCTCGGGGGCGAACGTCCACCGCGGGCTGCCGGTCGAGGGGTCGAGTGACCGGACGCGCCACCTGCCGTGCGACGGGTTGTCCGCGACGACGAGCTCGCTGCTCGTGACCAGGACCGTCGCGTCTCCGCGCACCTGCATCGTCGTCAGGATCCGGCCCGTGCGGGGTACGACGGTCCACAGCGTGCGGGACGCGAGGGCGACGGCCGCCGCGGGCGCGTCGGGCCCCGCGGTGCAGACGGCGAGCTCGACGTCTGCGCTCGTCCGCAGCGGGTCGCACCACGCCCAGAGCGTCTGGTCGACGGGGACGTCGACGGGCGTCCGCCACAGCACCGCACCCGTCGCGGCGTCGACGCCGTGCAGCTCGACGTTCCCGTCGACCGACGAGCCACCCAGCAGGACCCCGTCGGCCGCGCGCCCGTAGACGACCGACGCATCGGGGTGCGCCAGCGTCCAGCGCGCCCGCAGGGGGAGGTGGGGAGCCGCGATCAGGCCGTCGATCGACGCCAGGTGCTCGTCGCGCGCGTCCGCGTGGGCGTCGGCCCGCCGCTGCGCGACGACCGCGACGCCGAGCATGACGACGGCGAGCGCGATGGCGATCCGCCGGTAGGTGCGCCGGTGGTCCGGGCGGCCGGCGCGCACGTCGGGCCCGTCCGGCTCGACGAGCTCAACCGACCGCATCGACGCGGGCATGCACCGACGGTAGACCCGGCAGCGCAGCGACGCCGGGTGCCGCTGCGGGCACCCGGCGTCGCCGGGGCGGCCTCGAGCCTGAACTATCCGCCACCCCGGATGGCGAATACTTCAGGGTCGCGTGTGGCGCCGGAGCTCGAGCGGACCGCCGGGGACGAGGTGCAGCTACGCGCGGCGCCGCCGCACGAGCACGAGTCCCGCGCCGACGAGCAGCAGCAGCCCGCCGAGGATCGCGAGCGGAGCCACCTCGGAGCCGGTGGCGGCGAGCGGGCCGTCGACGGGCGTCGCGCTCGGCGTCGGCTCGGCCGCGACGACCGTGAGCGCGACGCGCTCGACGTGCTCGTCGCCGAGCACGTCCGTCGCCGTGACGACGAGCGTGTGCTTGCCGGGCGTGGCGTTCGCGGGGATCTTCACGGTGGCGACGGCCAGCCCGTCGGCGTTCGCCGACGCGGAGCCCAGCAGCACCGGCGCGGAGTGCAGGTCGAAGTCGACGACCGTGCCCTCCAGCAGCCCGCGCGCGGCGGCGTGCAGGGTGTCGCCGGGGTGCACCGTCGTGACGGGGTTGCCGTCGTCGTCCAGCAGTGCCGCCTCGAACGAGCTCGGGGCGACGGTGAAGTGACGAACCTTCGAGGCGCTCGTGATCGGCGAGCCGGTGATCCCCTCGAACGTCAGGACGGCCTGGACGGTGTGGTCGCCGCCCTCGTCGGGCGCGCCGAACGTCAGCACCGCGGTGTCCTCGTCCGCTGCGGTGTAGACGATGTCCTGCGGGTCGACCGGCTTGCGGTCCAGGTAGACCGTGAGCAGTCCGCTGTCGAGCGCGTCGACGATGTCGTCCGCCTGGAGGAACGGGTCCTCCTCGTCGAACCAGCTGATCGTCACCCGGACGGCGTTGTCGACGTCGTCGCCCGCGCGGTACGGGCCCGGGTCGACCTGCAGGTCCACGGGCACCTTGATGCCGGGCACGGTGATCGTCTTCGCGGTGCTCGGCAGGTCGGGGGTGTCGGGGAACTTCGAGACCGCGACGAGGCGCACCGCGAACGTCGCGTCCTTCGTGAAGTCGTCGGAGAAGAGGGTCAGGAACAGGGGCGTCGCGATGGGCACGTCGACCGTGCCGTCGTCCGCGACGGTCGCGCTCTCGCCGGACTCGGGGTCGATCCACTCGCCGTCGAGCTTGACCTCGAGGCGGACCGTGGCGCCGGGCAGCTGGCCGGTCGCGTGCGCGACCACGTCGGGCGTGGCCAGCGGGCTCGTGATCGGGGCACCGGCCTCGTCGACCAGCGTCCACGGGATCGTGGCGGGCAGGACGGTGAACGGGGTCGCCGTGGCGGTCGACGCGAGGACCGGGTCGGTGGCGGTGAACGCCGCCGACACCTGGTGCTCGGCGACGCCGGTCGCCGGAACGACGAGCTTCGCGGTGGCCGTGGTCCCGGCCGCGGTGACCGCGACGGGCGTCCCGGAGGCCTTCCCGTCGACGAGCAGCTGCACCGCCCCGCCCGCGAAGTCCGTCGCGCCGTTGGCGGTCACCGTGGCGGTCGCGGTCGTGGAGCCGCCGGCGACCGCGTGGTCCTTGGCGAGCACGATGGCGGTGGTCGTGGTGACCGCGGGCAGGACGTACATGAAGGTCGCCGACGCGCCGGGCGCTGCGTCGGGCGTGACGAGCCGAACGCCCGAGGCCTTGTCGCTGGAGCCGTCGCCGCGGGCGACCAGCAGCTGCTCGCTAGGGCTCGACAGCGACGTCGCGCCGCCCGCCTCGGTGTCGGTGTCGGTGCGCACCGTGAGCACCTCGCCCGGCGTCACGGGAACGATGCCTTCGACGGCGTCGGGGCTGTCGTCGCTGCTCACCAGGAGCGCGCGCACCGACGTCACGCCGGCCGGCACGGTCCAGGTGTGCGCGTCACCGCCCGCGAGGTCGAGCTGGTCGGTGCAGCTCCCTGCGGAGCAGACGGGTCCGCGCTCGCGGGCGTCGGCCGCGGGTGCGGCGACGAGGGCGCCGGCGGCGGCCGTGACGAGAGCTGCGGTGAGGGCGAGGGCGCGGCGTCCAGGACGCGAGGCGGCGAGAGGCACAGGTGCTCCGAGGTAGGAATTCGTGCACGAACTCTCGCACAATCCGCGCGATCACCTGGCACGCGCGGCTGTTGGCGCCTGTGAGGTCGGGTCAGACCAGCGTCTCGAGGGCCGCGACGAGCTCGTCTGCGGACGCGACGCGATACCGCGCGACCGTGTCGCCCTCACCGACCTTGATCGCGACGTCACCTTCGCCGAGGACGGCGAACGCGTGCTCGTCGGTGGTGTCGTCGCCCGCGTAGACGACCGCGCTGACCCCGAGCTCGTCGCGCAGCGCGGTGAGCGCCTCGCCCTTGCTCGCGTGCAGCACCGAGATCTCGACCACGTCCTTGCCGTGCAGGACGCCCGAGCCGAGCTCGGCGCCGAGCTCGAGCGCCGCGGCCTCGGCCCTGCGCGCGTCGTCGTCCTGCGCCAGCCGCGTGTGCACGACGACGGCGGTCGGCTTGGTCTCCACCCACACGCCGTCCCGGCCGCGCGCGACGAGCGCGGCCCGCGCACCGAGCACCGCGAGCCGGTCGGCCTCCTCGTCGCCGAGCTGGACGACGTCGCGGTCGAGCCCGAACCGCGTGACGCGGGCCCGCTCGGCGCCGTGGCTGCCGATCAGGTACGTGCCCTCCGGGACCTGCGCGAGCGCGTGCAGGTCGTGCAGCGCGCGGCCGGAGACCAGGGCGAGCCGCAGGTCGTCGCGCGCCTCGAACCGGGCGAGGACGTCGACCCCGGCGGGGATGATGCGCGACGCCGACGGGTCGTCCTGCAGCGGCGCGAGCGTGCCGTCGAAGTCCAGCGCGACGAGCAGCGGACGCGCCGCCGACCGCAGCGCGTCGAGCAGCTCGTCCCTCGGCTCAGACATGCTCGCTCCGGTGCGGGACGGCCGTCAGCACGGCGAGGAACTCCTGCGACCAGGCCTCGACGTCGTGGCCCAGCACCCGGCGCCGCAACCGGCGCATGCGCTTGCGCGCCTCGCGGTCGTCGATGTGCACGGCGTACGTGATGGCGTCCTTCATGCCGTCGATGTCGTGCGGGTTGACGAGGATCGCGCCCGTGAGCTCGTCGGCCGCGCCGGTGAACTCCGACAGGACCAGCGCGCCGCGGTCGTCGGACCGCGCCGCGACGTACTCCTTGGCCACCAGGTTCATGCCGTCGCGCAGCGCGGTCACGAGCATGACGTCGGCCGCGAGGTACAGCGCCGCCATCTCCTCCATCGGGAACGACTGGTGCAGGTACTGCACGGGCGCGTGCCCCACCTGGCCGTAGTCGCCGTTGATCCGGCCGACGAGCTGCTCGACCTCGTCGCGCAGCTGCGCGTAGGCGTCGACGTTCTCGCGGCTCGGGCTCGCGACCTGCACCAACGTGGTGGACGTCGCGGACAGGCGGCCGTCGTGCAGCAGCTCGCCGTACGCCTTGATGCGGTGCCGGATGCCCTTGGTGTAGTCGAGCCGGTCCACCCCGAGGAGCAGGACGTCGGGATCGCCCAGCTCGGCGCGGATCTGCTTGGCGCGCGCCTGCACCTCTGCGCTGCGCGCGAGCTCGTCGAACGCGCCCGAGTCGATCGAGATCGGGAACGCCGCGGCCCGCACGTGCCGGTCCACCTTGCCGTGCTTGGACAGCGTGATGACCTGGCCGCGGGTCGTCAGGCCGGTCAGGCGCCGCACGACGCGGACGAAGTTGGAGGCGTCCCCCGCGCGCTGGAAGCCGATGAGGTCCGCTCCCAGCAGCCCCTCGACCACCTGCTTGCGCCACGGGAGCTGGATGAACAGCTCCAGCGGCGGCCACGGGATGTGGTGGAAGTAGCCGATCCGCACGTCGGGCCGCAGCTCGCGCAGCAGCTTGGGGACCAGCTGGAGCTGGTAGTCGTGGACCCAGACGGTCGCCCCCTTCGCCGCATGGCGGGCGGCGGCCTCGGCGAACCGGCGGTTGACGCGCTGGTACGCCTCCCACCAGTGCCGGTGGAACGTGGGCGGGGAGATGACGTCGTGGTAGAGCGGCCACAGGGTGTCGTTGGAGAAGCCCTCGTAGAACTTCTCGACGTCCTCGGCCGACAGCGACACCGGGATCAGCTCGGTGCCGTCGACCGCGAACGGCTCGAGGTCGTGGTCGGGGGCTCCGCCCCAGCCCACCCAGGCACCGCTCGCGGCGGCCATCACCGGGTTGAGCGCCGTGACGAGGCCGCCCGGTGAGCGGGTCCAGGTGGTCCCTCCGTCGTCGTCCACGGTGACGTCCACGGGAAGGCGGTTGGCGACCACGACGAAGTCGTAGCCGTGATCAGGCACAGCGAAAGACACAGGACCAACTCCTCAAATGTCCTTCGACCCTAGCCGCCCGCACCGCGGCACGCCGGGAGTCCCCCCGGCCAATCTCATGCCCTGCCGCTACGGTGGCCGATCATGGAGCGGATCGGTCTGACACCGGGGTCGGAGGTCGGCGGGTACACCGTCGTCGCTCCGCTGGGCTCGGGTGGCATGGGCACGGTGTACCGCGCCGTCGACGGGGGCGGCACGGCCGTCGCGCTCAAGCTGCTGCACCCCGACATCGGCGCCGACGCCGAGGCCCGCGCGCGCCTGCGCCGTGAGGTCGCGGCGCTTCAGCGGCTGAAGCACCCGGCCGTCGCGGCGGTCCTGGACGCCGAGGCCGACTCGACCGAGGCGTTCATCGTGACCGAGCTCGTCGACGGCGAGAACCTCGCCGACCACGTGCGCGAGCGGGGCCCGCTCGACGCCGAAGACCTGCTCGCGCTGGCGACCGGGCTGCTCGAGGCCCTCCGGGCCGTGCATGCCGCGGGCGTCGTGCACCGCGACCTCAAGCCGACCAACGTGCTCGTCACGGACGACGGCCCGGTGCTCATCGACTTCGGCATCGCGCAGGCCGCCGACGACACCACCCCCCTGACGTCGACGGGGCTGGTCGTCGGCACGCCGGGGTACCTCGCGCCCGAGCTCCTCGCCGGCGACGAGCCGTCGGCCGGGAGCGACCTGTGGGGCTGGGCGGCTGTCCTGGCGTTCGCCGCGACCGGGCGCGCGCCGTTCGGGGTCCGGCCGGTCGAGGCGGTCCTCGCGCGTGCGCAGGCGGGACAGGTCGACGTCGACGGGCTCGGCGTCCTGACGGCCGCGACCCTGGCCGGTGCGCTCGCGCCCGACGTCGAGCAGCGGACCGACCCCGACGACGTGGTCGCGGCCCTGACGACCGTCGCGGCCGAGGGTGACCTCGCGCCCGACGAGGACGGCACCGTGGTGCTCGACGCGGGCATCGCGACGGCCGTGCCCATGGCCGGTGCGACGACGGTCATCGCCGCGCCCGACGAGGACGAGGTGACCTCGGAGGTGCGGGTGCCCGCGGCGGACCCGCTCGCGAACGACGGGCGCACGGTCGCGCTCGTCGTGCCCGACGAGAACCCGCAGGGCGACCTCGACGGCGACGTGCCGGGCGACGAGGACGGCGACGAGCACGAGGGCGTCGAGTGGATCGAGGACGACCTCGACGCCTCCGGGGGCCATGAGCTCGAGGGCTCCGGGTACTCGCGCCCGCCCGCGCGCCGCCGCTGGGGCTCGATGCTCGCGCTCGGAGCGCTCGTGGGTACCGCGGCGGCGTTGTTCCCGCTGATCGTCCTCATGGTCGTCGGCGTGCTGATCCTTGCCGTGCGCGTGGTCGGGTCGACCATCGAGGCGATGCACACGCGTCGCGAGCGGGTCGGCGTGCGGCCCCGGGACGTGGCCCGCGCGGTCGCGACGGGTCCGTGGCACCTGCTGCGGGCGGTCGCGGGCCTGATCCCCGGGCTGCTGGTCAGCGGCAGCGTGATGGTGATCGTCGTCGGCGTGATCTGGTGGCTCTTCGACGAGGGCAAGTGGGTGCTCGGCGACCTGACCTCGGGCGACGAGCTGCAGGGCAAGGCCGCGTCGATCCTCGTGGGGTGCGTCGTGATGCTCGGCGTGCTCGTCGTCTGGTTCGGGCCGCTGTCGTCGATGAACCGCATCGGGGCACGGCGCGTGCTGGCGATCATCGCGCCCGGGCGGCTGGGCGCCGCGGTCTTCGTCGTGGTGTGCCTGGTGGGCTGCCTCGTACTGGTGTCGTTGGTCAGGGGCGGGTCGGAGATCGTGTGGTGGCCGCTCACGCCGCCCACCTACCCGTGACGCCAGAACGGCACCGATTCTCACGTCCGACCCCTACGCTGTGCCCATGATCGCGCGCCGCCGCCCCGTCGCGGCTTCCGCGCGCCCGGCGTTCGCCGTGGTTCTCGGCGGTCTCGCGCTCGTGGTCGGCGGCCTCGCGGCCGCCTCGACGCGGCTCCTGCTGCACGGCTGCGTCCAGGCCGACGGCACGCTCGGCGTCGCCGGGATGCGGCTGGCGGTCCTGCGTCGCGCGGCGTACTGCCCCGAAGGGACGCTCGGTGCCGGGCCGACGGCGCTCGTGCTGCTCAGCGTCGCGCTCCCGGTGCTCGTCGCGTACGTGCTGCTCGCGCTCGGCGGGTTCGGCGCGATCGCCGCGGTCCGCCGCATGGCCAGGGTGCTCGCGCGCCTCGTGCGGCCGATCGTGCTCCGCCTCGACAGGCTGCCGGCGGTCGTCGTCCGACGGCTCGGCGTCGTCGGCCCGCTGCTCGTGCCGGACACCGGCCGCGTGCTGGCCGCAGGGATCGCACGGCGGGGCCCCCCGGCGCTGGCCTGAACCTCGCCGCACGCCCGTACGAGCCAGACCATCAGACCAGGAGCACTCATGCCCACGAACGACCCGCGCCAGAGCAAGAGCCAGAAGCGCGACGAGGCCCGCGAGAAGGCGCGCCTGATGCGCATCGAGCAGGAGCGCAAGGCCAAGCGCACCCGCATCGCCATCATCGTCTTCGCATCCGTCGTCGTCGTCGCCCTCGGCACCGCCGTCGGCTTCATCCTCAAGTCCAACGCCGACAAGGCGGAGCAGTACTCGTCCGTCGCCTTCGGCGGTGGCGGTGCCGACGTCGTCGCGCCGACCGACGCGACGGCCCCTTCGTCCGCCAACGGCGGCGTGTTCATCCCGATCAGCAAGGCCGGCGTCGGCAAGGCCGGCGAGGGCGACACGACGCTGAGCATCTACTTCGACCTCCAGTGCCCGGTGTGCGCCAACTTCGACGCGGTCAACAGCGCCGACCTCGACGCGCTCGCCAAGGAGGACGGCATCACGATCAAGTACTTCCCGATCTCGTTCCTCGACTCGATGTCGAACGGCACCTTCTACTCCACGCGTGCCACCAACGCCGCGTCGATCGTGGCCGACAAGGACGCCGAGCACTTCTCGCCGTTCATCACCGCGCTCTACGCGCAGCAGCCCGCGGAGCACTCCGACGGCCTGACGGACGAGCAGATCGCGACGATCGCGACCGGCGTCGGCGTCCCGGCTGACGTGGCGGACACCTTCACCGACACGGTCGACGGCACGTACAAGGTCCAGGGCTCCGACGAGGAGCGGTCCGGGACGTGGCGCACGTTCGCCCCGTGGATCGACTCCAACACGGCGGCGTTCGGCGAGCTGTTCCCCAAGGGCGGCACGCCGACGATCCTCATCGACGACAAGGCCTTCACCGGCAACTGGCAGAACCCCGGCGAGCTGAAGAAGGCCGTCGAGGCGGCCGCTGCCGCCAAGTGACCCTGCCCCCGGCCCCCGCGCACCTCGCGGGGGCCGGGGCTCGGTACGCTGTTCCAGCCCGCCTCCTTAGCTCAGCTGGCCAGAGCACCTGTCTTGTAAACAGGGGGTCATCGGTTCGAATCCGATAGGGGGCTCCACTGCCGTGCCGCCTAGTCCGCGTCCGGCTCCGCCACGTCGCGGAAGCCGAGGTTGCGGCTCAGCTCGTTGATCGCCGCGTGCGCCCCCGTCAGCGCCGCGAGGCCCTCCGGGCTCATCGGCGTCAGGGCGTACCGGAAGATCTGCGTCGACCTCTCCCGGGCGCGGCGCCGGATCTCCCCGGCCCTCGCGGTCGGCGTGTACCGGGCCGCGCGCCCGGATCCGTCGACCGTGGCGAGCCCGTTGCGCACCACGGCGTCGAGCGCTTGCTGCAGGCGCGCGGCCGGGTAGCCGACGGCGGCGGCGATCTCGGCGACCGTCGCCCCGGGGTCGCGCAGGATGTGCATGATCGCCTGCACGCTCAGGTTCGCCATCGGCTCGACCTCGGTGTGGCTCTCCGCCGACTGCCGGATGCGGCTGTTGACCTGCTCGAGCGTCTCCGCCAACGTGACGAGGGCGTTGACGAGCTCGGGGTCGATGCTCACCGGCGCGCCATGCTGGCCGCGAAGTGGACGGCGCCGGTCAGCTCCGCGTCGATGCCGAGCGCCGCGGGGAGCACCTCCACCACCGCGGCTGTCGCGGGCTGGGCCTGCCGGTCGATGGACGAGCGGACCCCCTGGATCAGGGCGGGTCCGGCCGCGCCGATCTCGCCGCCGACGATGACCGCGAGCGGGTTGAGCAGGTTGCACAGGTCCGCGAGCACCCCGCCGAGCGCCCGGCCGGCCTCCTCGAGGATCCGGTCGACGATCGCGTCGTCGACCGAGGTCAGCGTGACCTTGGTGTTGGCGAGCGTCGGGTGCGTGTGGATGATCCGGTCGCGGATCGCCTTGACCGAGATCGCCGCCTCCAGGCAGCCGGAGTTCCCGCACCGGCACATCTCGGTGCGCCCGGGCAGGCGCGTGTGCCCGATCTCGCCCGCCAGGCCGGTCCCGCCGCGGTAGGGGACGCGGTTGATGACGAGCCCCGCACCGATCCCGTCCGAGGCCTTGACGTACAGGAAGTGGTCGTAGAAGCGGCCCGCGCCGCGCACGAGCTCCCCGTAGGCTCCGAGCACGGCGTCGTTCTCGACGTGGACCGGCACACCGATCCGGCGGGCGAGCTCGGCGGCCGGGGCGAGCCCGACCCAGCTCGACAGGATCGTCGGCGAGTGCACGAGCCCCGTCTGGCTGTCGAGCGGACCGGGCACCCCGGCGACGACGGTCGCGATGTTGGTGACCGCGTGCTCCTCGCGCAGCCGGGCGAGCATCGTGGCGGCGACGTCCATGGCCTCGTGCGCCTGGAGGTCGACGTCGAGCTCGACGCTCTCCGCGCCGATCTGGCGACCCAGCACGTCGGCCACGGCGACGCGGACGTGGAAGTGGCCGAAGTCGATGCCGACGACGTGCTCGTCGGTCGTGACCACGCGCAGCTTGGTCGGACGCCGGCCGCTGCCGGACCCGCGCCCCTTGACCTTGAGCTCGGTCTCCTCGACGACGCCGTCGGCGATCAGGCGGGCCACGGCCTGGTTCACGGTGCTGCGCGAGAGGCCGGTCGCCTCGACGAGGTCGGAGCGCGTGGTCTCCACCTGCGACGAGATGAGCTGGTAGAGGTCCGAGCGGGTCCGGTCGCGCGCCGACGACTTCGGCGCAGTCCCCATCGTCATGGCCGCATGCTAGTGCACCCGGTGCGCCAATCGGCCGGAAGTCGGTCGAATAATCGGCCATTAAGTACGTTAAAAAAGGCAGAAGTTCGATTCTTTTAGCCGTTGACAGACTGAAAGGGCGATTCATAACCTGACCGCGCCCCTTCCACGGAAGGGGCGCGCAGGCGCGGTGCCCGCTGGAGGGCCGTGCTCGCAGCCCACCTTGTTGTCAGAGAGGACAACCCATGCTCAGTTCGTTGAACCCGCAGGACGGAGGGCGCCGTTCGGCATCCCGCCGAGCCGCCTGCGCGGGGATCGCGACGTTCGCGCTCCTCGCCGGCGGCGTCGCCCTGCCGACGATCGCCCAGGCGGATCCAGCCGCCGACGTCGCCTCGCCCCCGACCGCGCCGGACGCCCCGTGGACGAAGACGGTCACCTGGCTGGTCTCCCAGCTCACGGCGACCGAGAAGGCCTCGCTCGTCCGCGGCGGGACCGACCCGGACCCCCACGGCCAGGCGGGCTACCTCCCCGGAGTCCCGCGGCTCGGGATCCCGGAGATGCGTCACGTCGACGCGCTGGGCATCAACGTGTACGCGGACGCGACCGGCCTGCCCAGCCGCATCGGCCTGGCGTCGTCCTTCGACCGGTCGGCCTACTCCCAGCTCGGCGAGGTCGTCGGGCAGGAGGGTCGCGCGCTCGACATGGACGTGATCTACGGCCCCCAGGTCGACATGTCGCGCTACCCGTCGTGGACCCGCAACCTGACCACCAACGGCGAAGACGCCTACGTCTCGGCCCAGTTCTCGGCCACGGAGATCAACGCGATCCAGAGCCAGGGCCTGCTCGCGCAGGTCAAGCACGTGTCGATGTACAACGGCCAGGCGCAGGGCACGCCCTCGCTCGTCAGCTCGCAGGCCGCGCACGAGCTGTTCCTCAAGCCGGCCCAGGCGGCGATCGAGGACGGCGGCGTGAGCTCGCTCATGTGCTCGTACGCGACGTTCCGCATCGTCGGCGAGCAGTCGTCGCCGCAGTTCTCCTGCGGCAACGGCAACCTGCTCAACAACATCGTCAAGGGCCAGTTCGGCCTCAAGGGGTTCATCACCTCCGACTACGCGAACGCGTCGAAGGCGACCTCGGACATCATCTCGGGCATGGACCAGGAGTTCATCAGCCAGAGCCTCACGGCCGCCAAGCTCCTGCCGCTGGTCGACGTCACGTCCTCGTCGTACGACCCCGACTACGTGACCGCGCTGGACAACGCGGTCGCCCGGGCGCTGTACGAGGACGAGCGGTTCGGCCTGCTGGACAACTCGAAGATCCCGGCGGCGTTCCAGTCCGCCGTCCCGCAGCACGGTGACGTGACCTCGACGTTCAACGGGACGCCCGTCGACAAGGCCGCGGGCATCAAGGTCGCCCGTGAGCTCGCCGAGGAGTCGGCCGTCCTGCTGAAGAACGACGCGAGCGCGCTCCCGCTCTCGACGAGCAGCAAGGTCGCCGTCGTGGGACCGACCGCCTACCTCATGCCGTCGGCTCCCGGTGGCGAGCGCTCGCGCGGGTTCGGCGACCGCAACAACCTCACGCCGGTCAAGGCCATCAAGGCCGCCGCGGGCACGAGCAACGTCATCGCCGCACCCGGCGTCGACTGGATCGGGACCACGGTTCCCGCCGCGAGCCTCAAGCAGGACTCGGCCGGAACCCTCGCGGGCCTGACGCGGACGACGACGACGAGCGACGCCACCCCGGTCGTGACGACGTCGGTCGACACCGTCGTCGACGGCAACCAGACCAACCTGGTCAAGGGCTACAAGTACTCGTGGACGGGCTACATCAACGTCCCGGCCGACGACACGTACACGCTGCTGCTTCAGCGGCCGTACGGCACCGACTCGGGCGTGACCACCGCCTACAACAACGGCGTGCGGCCCGCCGCGGCCGGGACCGTCTCGCTCGCGGTCGACGGCGTCACCAAGACGCTCGCCGCACCCGCCTCGACGATCCTGCAGAACGACTTCCCGGACGGGAAGCTCGCGTCGAACGGGCAGTACCTCGGCAAGGACAACACGGGCACGACGCTCGCACTGACGGCCGGTCTGCACCAGGTCACGTTCGGCTACAACCCCACGGCGAACTCGGCCCAGACCCCGACGCTCCGGTTCGCCTGGGCGCCGCTGTCGGCCAACACCGCCGCCGCGGTCGCCGCCGCTCAGACGGCCGACAAGACGCTGATCTTCGTCGGCACCAACAACGCCGGCGCCGGCCCCAGCTCGTCGAGCTCGGCCGGTCTCGCGGAGATCCCGCAGGACCAGCTGGACCTCATCAACGCCGTCGCCCCCGCTGCGCACGCCGCCGGCCACAAGGTCGTCATCGTGCTGAACGCGGGCAGCGCCGTCGCGATGCCGTGGGCCGACCAGGCCGACGCCATCCTCAACATGTGGTACCCGGGCCAGGAGGGTGGCACCGCCACCGCCAACCTGCTGTACGGCAAGGCCAACCCGTCGGGCAAGCTGCCGATCACGTTCCCGGTGGACGACGCGCACACGCTGTTCACCGACTCGCCGGAGCGCACCACCGCCACTCTCAGCGGTGACGACCCGACGGTGTCGTCGTTCAAGTGGACCGAGGGCGTCAACGTCGGCTACCGCTGGTACACCGACCCGGTGGCCAACCCGAACGGCTACAAGCCGCTCTACGCGTTCGGCCACGGCCTGTCGTACACGTCGTTCGACTACTCGAACCTCGGCGTGAAGCAGTCGGCGAAGGGCGGACTGGACGTCACGTTCACGGTCAAGAACACCGGCACCAAGGCGGGCGCCGACGCTCCCCAGGTCTACCTGGGCGCGTCTCCGGACCTCGCACCGCCGGTCTTCGACTCCAACGGGCTCGTGATCGACGGGTTCCAGCAGTCGGCGCAGAAGCTCGTGCAGTTCGAGCGGGTCTCCCTCGACGCCGGCGCCTCCAAGACGCTGACGCTGCACGTCGACCAGCAGGACGTCTCTGCCTGGGACACGGTCGGCCAGCACTGGGTCGTCGGGACGGGCAACCGCACCGTCAGCCTCGGCGCGGCGTCGGACGACATCAAGCTCACGGTCACCAAGAACGTGACGTCGTCGAACGTGGCCCCGCAGGTCACGACCGACATCGGCTCGACCTCCACCGTGGCGGTCGGCGCGAACCTGACGCTGACCGCGGCGGCCTCCGGCACCCCGGCGCCGAGCGTGCAGTGGCAGAAGAGCACTGACGGCACGAGCTGGAACGACATCGCCGGCGCGACGTCCACGACCTACACGCTCACGGGCGCCAAGGCGACGGACAACGGCACCCAGCTCCGGGCGGTCTTCGAGAACGACCTCGGCCAGGCCATCACGACCGCGACCAAGCTCAACGTCACGCGGGCCGCGCTCAGCGCCCCCGTGGTGTCGCTCGGCAGCGGCGTGGTCACGGTCGGCGCGAAGACCTACAGCAAGGGCACCTTCGGCATCACCTGGACGGCCTCGGCTCCGGCGGCATCGCTCAAGGGCTACCAGGTCCTCGACGGCAGCACCGTCCTCAAGACGGTCGCCTCGTCGGTGAGGTCGGCGAACCTGACGCTCGCGGCGGGCTCGCACTCGATCAGCGTGAAGGCCGTCCCGGTCGACTCGCTGGTCATCGGTGGGGCGAAGTCGTCGGCCGCCAAGGCGGTCGTCGTGGACAAGACCGCTCCCGTGGTCACGTTCGTCCGTCCCACGTCGTCGGCCGCGAAGTCGTGGACCAAGCTCGGCGGCAAGTCGGTCGACGCGGGGTCCGGCGCCAAGAGCGTCACGGTCTACCTCGTCGAGAAGCGTGGCTCGTCGTACTACTACTACACGGGTTCCGCGTGGTCGAAGGCGGCGAGCAAGACCGCAGCGGTCGCCAAGGCCAAGCGCATCACGGTCTCGGTCTCCACGAGCGGTGCCTGGTCGACGGGCGTGAAGGGCGTCAAGGCCGGGACGCTGAGCATCAAGCTCAGCGGCACCGACCGGGTCGGCAACGCCAGCGCCGTCAAGACGCTGACGTACACGCTGAAGTAGCACGCAGAAACCACGACTGCCCTGCCCGCTCGTCGCGGGCAGGGCAGTCGTGCGCGTGCGGTCAGCGGTTGGCGATCGTGAACCCGATCAGCTTCTCCGTGGTGCGGCCGTCGATGCCGACGGCGTCGATCTTGAGCTGGTACTTCCCGTTCGGGTAGTGCCGGGTGTCGAGCACCAGGGTGGGCTTCTTGCCGGCGTTGGTGCTGCCGGGGGCCTTGGTGTTGTCGGTCAGCCAGGTGCCGCCCTTGTTGAGCTCGATGTAGGTGTAGCGCGGCTCGGTGTCGAGCGTGACGCGCACGGTCTGCTTGCCCTTGAGCGTCGCGCCCTCCATGACGTTGACGTTCTCGATGACGGGCGCGGCCGGCGACGGCTTGTCCGCGTCGAGACGCAGCGCGTCGCGGATCGTGAAGAACAGGTCGGTCTGGTCCGTCAGGCCGACGACGTTCGCGGCGCGCGGGCCGTACGCGGCGATCCGCACCTGCGTGCCCGTGTGGTCCTGCGAGCCGCCGGTGTCCGCGGTGCCGTACGCGACGGTCATCGGCTTGTTGTCCGCCGTCAGCAGCGTGCGCGTCAGGCCGGGAGTCGTCGTGTTGGGGTAGACGATCTGGCTCGAGTGGCCGTGGTCCGCCGTCAGGACGACGAGCGTGTTGCCGTCGCGCTTGGCGAAGTTCAGGGCCACCTGGACGGCCTCGTCGAGGTCGACGGTCTCACCGATCTGCCCGCACGGGTCGGCGGCGTGGTCCTGCTTGTCGATGCTCGCGCCCTCGACCTGCAGGAAGAAGCCCTTGCGCGAGCCCGGGCGGTCGAGCAGGTCGATCGCCTTGGACGTCATGGCCTTGAGGGTGGGGGTCGTCGCGACGTACTTCGGGTTCGCGGTGCACGTGGCCGGAGGCTCGGTGCCGCCGGTGTGCGTGGCGAGCGGGCCGACCCAGCGCACGGGCATGTTGCCGGGCGCGAACAGGCCGAGCACGGGGGAGCTCTGGTCGGCCTTCTGCACGCCGGCCAGGCCGGCGGCGTCGGTCACGACCTGGTAGCCGCGCTCGGTGGCCTGCGCCAGGAGCGTCTTGCCGCTCCACTGACCTGCCGCCGCCTGCTCGTTGAACGAGGTCGCGCCGCCGCCGAGCGTGACGTCCGCGCGGGCGTCGAGCAGCTGCTCGGTGATCGAGCCGAGGCCACCGTTCTGCAGGGCGTTGGCCGGGCACTTGGCCAGGGTCGACGACGGTGCGTAGCAGCCGCGGTCGACGACGTGCGCGACCTGCACCGCGGGGGTCGCGTCCTGCAGCTCGGCCGTGCTGACGTCGCCGGTGCGCAGGCCGTTGGCGCGGGCGATCTCGAGCAGCGTGCGCTGCGGAGCACCATTGACGTCGACCGAGATGGCGCCGTTGTACGTCTTGGTGCCCGTGGACCAGCCCGAGCCGGATGCCGCCGAGTCGGTGACGTAGTCGGGCAGGCCGTCCTTCTTGTCGAGCGCGTAGGTCGTGTACTGGCCCGTCAGGGGCAGGGCGTCGATGCCGGCGAAGCGGCCGGCGGCACCCTTGGCGTAGTTGCGCGCGACCGTGATCTCGGAGTCGCCCATGCCGTCACCGATGAGCAGGATGACGTTCTTGGCCGGGCCTCCCTTGACCTGGGCGCGGACGGCTGCGGTCTGGTCGCCGCCGAGTCGGCGGGCGTCGCCGTGGCCGGTGAGCTGCGTGGTCACGGCCCAGCTGGTCACCGCGCCCATGGCGAGCGCGCCTGCGACGACTGCCGCGGCGAGCGGGCGGACTGCTCGTGTCCTCATCGTGTTCCTTCCCCGGGGGATGTTCGGGCGACGCACGTCGCCCGAAGCAGTGCAGCGGGTGAAGGTGAAAACCCGATGATCGGGGAGGAAACGGTGAAAGGCGACTTCTCAGTGCGCCGGCCCGGTCTCCTCCAGCAGGCGCAGCGTCGCGCTCACGCGGGGGTTGCGCTGCGGGTCGGCGTCGATGCCGAGCGTCGCGTACATCGCGTTGACGTGGTTCTGCACGGACTTCTCGGTGATGCCGAGCTTCTCGCCGATCCCGGAGTTCGACAGCCCCGCGGCGAGCAGCCGCAGCACCTCGTACTGACGGTCCGTGAGGCGCGCGACGTGCGATCCCGCGCGGGGAGTCATGCGGGCCAGCAGCGCCGGATCGAGCACGGTCTCGCCGACCGACGCCGCGCGCACGGACGAGATCAGCACCTCCTCGCTCGTCGACGAGGTCTTCGACAGGTAGCCCCAGCCCGCGGCGACGTCCGGGGGCAGGTCGAGCAGGAGCGCCATGGCGTCGTGCGCGGACAGCAGGAGGATGCCGAGGTTCGGCTGACGGCGGCGCAGCGTCACGCCCAGCGCGATGCCGTTCCCGTCCGGCAGGTCGATGTCGAGGACGGCCACGTCCGCGAACCCCGGCCGGACCATGCGCAGGGCCTCGGTCGTCGTGCCGAGCGCGGCGACGACCTGCATGCCGGGCGTGCCGTCCAGGGTCCGCTCGAGCATCGTGCGGAACAACGGCTGGTCCTCGACTACCACGACACGCAGCGGCCGGGTGCTGGGGTTGCTCATCTGCGCCAGTATCGTCTGCGCCTGGCAACGACGCGGGACGCGCGCCGGTATCGCGACGACGGGGGACGGCATGACCGACACGGCCCTCGTCGCCGCGCAGCGGGCCAGCGACGTGCGCAACGACCGGCTGGTGCTGCTGCGCAGCACGGCGATCGTCGCGACGGGGTACGCGGTCGGTGCCGCCATCCAGGCGTCGTACGTGTACTCGCAGGTGCTCGTCTCGTGGGGGCAGGTCCCCATCTGGGCGCGGCTGGCAGCCAACGGCGTCGCCGTCGTCGTGCTCGTCGGGCTGCTCGGCTTCCTGCGGGTCCATCGCGCGCGGTCGCCGTGGCTCCTCGCGGCCGGCGCGGTCGTCGCCGCGGCCGGGGCCTCGCTCGCGCGCTGGTACGCGCAGGTGGCGTTCGGCGTCTACCACGCGCCGGAGCCCGTGACGCGCGACGCCGAGCTCATGGGCGGATTCATCACCGCGGGGATCTCGGCGCTCATCGGCGCGTGGTCGGTCATGGCGCGGCGTCGCTCGCGGAGCCAGACGCGCGCCTCCGAGCGCCGCACCGTGCACGTCGAGCTTGCCGTCGAGGCTCTCGCGCAGGAGGAGATCCGGATCCGCCGGGAGGTGGCCGAGGGCCTGCACGGGACGCTGCAGTCCAAGCTCGTCCTCGTCGACGTGCGGCTCGCCGACGTCATCGAGCACGCGCCGAACCTGTCGGACGAGGACGTCGCTGCGCTCGCCTGGATCCGCGACGAGCTCGAGGTGGCGCGCGACATCGACGTCCGCCAGATGAGTCGCCTGCTCTACCCCGAGCGCCTCGAGCTGGGCCTCGTCCCGGCCGTGCGGGCGCTGCTGGGCCGCTTGCCCGCGACGATCGCGACACGCCTGACCGTCACGGACGACCTCCGCGTCTTGGACGACCCGGTGTCCGGGCGCATCAGCGTCAGCGAGAAGCTCCTCGCCGTCCGCGTCGTGGAGGAGGGTGTCACCAACGCTCTCAAGCACGGGCCGGCGACGCTGATCGAGGTCGGGTTGGCCTTCGACGGCGAGGCGATCGTCGTCCGGGTGCGCAACGACGGCGACCTCTACGACCCCGGCCTCGCCGGGGCCGCCTCCGGCACAGCCCGGCTGCGCGACCGGCTCGAGCTCGTCGGCGGGACCCTGCGCCTGGTGCCGGGAGAGGTGCGCGGCGCGGTGCTCGAAGCGCGCATACCCGTCGGAATGGCGTGAACGCGACGCGCGAGCAAAGTGCTGACCAGGCGGTAAGCGTCACCCGATCGGCGGCGTGACGACCACCCGAACGGGGGTCTACCGTTCGCCCGCACTTGTCTGGTGTCACCCGATGCGCACCGGGTGAAAGAAAACGGCCAATCGGGCGGGGTGGGTGCTGCCACCCATTCAGAGCAATGGGCGCTTGCCGATGACTCTTACGTTCGCGTCGGCCACCACTACGCGGTGGCGGCGAACGGGTTCTCGGATCGACCTCCGGGGGCTCACCAGATCATCACCCCCAGGAGCCATCATGACGACCACCCACGCGGCCGAGGCCAACGACCGTCAGGACGAGCGCAAGCGCAAGCGCGGCGCCGTCATCAAGTTCTCGCTCGCCGGTGCGGCGCTGCTCGGCATCGCGGCCGCCGCGACGTCGGCCGCGTGGACCGACGACGCCTGGTTCAAGGCCGACGCGCACGCCGCGTCGATCGAGCTGTCGGGCCTCGACTTCACCTCGGGCGACTTCGTCCCGGCCGACGACGACAGCGCCGCGATCCAGATCCCGGCCTCCGAGCTCGACAACCTCGTCCCGAACGAGACGCGCACCTTCGACATCTCGATCAAGAACGAGAGCCAGGTCGCCCTCAACGTCGCGTCGAGCATCCACCGCGACGGCGCCCTGTTCGGCGACGCCAACGTGACGTCGGTCCTGACCGGCGCCCCGACGACCCTCGCCGTCGACGCCGAGGCCGTCGTGACCGTCACGGTCCACACGCCGGCCAACTGGGACTCCGCGTACGCGGGCTCCAACGGCGCGCTGAGCATCACGTTCACGGGCACCACGCAGCACTGACCCCCCCAGGGCTGGTCGGGCTCCGCGTGAGCCCGACCAGCTCCGGGCACCTTCGCCCCCGGTTCGAGTGACGAGAGGAGACACCGATGCGCATCCTGCGGTTCATCGGCAACACGGTCCTGTGGATCGTCGCCGCCGTCGGCGTGCTCAGCGTCCTCGTCTGGGGTGCGACGCAGCTCGGGTACATCAAGCCGCTGATCGTGATCTCGGGCTCGATGGAGCCCGGCATCATGACCGGCGACCTGGTGGTGGACGTCAAGACGCCCACCACGGACGTCAAGGTCGGCGAGGTCACCTCGATCTTCAGCCCGGTGACGCGCAACCTGGTCTCGCACCGGGTCGTGAGCATCAAGCCGACCGGTGACGGCCAGTGGGCGGTCCGGATGAAGGGCGACGCGAACTCGTCGGAGGACGGCGGCGACTACATCGTCGGCGACCACGTCTGGCAGCCCGCAGTGCAGATCAGCGGCGGTGGCTACTTCGTCGCCTCGGTGACACGGCCGTCGGTCGCCATCCCCCTGGGCTTCACGCTCCTGTGCCTGCTGGCACTGAGCATGATCCCGCCCGCAGCCCCCGCGAGGCGCCGAGGGGCGCATGTCGAGGTGGCGGTCGGGCGGAACTCGTGAGGCACCGACTAGGAGCAAGTGCGGCCGCGAGCTTCGTCGTGGCCACCGTCCTCGCCGTGGCCTGCGTCTTCGTCGGTGCGAGCGGCGCTTCGGCGCTGCCGTCGTCGGTGCCGCTGGCCGCGTCGTTCTCCAACCTCATGCCCGGCGACTCCGCGAGCAAGACCTGGCGGCTCGTCGTCCCGCAGGAGGCGCGCGTGAGCCAGGCGGTGCTCAACCGCACGGGCACGGGCGTCGTCGACTGGCGGGCTCGGATGTGCCCGACGACCGGCGGCACCTGCGTCGACCTGATGAAGGCCAGCGTGGGGACGCCCATCCACGCGGGCACCTACGAGCTCACCGTCAACCTCACCGTCGTCGAGCTCGAGCAGAGCGAGACGCAGTCGCTCGAAGGCCGCTTCACGCTCGTCGAGGCCGGCGGCGAGCTCGCCCACACGGGCGCGCAGGTCTGGTCCGCCGCCCTGGCCTCCGTGCTCGCCGCGGGCGTCGGCATCCTGCTCGTCCTCGTCGCCCGCCGACGCCACCGGGATCCGGACCAGCCGGACCTCACCGAGGCCTGACCTCATCCACGCCTGACCCCACCCCAGCCTGACCCACCGCATCGCCACCACAACCAGGAGCTCCCATGGACACCACCACGACGACGCGCCGCGAGGCTCGCGACGACGCACCTCGCCGCCGCCGCCGCAACAAGGGCGCCATCATCAAGCTCACGCTCGGCGGCCTCGCGCTGGTCGGCATCGGCGCTGCCGCGACGTCGGCCGCGTGGACCGACTCGGCGTTCTTCTCGTCGGCGACGACGAGCGCCTCGGTCGACCTGAAGGGCAGCGCGACGGGCGGCGCCAACACCAACTACACGGCCGCCGACACCAGCGCCACGGCTGTCGACCTGGGCGCGATCTCGAACCTCACGCCCGACTCGACCATCACCAAGACGGTCTACCTGTGGAACGCCGGCACCGCGCCGCTCGCCCCGACGTGGGGCACGGCCAACCCGACGAGCCTCATCGACCCGACCTGCGTCACGGTCACGTACTCGACGCTGCCCGCGTCGATCCCCGGTGACCCGACGGGTGTCCTGGCCGGCAGCAAGATCACGGCCACGGTCACGGTGAAGATGCTCACGAACGCGCCGCAGGCGACGTGCTCGAACAAGTCGGCCTCGCTCGTCGTGTCCGTCCAGGGCGCGACGGTCGCCCTCCCCTGACGGATAGCCAGGGTCTCCTCGAATGATGCGGCACGCACGCGCGGCGACCCCGACCTCCCGGACTGCTCCGGGACGTCGGGGTCGTCGTGCTGCGCGCGTGCGGCGTCGTTCGACGGTGCTGAAGCTCGTCCTCGCCGGGGGAGCGCTCGTCGGCATCGGCGCTGCGGCCACGTCGGCCGCGGCCTGGACCAACACCACCTACTTCAGCTCGGCCACCACGAGCGCCGCCGTCAGCCTGCAGGCGAGCCTGAGCAGCGGCAGCGGCTGGATCGCCGCCGACACCAACGCGTCCGGCGTCGCGCTCAACATCTCCTCGACCCTGACCAACCTGCAGCCGAGCACGACGAAGACGGTCGTCGTCTACCTCCGCAACTCCGGCGGCTCGCCGGTGACCGTCTCCACGGTCACCCCCGTCAAGTCGGGGACGCTGTTCACCGCGCCGTGCACGATCACGGCCACCGCGTCCGCGCTCGGCACGACGACGTTGGCCGTCAACGGGACGACGTCGACGACGGTGACGGTCACGACGCCGGCGATGACCCCCGCGTGCTGGAACGCGACCGGGACCCTGATCCTGCAGTTCGTCGGGACCGCGACATGAGCCGCCGCGCCCTCGCCGCCGTCGTCGCGGCCGTGCTCGGGCTGGCTGCGGCCGTCGTCGGCGTCGCCCAGACGAGCGCCGTGTGGACCGACCCCGCGTACGCGCGCGGGGACATCACGTCGGGGCAGTGGCAGTGGTACGGCCAGGTGCGGCTGAGCGGGACGAACCTCTGCCTGGACATCCCGTCGCGTGACAACGCGAGCGGCCTGTCGGTCCAGCTGTACGAGTGCAACTCCACGCCCGCGCAGGTCTGGACGTTCAACACCGACACGACGGTGAAGGTCTACCAGTCGGTCGGGCAGTGGAGCGCGACCGACAACCCGACGGCCCGGTGCCTCGACGTCAACGGCAGCAGCACCGCTCAGAACGTCGCGATGCAGATCCTCAACTGCCAGGGCACCCCGGGTGCCAAGCAGAAGTGGACCGTCTACAACGTCGGCGACGGGACCGTCCAGATCCGCAGCCAGATCGACGGCACCAATCCTGCCGGGGCTCGCTGCCTGGACGTGCCGACGGGCTCGCAGACGCAGGCGACCGTGCTGCGGCTGAACTCCTGCACCGCCACGGGCCGCGCCCGATCGTTCGTCCTGGAGCCCGTGAACCCGGTCGTGTACTGATGGGCCTGGTCGCCCGACGACGGATCGCGATCGGCGCCGTCGTGGCCGTCGCGTTCGCGCTCGTCGCGTGCGTGGCGACGACGGTCCGCCCGACGAGCGCCGCCTGGGTCAACCCGGCGTACGGCAGCACCACGGTGGCGTCGGGCAGCTGGGGCGCCGCATCCTTCGGGACCTGCGTCGTGCTGAACAAGAACGGCACGGCGACCGGCAAGCAGTGCACGGTCACCGGGCTGCGGGCCGAGCCCTACAACGACGGCAAGCCCGTCGGCGACCGCACGGCGAACATGTACGTCAACGTCTCCGCACCCCAGGCCAAGTCCGACGGCACGGAGCAGATCGAGGTCACGCTCTCGCTCCAGGCCGCGACAGGGCTGCCCGCCTACTGGACGTGGTCCACCGCCGGGGTCGATCCCGGCAACCTGTCCGCGTACCCGGGCTTCGCGTGCACGAGCCTGCCGGCCCTGCGCGCGTACGCGCCCGGCTGGGCCGGCGCCGGGGGCGACGTGTACTTCGTGCTGTTCGAGAAGCGCGCCGGGCACACCGGGATGCTCTGCACCTGACCTACTCGACCGGCGTGAGCTCCGGTCGCTTCGGCACCCGGAGGTCGCCCGACGAGCGCCCGCGCAGGCGCCGCGTCGCCCACGGGTACACGTGCTCGCGCACCCAACGGGCGTCCTCGCGCATGCGCTCCGCGCGCGGTGCGGGGGGCAGCGGCTCGAGAGGGTCGTCCCAGGTGGGCGAGTCGGGCGCGAGGCCCAGCCCGACGAGCGCCGCCTGCGCGACGCGGGCGTGGCCGTCGCTGGTCAGGTGGATGCGGTCGTCGGACCACATCCGCCAGTCGCGCAGCGACCGCATGCCCCACAGGTCCACCACGTGCGCGCCGTTGCGGCGGGCGATGGACCAGACGTGCGCGTTGTAGACGCCCATGCGCGTACGCGTGGTGCGGACGAGCGGGCTCTCGACGGCGTCGGCGCCCGTCGCGAGCAGGACGTCGACTCCCGCCGCCCGGAACCCCGCGACGGCGGCCTCGAGGTTGCGCGCGAGCCGGTCGATGTCTGCGGCCGGCCGCAGGATGTCGTTGCCGCCGCCGATCAGCGAGACCAGGTCCGGCTTCATCTCCAGGGCCAGCGGCACCTGGTCGGCGAGGATCGGGCGCAGCAGGCGGCCGCGGATGGCGAGGTTCGCGTACTCCAGCGGCGCCTCGCCGGCCGCCTGCCGGCGCGCGCTGAGCGTCGCGGCGAGGACGTCGGCCCAGCCGCGCAGCGGTCCGTCGACGCCGTCGGGGGCGTCCCACAGGCCCTCGGTGAACGAGTCGCCGATGGCGACGTAGCGGGACCAGCGGGGGGATTCGGTCGTCGTGCTCACCGCGACATTGTGCACGCGCGGGTGGGGATCGGCTGCGCCGGGCACCGCTTCTCGCCTTTCTCGCCCGTTGCTGCCTCCTGTGGATCGCGTCAGCTGCGTGTCAGTGCAGGGTCGTACGGTTGTTCGAACGGGGCATTTCGGGCGAAGGGGTGACGATGACGACTGCGACGACGGCGGCTGGCCACGTGACGTCCAGCCGCTCCGGTGCGCTGCGAGCCTCGACGGACCCGTTCGCGCCGGGTGGCGCCGGCATGACGATGCCGGTGTTCCCGGTC
The DNA here is from genome assembly GCA_039207135.1 of Brevundimonas sp. GTDB lineage: Bacteria > Actinomycetota > Actinomycetes > Actinomycetales > Cellulomonadaceae > Cellulomonas. The sequence goes on from JBCECL010000002.1 coordinate 98,848, forward strand.
GACGCCTCGGCGTCCCAGATCGCCGCACACCTCGAGCGCGCGCACGTGCCCGACCTCGACCCGCGTGACGCGCTCGAGGTGGTCGCCGGGTGGCAGCAGGTGATCGGTGTCGCGATCGCCGCCCAGGCCGAGGCTCTCGCGCACATGGAGCGCAAGCCAGGCCCGATGGGCCGGTACGTCGCGGACGAGATCGCGGCGGCACTCGCGATCACCTCTCAGGCCGCTGCTGTGCTCGTCGGGCGCGCCGTCGGCATCGCCGCCCATCCCGTGCTGGCCGATGCGCTTCGGGCGGGCACCATCGACGCGCGCAAGGTCGACGTGATCCTCAAGGAGTCGGCGCCGTTGTTCGACACCGAGGCGCGCGCCGGGGTGATCGCCGATGCAGCCGCCCAGGCGGCCGGTCAGACGGCGCCGCAGCTCGAGCGGCACGTGCGCCGCCAGCGCATCTCGGCCGACCCGACCACCGCGAAGCGGCGCGCGGAGAAGGCGCGGGCCGATCGTCGGGTCGAGATGACGTGGCTCAACGACGGCATGGCCTGCCTCACCGCGCTCCTCCCCGCGCCGGAGGCCGTCGCGACGTTCACGGTGCTGGATGCGCTCGCCTCGGCGGCCAAGGTCGCGGGCGACGAGCGGAACGTCGACCAGCGCCGAGCCGACGCGTTCTCGGACATCTTCCTGAACATCCTCGACACGGGTGTGACGCCTGCCGGGGACCGGCTCGCCAAGCGGCACGGGCGCCGGGCGTGCCTCAACGTGACGGTGCCGTGGACCACGCTCGCGGGCCTCGACGACGTACCCGGTGAGCTCGAGGGCTACGGCCCTGTGCCCGCGTCGCTCGCGCGCGAGCTCGCGCAGGACGCCACCTGGCGACGCATCCTCACCGACCCGACCGACGGGACGTTCGTCGAGCGCGGGACTGCCACCTACCGCCCGGGCGCGGACCTGACCGGCACGGTGATCGCCCGGGACGTGACCTGCACGGCGCCGGGTTGCCGGCAGCCCGCCGCTCGCTGCGAGATCGACCACCTCGTCCCGTTCGACGCCTCGCGCCTGGCGGACGAGCAGACGGTCCCGTCGAACCTCGGCGCCGCGTGCAAGCACCATCACCAGTCGAAGACCGACAAGGTCTGGAACGCGACCCGCGACCCCGTCACCGGCAGCTGCACCTGGACGAGCCCGCTGGGCATCACCTACTCGCGATCACCGATCCCGGTGCACGTCGCGCCGAGCGCCCTGGTCCACCGCCCGCCTCGACCCGCGCCCGGATCGAGGGACGATCCGCCCCCGTTCTAGGGACGGAGGTGGAGCGAACGACGATCGGCGCCCGTGTGAGGGGCGGGCGTGACGCGGGTGACGATAGGTGCAGGCGCGAGG
>JBCECL010000003.1:0-1516 GCA_039207135.1 Brevundimonas sp.
GTCGTGGTGTGCAGCGCCTGCCCGATCGCCTGGTAGATCGTCTCGACCGGCAGCCCGAGGAGCGTCCCGATGCCGGCGGCGGCCGAGGGGCCGAGGTGGGCGACGTGGTCGATCTTGTGCGCGTGCAGGGAGATCGCCTTCACGAGGTCGACCTGGATCTCGTAACCGGTGGCGATGCCGCGCACGAGCGCCGCGCCGTCCGCGCCCGTGTGCTGCGCGACCGCGAGGATCGGCGGGATGTTGTCGCCCGGGTGCGAGTACTCGGCCGACAGGAACGTGTCGTGGTAGTCCAGCTCGCGCACGGCGACGCCGTTCGCGTACGCGGCCCACTCGGGTCCGTACCGCCCTTCGATGCCGAAGACGGTCGCTCCCGCCCCCGCGGAGGCCGGCGAGACCGGGTGGGCCTGGGCCTGACCACGCGCGGCGACGATCGGGGCGCGCCGGAGCGAGGCGACCGCGACCGACGCGTTGTCGATGAACCGGTTCACGATCATGTCGACCACGTCGGCGTCGACCGCGACGGGATCGGCGGCGACCTCGGCGATCTTCCACGCGAGCTGGTCCTCACGCGCCAGGGGCTCGGAACTCTTGTAGGTGCGCAGCTCGTGCAGCTTCACATCACGCCTTCCTCGGGAGGGGCGGCCGTCGCGCCCCCTTGTGCTGTCGGCGAAGGTACTCCGTTGTTACCGGTCGGTACACAGGCCGCGCGCGGTGTCGGCGCGGCCGCGACCTGTGCCCAGCATGGCAAATCGGCAGTTCGGACACCCGCGCACGTTTCGCCCCCGGTGGGCCGCTCCGCCAGTAGCCTCTACGCAGACCGCCTGCCGGGTGGTGCAGAGTGCGACGTCGCGCCGTCGATGCGAGCAGGAGGCCAGATGACAGCCAGGCCCGTTCGGGCAGGCCGGAACGGCGCTCCGTTCGTCCGTGTCTGGTCGTCCGCGGCCGACGCTCCGCGCCTTCGGCGCCCGACGGACGTGCTGCTCCTGCTCTCCACGGTCCTGGCCCTCGGCGTGCTGTCGTTCGTCGCCCCTGGGCCGACGGGGGCCGACGAGGCGCTCGAGAAGCTGCTCGAGTGGCTCGAGCCCGTGTTCGGCTGGCTCTGGAACGTCACCTACGCATTCCTCGCGCTGTGGGCCGCCGGCGTCGTCATCCTCGCCGCGTGCAGCCGGGGGCGGCGCCGACTCCTGGTCGACCAGGCGTTCGCCGCGGCGGTCGCGTTCGGATCAGCCTTCGCGGTCGGCGCGATCGCCGGCACCGATCCCTCGGGCATCGTCGACGCGCTCGTGTCCTCGGGGCCCCCGGTCATCTACATCGCGACGCGTGTCGCGGTCCTGACGGCCATCGTCGTGACCGCGTCCCCGCACCTCGCTCGCCCGTGGCGGTACGCGAGCCGCATCGTGATCGCAGTCGGCGCGCTGGCAGCGATCGGCCTGCACTCCACGAACCTCGTCGGCGCAGCCGCCGCGATCTCCGTCGGTATCGCGGCCGCCGCGATCGCCCACCTCGCGCTCGGGTC
>JBCECL010000003.1:1616-12211 GCA_039207135.1 Brevundimonas sp.
CTCGACAGCACGCGGCTCGTCGTCCGCGACGACGGCTCGGTCGCCCTGGCCGACTTCGACACCGCGACCCGGAGCTCGGACGAGAGCGACCTCGCGACCGACCGCGCGCAGCTCCTCGTCGCGACGGCCATCGGTGTGGGACCCGACCGGGCGATCGCGGCTGCGGTGGAGGCACTCGGTCCGCAGGGGCTGGCCGACGTGCTGCCCTATGTCCAACCCGCCGCGCTCGGTCGAAGCACGCGGGCCGAGGTCCGCACCGAGAGCTGGACGATCGACGACCTGCGATCGGCGGCGGTCGAAGCGGCCGGCGTCGAGGAGCCCGAGCTCCAGCGGCTGCAGCGCGTCACGCCGAAGTCGATCGGGTGGCTCGTGCTGTGGGGCCTTGTCGCCTACCTCGTGATCTCGCTGCTGGCGGGGATCGACGTGGCGAGCGTCGCCGACGCGCTGCGCTCCGCCGAGTGGACCTGGCTGCTCGGCGCGCTCCTGCTGACGCCGTGGATCCAGGTGTCCTCCACCGGCGCGACCATGGGTGCGACGACGACGCGCGTCCGCTTCCTGCCGGTCCTCATGCTGCAGTACGCGATCCAGTTCATCGCCCTCGTGCTGCCGGCCAGTGCCGCACGGCTCGCGCTGGAGGTCCGGTTCTTCCAGAAGTTCGGGATCCCGGGCGCGACGGCCCTCTCGTTCGGCTTCATCGACAGCTTCAGCGGGTTCGTCGTCCAGATCACGCTGCTGCTCACGATCGCGCTGAGCGGGCTGCCCGGCTTCACGTCCTCGGTCTTCGCAGGCGGCTCGGACTCGTCGAGCGACGACTCGTCCTCGGGTCCGGGGCTGTTCGTCGTGCTGATCGCCCTCATCGTGATCGGCATCGTGATCACCCTGGTGATCCCCCGCCTGCGCCACCGCGTCACCGCATTCATCCCGCGCATCCGCTCGCTCATGCGCGAGCAGGCCCAGTCGGCGCGCAACGCCCTGGGCGTGCTGCGCCGCCCGGGAAAGGTGGCGGCGATGCTCGGCGGCAACCTCGGCGTCCAGCTGCTCCAGGCGTGCGTGCTCGGGCTGTGCCTGAACGCGTTCGGAGAGTCCGCTGCCCTGTCGCAGCTGATCCTCATCAACACGTTCGTGAGCCTGTTCTCGGGCATCATGCCGGTCCCCGGCGGCATGGGGGTCACCGAGGCCGGGCTCACGGTCGGCCTCCAGGCGATCGGGGTCCCGAGCGCGATCGCGCTCTCGACCGCGATCGCGTTCCGACTCGTGACGTTCTACCTTCCGCCCATCTGGGGGGCCGCGGCGATGCGTTGGCTGCGCCGCAACGAGTACGTCTGAGTCACGCCCGGCTGCAAGTTCGGCCCGTCGCAGCACACAGAGAACAAGCGATGCCGTGCAGGGTCGAGGACCGGCCCGCGGCAGAGGGAGGCAGACGATGAGGAACGCAGGCCGGCGCACCGCGGTCGTCGCCGCCCTCGCGATGGCGCTGCTCGCCGGATGCACCGACGGGGACGCCTCGCCCGCCAGCGCCGCTGCCGCAGGGCCCGGGCGGGTCGTCACCCCGGCGGCGTGGAGCGAGCTCCCTGCCGGCGGGCCGTCGCCCCGCATCGAGCCACTCGTCGCGTGGCTCGGTGACGCCTTCGTCGTCGTCGGCGGCATGGACGGCGCGCCGTGCCCCGCGAACGCGAGCTGCATCTCCCCACCCCCGGACGCGCGTCACCGCGACGGCGCGGCGTACGACCCGCGGACACGCCGGTGGACCGCGATCGCCGACGCCCCGACCGTGCTGCGCGACTCCGACTCGGCGGCGGTCGTCGACGGCGTGCTCTACGTGCAGGCGGTCCCCGTCGACTCGACCGCCGTCACGCTGCTGGCCTACGACCCCGCGAAGGACGAGTGGACGCAACGCTCCCCCGGTCCGTGCTCGGGTCGACTCACCGCCTACCACCACGTCGTGCTGTGCGCGTCCGGGACGGACGAACGAGGCGTCACGCCGGACGCGGTCTACGACCCGGCGACCGACTCGTGGTCCGAGCTTCCCGACGACCCGCTGGACCCGAGCTTCGACCGGACGCTGTCCGTCGTCGGCGACCACATCATCGTGACGGCGAACGACCTCTCGTCCGTCTCGGGGTCCACGCCGCCGGTGGTGCACCTCGCCGAGCTCGACCCCAGCCTGACGACCTGGACGCTCCTGCCGGACAGCGAGGTCGTCGGCAGCGCGACGCCCATCGCGACCGACGACGGCCTCGTGTTCCCGGAGACCGGCACGTCCGACGGCGGCGAGGTCAACGGCTGGGGACGCGCGTACCCGAACGGCGGCATCTACGACGTCGAGAAGCGGACGTGGGCGCCGCTTCCCGGCCCGTCCGTGGCCGGTTCGACGCCGGCCCCGCTCGTCGCCGCGGGCGACCGGGCCGTGACCGGGGTCGCCGTCATCGACGTCGGCGCGGGCACGTCCGTCGACCTGCCGGACGTGCCGTGGGGCGAGGACGACCAGCCCTCGTTCGCCGCGTCGCCGACCTCCGTGCTCGCGTGGGGCGGTGCCGCCGACGAGACCGCCCTCGGCTACCTGCTCGACCTCGAACCCAGCCAGAGCTGACCTCAGCCGACGACCGACACCCGGATCTCGTTCTTCCAGGGGTCCTCGAACGACAGCGTGTGCTCGTCGTCGCGCACGGCGACCCCGCCGGTGACGAGGCGGTCGCGCAGCGCGCCGCGGTCGTCGTCGGACCCGAGCTCGATCGTCACCTCGCCGAGGCCGAGCGCGGGCCAGCGACCCGAGGCGCCGCGGCTGTGCCACGTGTTCATGCCGATGTGGTGGTGGTAGCCGCCGGCGGACACGAACAGGGCCTGGTCGCCGAGCTGCGCGGTCACGTCGAACCCGACGACGTCCGCGTAGAACTTCCGAGCGGTCTCGAGGTCACCCACCTTGAGGTGCACGTGACCCACCGCTGCGGCGCCGTCACCCGGCCCCTCGACGCCGGCCTCGCTGAGGTTCTCCTGCAGGAAGGCGTTCGGGTCGAGGTAGAGCGTGTTCATCACGACGTCACCGCCGTTCCACCGCCAGTCGGCGCGCGGCCGGTCCCAGTAGAGCTCGACGCCGTTGCCCTCGGGGTCGTCGAAGTAGAGCGCCTTGGACACCGAGTGGTCGGAGCTGCCCGTGAACGAGCGCGGGAAGTGCCGTGCCACCGAGTAGACCGACGAGGCCAGGTCGGCCTGGTCGTCGAACAGGATCGCCGTGTGGAACAGCCCGGCTGCAGACGTCGGCGCGTGCTTGAGCAGCGGCGTGTGCTCGAGGACGACGGCCGGGACGCCGTGGCGGCCCAGGGTCACGACCGCGCCCTGCTGCCCGAGGACGCTCAGGCCGACCCCGCGGTGGTAGTAGTCGGTCATCGCGTCGAGGTCGCCCACCTTGAGCGTCACGGGGCCGACGTCCGTCGACGCGCCGAGAAGGTCCTTCGTCATCGCGTCGCTCACTTCGCCAGCGCGAACCCGGAGGTCCACGACGTCTTCCCGGCCGCCGCGAGCGTCAGCTGCAGGAACCCGAGCGCCTCGAGCTCGTGCGCACGGCGCAGCGAGCCGGCGTCCACGACCTGAAGGCCGCCGGACTCGACGACCGCGGCGAGCGCGGCCTTGGCGTCCGCGTCGTCACCCGCGACGAGCACGGTGGTGGGCTCGGCGCCTGCGGTCCCCGTCGCGAGAGTCGAGGCGAAGTTCGTGTTGAAGGCCTTGAGGACAGAGGCTTCCGGCACCGCGGCCGCCACGACCGCAGCGGCCGAGCTCCCCTCCGGAACGACCAGCGAGTCGAAGGTCGCGAAGTCGAGCGGGTTGGTCAGGTCGACGAGCACCTTGCCCTCGAGCTGCCCGGCGTACTGCTCCAGCACCCCGGCGACCGCCGGGTACGGCAGCGCGAGGATCACGATGTCGCCGGAGAGCGCGTCGCCGATCGTGCCGTGCGTCGCGCCGTCGATCGTCACCTTGCTCGCGTCGCGGGTCAGCACCTGAACGGCGGCGCCACCGGAGATGAGGCGAGCGGCGATCGCCGCGCCCATGTTCCCTGCGCCGATGATGGTGACGTTGCTCATGCCAGCCTCCGAGGTGTCGCGACGAACGGTTTAGTTGTTGCTTCAACTACAGTACACCTATTAGTTGTCGCGTCAAGTATTGCCGTAGACTGACGGCATGACGCAGACCACCTGGCTCACGGCCGAGCAGCTCAGCGCGTGGAAGAAGCTCGTCGCCGTCGTCGAGCTGCTGCCAGGCACGCTCGAGGCCCAGCTGCGGCGCGACTCGAACCTCACGCACTTCGAGTACTTCACGCTCGCGATGCTCTCCGAGGCTCCGGACCGGACGCTGCGGATGACCGCTCTCGCCGCGAGGACGAACGCCACGCTCCCCCGCCTCTCGCACGTCGTCAGCCGGCTGGAGGCCCGCGGCCTCGTCGCGCGCGTGGCGTGCGCCGAGGACGGTCGCGCGACCAACGCGATGCTCACCGAGCTCGGCTACGCGACCGTCGTCGACGCAGCGCCCGGCCATGTGGCAACCGTGCGGGAGCACGTGATCGAGCCGCTCACCGCGACCGACGTCGCGGACCTCGATCGCATCATGGCGCGCATCCTCGACGTGCTCGACCCGTCGAACGCGCTGCACGACTGAGCGCGGGGCGCTCCGACCAGTCCGGTCAGTCCGAGCAGTCCGGTCAGTCTGCGCAGGACGCGCAGGTGCCGAACATCTCGACGGTGTGCGTCACGTCGACGAATCCGTTCTGCGCGGCCACCGCAGCGACGAAGGCCTCGATGTCCGGGCCCTGGACCTCGACGGTCCGCCCGCACGAACGGCAGACGATGTGGTGGTGGTGTGACTCGCGCTCGCACCGGCGGTAGAGCGACTCGCCACCTTCCGTGCGCAGCACGTCGAAGTCGCCGTTCTCCGCCATCGCACTGAGCGTGCGGTACACGGTCGCCAGGCCGATCTCGTCACCACGGGCCTGCAGCAACGCGTGGATCTGCTGCGCGCTCCGGAAGTCGTCGAGGTCGTCCATCAACGCGCCGACGGCCAGGCGCTGCCTGGTCACCCGCTGCCCGATCATCCGGCCCTCCACGTCCCCGCGCGCGACACTCGTCGCGATCTCGGTGACCCAGCCTAGGCGCGTCCGGACGCGCGGTGCGCCCCCGTGGCCACCGACGTCCCGTCGGCGACGATCTGGTCGGCCTCGACCCGCGCGCCCTGGCCGATGACGACCGAGCTGCCGACCCTCGCGTTGGCACCGACCTGCGCGCGGTTGCCGACGCGGGTCGCGGGGCCCAGGTGGACGTTGTTCCCGATCAGCGCGTCGCTGCCGACCACGACGCCCTCGTCGAGCCAGCTGCCGCTGCCGACCCTCGCGCGTGCGCCGACGGTCGCTCCCGCCTCGACGTACGCGGTCGCCGCGACGTAGGCGTCGCCGTCGACCTTCGCCTGCGGCGAGACGAGCCCGCCGCCGTTGGTGTGGCGGACGTACTTGATGACCCGGCCGTTGTCCGCCTCGAACTCGACCCGTGCTGCCACCCGTGCCACGAAGCCTCCCGTGCTCGCTCCGGTCCTCCCGAACCGGACTCAGAATCAGTCTCGCCTGACATAACGGCCTGCCCCCGCCGTTCGTTCCCGCGCCTTCGCGAGTGAATCTCTCAAATTCCGACCGTGATAGTCCAGATGACGAGACACCCCTCCCGCAATCCGGTACGGACCGCCATCCTCATGGCATGCAGATGAGCCGCGCAGCCGTGACGTGTCACCACGTCGCAGCTCCCGCGTGCGCCTGTTGTCCGCGGAACGTCTGAGCTCCCGGCCCCTGTCCCCCACCTTGGCCGCGCGTTCGACGCCTGGCCATGCCGTCGCGGACGGCTGATCGGGCCCGACGCACGCGCCATCCGTCCCCCGCGGAGGTAGCGCCCCATGGCGCCCGTCCCCACCTTCATCGCGACGCCACTGCGCGGCACCACGCGTGCCGTACGCCGCGGGCCCGCGGTCGCCGACCGAGGCGACGAGCGATGTCGCCGCGCCCGCTGGATGTGAGACCGACCCCAGCCCCGCTGCCCACGAACCCCGGCGCACCGCGCCACTGCACACGAGGATCCTCATGACCATCGCACGACGCCATCGCCGCCTGACCGCCGCCCTTGCCGCCATCGTGGCCGCGGGCCTCGTCGCAACGCTCGCCGCCTGCTCGTCGGACGACGCCGACGCGAGCCCCAAGGCGAGCGGGTCGGCCGCCGCCGCGCCCGAGCTCCGCCTCGGCTACTTCGCCAACCTCACGCACGCCGTCCCGCTGGTCGGCGTCGAGGACGGGTCGTTCCAGAAGGCGCTCGGCTCCACGAAGCTCAGCACCCAGATCTTCAACGCCGGCCCGGAGGCCGTCGAGGCGCTGTTCGCCGGGGCGATCGACGCGTCGTTCGTCGGCCCGAACCCCGCGATCAACGCGTTCTCGAAGTCCGACGGCAAGGCGGTCCGGATCGTCTCCGGCGCGACCTCCGGCGGCGCGCAGCTCGTCGTGCGCGACGGCATCGACTCGCCCGCCGACCTCAAGGGCACGACTCTCGCCACGCCCCAGCTCGGCAACACGCAGGACGTCGCCCTGCGCGCCTGGCTGTCCGACCAGGGCCTCAAGACGTCGCTGACCGGCGGCGCGAGCGACGTGAACATCGCGCCGCAGGAGAACTCGCAGACGCTCGACCTGTTCAAGGCCGGCAAGCTCGACGGCGCGTGGCTGCCCGAGCCGTGGGCGTCGCGTCTGGTCATCGACGGCGGCGGCCACGTCCTCGTCGACGAGAAGGACCTGTGGCCGAACGGCGACTTCGTGACGACGCACCTCATCGTGTCGACGGACTACCTGAGCAAGTACCCGGCCACGGTCAAGGCTCTGCTCGAGGCCGAGTCGGCGACCGTGGACTGGATCGGCGCGAACTCCGACCAGGCCAAGACCGCCGCGAACGCGGCGATCGAGAAGCTCAGCGGCAAGGCGCTCTCGGACGACGTGCTCGACCGTGCGTGGGGCAACCTGCGCATTACGCTCGACCCGATTGCGTCCAGCCTGCAGACGTCGGCCGACCACGCCGTCGCCGCCGGAACCGCGAAGGAGACCGACTTGCACGGCATCTACGACCTGACCCTCCTCAACGAGGTGCTCAAGGCTGCGGGCAAGGACGCCGTCTCCGACGCCGGGCTGGGACAGACCAAGTGAGCACCGCGACGGCGGTCGGCGGTCCGGGCCTCTCGGCCCCGGCCGCCGTCGCGGCACGCCTGACCGGCGTCTCGCACCACTTCGGCGAGACCAGCCGGCCCCCCGTGCTCGACGGGATCGACCTGACGGTCGCACCGGGCGAGTTCGTGTGCCTGCTCGGCGCGTCGGGCTGCGGCAAGTCGACCCTGCTGTCGCTCGTGGCCGGGCTCGACAAGCCGACAGGCGGGACCGTCGAGGTCCCGGCCGGGAGCCCCGCGCTCATGTTCCAGGAGCCGGCACTGTTCCCGTGGCTCACGGCGGGGCAGAACGTCGAGCTCGCGCTGCGACTGCGTGGCGTCCCCCGCGGTGAGCGTCGCGACGAGGCGTCCCGCCTGCTCAAGCTCGTGCGCCTCGAGGGCGCGTACGACAAGCGCGTCCACGAGCTCTCCGGGGGCATGCGGCAGCGCGTGGCCCTGGCACGCGCGCTGGCCCAGGAGGGCGACCTGCTGCTCATGGACGAGCCCTTCGCGGCCCTCGACGCGATCACGCGCGACGTGCTGCACGAGGAGCTCACCCGCATCTGGAGCCAGACGGGCCGCGCGGTCCTGTTCGTCACGCACAACGTGCGCGAGGCCGTCCGGCTCGGGCAGCGCGTGATCCTGCTCTCGTCGCGCCCCGGGCGCGTCACGCGCGAGTGGCAGGTCGACATCCCCCAGCCCCGACGGATCGAAGACCCGGACGTCTCGGCGCTCAGCCTCGAGATCACCGAGCACCTGCGGACGGAGATCGCCCGACATGGCCACTGACGCACCCACCATCAAGTCGACGGCCGACGAGCTCGCGGCCGGCCTCGACGCGCTCGAGACGCCGGTCGTCGTCGCGCACCGCCCCTGGTGGCGCGAGGCCTGGCGCTCGGTGTGGCCCGTGCTGACGGCGCTCGCCGCGCTCGTGCTCCTGTGGCAGATCGCGTACCTGCTCGAGCTCAAGCCCCCCTACGCCCTCCCGAGCCCGGCCGACACCTGGTCGGCGTTCGTCGACGCGGTCAAGGACGGAAGCGCGTGGCGCGCGGTCAGCCTCAGCCTCGAGCGGGCGATCGTCGGCTTCGCGATGTCCGTCGTCCTCGGCGTGGCGCTCGGGATCGCGCTGGCGGCGTCGAGCTTCCTGCGACGCGCGCTCGGACCGATCATCACCGGCCTGCAGACCCTGCCGTCGGTGGCCTGGGTGCCCGCAGCCATCATCTGGTTCCAGCTGAGCAACGCCACGATCTACGCCGTGATCCTCCTGGGCGCCGTGCCGTCGATCGTCAACGGCCTGCTCGCCGGGACCGACCAGGTCCCGCCCCTGTTCCTGCGGGTCGGGCAGGTGCTCGGCGCGCGAGGCTGGACGCGCATCCGCTTCGTGCTGCTGCCCGCAGCCCTTCCCGGCTTCCTGGGCGGGCTCAAGCAGGGCTGGGCCTTCGCGTGGCGCTCGCTGATGGCCGCCGAGCTGATCACGATGTCGCCGCAGCTGGGCACGGGCCTCGGCCAGGTGCTCGCGATCGGACGCGAGACCAGCGACATGGCGCTCGTGGTCGCCGCGATCGGTCTGATCTTCCTGGTCGGCATCGCCGTCGAGCTGCTGGTCTTCGCCCCGCTCGAGCGCCACGTGCTGCGAGCTCGTGGCCTGACGGGCCGGGTGTCCACCAGTTGACTTTCTGCTGACTTACCGGTCAGCAAGGTCTTCCCACGCGGCCCGATCCGCGCCAGAATGCCCGAATGCTCCACGACGACGTGTTGACGCTGTGACGACCGCGCGGACGCCGGCACTGCCGGTCGGCTCCCTCGCCGTTCGCACGGTCCTCGGAGTCGGCGTCACGGCAGTGTTCGTGTTCTGGTGGGCCGGGTCGCCTCCCGTCCCCGGAGCGTCACCGGGGCTCGCGATCGTCGCGGCCGGCGAGCTCGCCGGGCTGCTCGCCTCGTTCCTCGTGTGCGCCCAGCTGCTGCTGGTGGGCAGGGTGCGCTGGTTCGAGCGTGCCTGCGGGCTCGACCGGCTCGTGTCGTGGCACCGTTCGCTCGGGACGACGGTCGTGCTGCTCGTGCTGGGCCACGTCGCGGCGATGATCCTCGGCTCGATGCTCGTCGACCGCCGCACGGCGTGGGGCGAGGTGCTCGTCCTCGTGGCCGGGACGCCCGACCTCCTGCTCGCGGTCGTCGGCACCGTGCTCTTCGTGGCCGTCGGCATCTCGAGCGCGCGGCTCGTCCGCCGGCACCTGTCGTACGAGTGGTGGTTCGCGATCCACCTGTCCACGTACGTCGCGATCTACCTGACGTTCTGGCACCAGATCCGCGCAGGGTCGCACCTCGTCGCCGACCCGGTAGCGCGCTCGGCGTGGATCGCGCTGTACGTCGCGACTGCCGCCGCGCTGCTGTGGTCGCGCGTCGCCCTCCCCCTCATCCGGCACGTGCACCTCGGTCTGAGGGTCGAGGCCGTGCAGATCGAGTCGCCCGACACCGTCAGCGTCTGGCTGCGTGGAACCGGCGTCCAGCACCTGCGGGCGCGCGCGGGGCAGTTCTTCCTCGTGCGGTTCCTCACCCCGCGTCACGCGTTCACCGCGCACCCGTACTCGATCTCCATCGTGCCGACCGACGAGCACGTGCGGTTCACGATCGGCGCGCTGGGCGACCACTCCGCCGACGTGCGCGCCATCGCGCCGGGCACCCGTGTGCTGCTCGAGGGCCCCTTCGGCCGGCTCACGTCGTCGCGCGCCCGGGGTCGGCGGATCCTGCTCGTCGGGGGCGGCGCGGGCATCGGCGCGGTGCGGGCGCTCGCCGAGGACTTCGTCGCCGACGGGAGCGACGTGGTCGTCGTCCACCGGGCGCACTCGCCGCAGGCGCTGGTCCTCGCGCGCGAGTTCCCCGTGAGACCCGAGCTGCGCTACGTCCCCCTGCTCGGGCGCCGGGCCGACCTCGGCTACGACCCGCTCGGACCGGGTCCGCTCGCGGTGGTCGTCCCGGACATCGCGAGCCGCGAGGTCTTCGTGTGCGGGCCGGCCGGGATGTCGGAGACGGTCGTCCGCTCGGCTCGCGCGCTCGGCGTCGACCGTCGGGCCATCCACCTCGAGGAGCTGAGCCTGTCGTGAGGGCACGACCCTGGCGGGGCACCATCATCTTCGCGGGTGCGGCGGTGGCCGTCGCCGCCGTGACCGTCGTCCGCTACACCGACCCGGCCTCGGACACCCCGACCTCGTCGTCGACGGTCGAGGGAACGCACACCGTCGTCGGTGACGCCGAGCGCGTCACCTACGGGACGGTCCAGGTCTCGGTCACGTTCCGCGGCGACACGATCACCGACGTCACGACCCTGCAGGCGCCGCACGCGCACGCGCGCAGCATCGCGATCAACGCGCGGGCCACCCCGCTGCTCGCGC
>JBCECL010000003.1:12311-35285 GCA_039207135.1 Brevundimonas sp.
CACGCGCACGCGCGCAGCATCGCGATCAACGCGCGGGCCACCCCGCTGCTCGCGCGCGAGGCCGTCGCGGCCGGGTCCGCCCGGATCGACACGGTCAGCGGTGCGACCTACACCTCCGAGGGCTACCGCAGGTCCCTGCAGTCCGCGCTCGACCAGGTCGGCTGAGCGGTGCGTCGCGTCGAGACCGTGATGGGGGTGCCGATGTCGATCGACGTCCGGGACGCGACATCGGCCGGGGCGCCGGTCGACGTGCACGCCGCGGTCGCCGCCGCGTTCACCGCGCTCCACGACGCCGACGAGCGATTCAGCCGGTTCCGACCCGACAGCGAGATCAGCCGCATCCGCCGCGGAGCGCTCGAGGCGACGGCCGCGAGCCCCGACGTGCGCGAGGTGCTCGCCGTGGCCGAGCGCGCCCGCATCGCGTCGGGCGACGCGTTCCGGGTCGTCGACCCCGCGGGCCTGCTCGACACCGATGGGGTCGTCAAGGGGTGGGCCGCCCAGAGGGCAGCGGACCTGCTCCGCGACGCCGGCGTGCGGAGCTTCTGCGTGAACGCCGGCGGCGACGTCGCCACGGCGGGCGAGCCGGAGCCCGGCAGGCCGTGGCAGGTCGCGGTGCGCGACCCGTTCGACCCGCGTGGCCACCTGGCGATCCTGTCGCTGCGCGACGGCGCCGTCGCGACCTCGGGAACCTACGAGCGGGGCGCGCACGTGTGGGACGGTCGGGGGTCTCACGCGCTCGAGCTCGTGGCGGCGACCGTCGTCGCGTCGAGCCTCACCGACGCTGACGTGCTCGCCACGAGCGTGCTCGTGCTCGGCGGCGACGGACCGCGCTGGGCCGTGGAGCACGGCGCCGACCTCGTCATCACCGTCGACCACTCGGGAGCGGTGCGGACCGCTGGTCGCGAGGCCGCACCCACGGGCACCGGCTGACGAACGACGAGGGCGGGCCCGCGCAACCGCGGACCCGCCCTCGTACGAACGCGTCAGGCGATGCGGTCGCCCGCGTCGTCGCCGATCTTGTGCACGACGATCGAGTTCGTCGACCCCGCGACGCCGACCGGGGCGCCCGAGACGACGACCACGTAGTCGCCGTCCTCGGCCAGGCCGTTGGCACGCAGCGTCTGGTCCACCTGGTGCACCATCTCGTCGGTGCTGCCGACCTTCGGCACCTCGTACGTCTGGACGCCCCACGAGAGCGACAGGACGTTGCGGACGGAGTGCTCGGGCGTGAACGCCAGCAGCGGGATGGCGGAGCGCAGGCGCGACATGCGGCGCGCCGAGTCGCCCGACTGGGTGAAGGTGACCAGGTACTTCACGCCGACCGTCTCACCGATCTCGGCCGCTGCGCGCGTGATGGCGCCACCGCGCGTGTGCGGCGTCGAGCCGAGGGGCGCGATGCGCTCGCGACCGAGCTCCTCGGTCGCCTCGATGATGCGAGCCATCGTGCGGACCGTCTCGATCGGGTAGTCGCCGACGCTGGTCTCGCCCGAGAGCATGACCGCGTCCGCACCGTCGAGCACCGCGTTGGCGCAGTCCGACGTCTCGGCACGCGTGGGGCGCGGGTTGGTGGTCATCGACTCGAGCACCTGCGTCGCCACGATGACGGGCTTGGCGTTGCGGCGCGCGAGCTCGACGGCACGCTTCTGCACGAGCGGGACCTGCTCGAGCGGCAGCTCGACGCCGAGGTCACCACGAGCGACCATGATGCCGTCGAACGCAGCGACGATCTCGGCCAGGTTCTCGACGGCCTGCGGCTTCTCGATCTTGGCGATGACCGGGACGACCCGGTTCTCCTCCTCCATGATCGCGCGGACACCGTCGTAGTCGGCCGCGTTGCGGACGAACGACAGCGCGATGAAGTCGGCACCCTGTGCCAGGCCCCAGCGCAGGTCGGCCTCGTCCTTGTCGCTCATCGCGGGCACGGACACGGCGACGCCGGGCAGGTTGAGGCCCTTGTTGTTCGAGACCGTGCCGGGAACCTCGACGCGCGTGACCACGTCGTTGCCCTCGACGCTGATGACGCGCACGAGGACCTTGCCGTCGTCGATGAGGATCGGGTCGCCGGGGCTCACGTCGCCGGTCAGGCCCTTGAACGTCGTCGAGACACGCTCCTTGGTGCCCTCGACGTCGTCCGTCGTGATGGTGAAGGTGTCACCGACCGCGAGGTTGTGCTTGCCCTCGATGAACCGGCCGAGCCGGATCTTGGGGCCCTGGAGGTCGACGAGGACCGCGACGGAGCGACCCGACGACTGCGCGGCGGCGCGCACATTCGCGATCACCTTGGCGTGCTCGCTGGCCTCGCCGTGGCTGCGGTTGATTCGGGCGACGTCCATGCCGGCGTCGACCAGGGCCTGGATCTGCTCGAGGGACTCGGTCGCGGGACCAAGGGTGCAGACGATCTTTGCTCTACGCATGAAAGCGAGCCTATGCCTTTCGGGTTCTGATGGTCGGACCGAACGTCCTGCCCGACCGGGATCCCCGGGCGGTAGCGCGATCCGGGTGAGGTCAGGGGCGCATTGCCACCGTGGAGGCGGTGACCGGGCTCGGAAGCTCGGTGGCACCCGACAGATACGTGTCCACCGCGGCGGCCGCTGCGCGACCCTCCGCGATGGCCCACACGACGAGCGACTGCCCGCGGCCCGCGTCGCCGGCGACGAAGACGCCGGGCACGGTCGTGGCGAAGTCCTCGTCACGCGTGACGAGACCCCTGCTGGTGAGCTCGATGCCGAGCTGGTCGGTCAGCGGGGTGGTCTCGGGGCCGGTGAAGCCCATGGCGACCAGCACGAGGTCCGCGGGGATCTCGCGCTCGGTGCCGGGGGTGGGCACCCGGCGGCCGTCGGACAGGTACTCGGTCGTCGCGAGACGCAGGCGCTCGACCCGCTCGTCGCCGACGAACTCGACCGTCGACGCGAGGTAGGCGCGTTCGCCACCCTCCTCGTGCGACGAGGAGACCTCGAACGTGATCGGGTCGGTGGGCCACGGCTGGTGCGCGGGACGCTCCGCCGGCGGCTTCTTGCCGATCGCGAGAGTCGTCACGGACGCGGCGCCCTGGCGCAGCGCCGTACCGAGGCAGTCCGAGCCGGTGTCCCCGCCGCCGATGATGACGACGTGGCGGCCCTCGGCCGAGATCTGGTCCTCGACGGCCTTGCCCGCCGCCACGGCGTTGGCCTGGTGCAGGTAGTCCATCGCGGGATGGACGCCGCCGAGCGTCTTGCCGGGCACCTGCAGCTCGCGCGGGACGGTCGCGCCGGTCGCGATGATGATCGCGTCGTACCGCGCCTGGAGCTGCGCCCAGGTCACGTCACGGCCCACCTCGACGCCCGCGCGGAAGCGCGTGCCCTCGGCGGTCATCTGCTCGATCCGGCGGTCGATGTGGACCTTCTCGAGCTTGAAGTCCGGGACGCCGTAGCGGAGCAGCCCGCCGACAGCGTCGTCACGCTCGTACACGGCGACCGTGTGGCCCGCGCGCGTCAGCTGCTGCGCCGCGGCCAGTCCGGCGGGGCCGGAGCCGACGACGGCGACCGTGTGACCGGTGAGCCGCTGCGGCACCTGCGGCGTGACCAGGCCCTGCGCGAAGGCCTCGTCGATGATCGAGACCTCGACGTTCTTGATGGTCACGGCCGGCTGGTTGATGCCGAGCACGCACGACGACTCGCACGGGGCCGGGCAGATGCGGCCGGTGAACTCCGGGAAGTTGTTCGTCGCGTGCAGGCGGTCGATCGCGTCGCCCCACTGCCCGCGCCACACCAGGTCGTTCCACTCGGGGATGAGGTTCCCGAGCGGGCAGCCGTTGTGGCAGAACGGGATGCCGCAGTCCATGCAGCGGCCGGCCTGCTCCTTGAGGAACGGCTGGCCCTGCTCGAGGTGGGCGTGCACGTCCTTCCAGTCGCGCAGACGCACCTCGACGGGACGGTTCGGCGGAAGCTCGCGGTCGCGAACCTTCAGGAAGCCGCGGGGGTCAGCCACGGGCCACCTCCAGGATCTGGTCCCACACGCCGGGCGCGGACGGGTCGAGGCCTTCGGCCTCGGCCTTCGCCAGCGCGCCGCGGACGCGGGCGTACTCGGTGGGCAGCAGACGCGTGAAGCGGGCACGCGTGGCCGCAGGGTCGTCGAGGAGCTGGGCCGCCACGGGCGAGCCCGTCTCCTCGTGGTGCGCGCGGAGCAGCTGCTCCACCAACGCGAAGTCGTCGTCGTCCAGCGGGTCCAGCGACAGCTCGCCCGTACGGACCGCGTCGGTGTTGACGAGGGCCGTGCGCAGGTCGAGCACGTACGCCGTGCCGCCGGACATGCCGGCGCCGAAGTTGCGGCCCGTGCGGCCGAGCACGAGGACCGTGCCGCCCGTCATGTACTCGCAGCCGTGGTCGCCCACGCCCTCGACGACCAGCGTCGCGCCCGAGTTGCGGACGCCGAACCGCTCGCCCACGAGCCCTCGCAGGAAGATCTGCCCGGACGTCGCGCCGTAGCCGATGACGTTGCCCGCGACGACGTTGTGCGCGCCGGACAGCACCGCCTTGCGGTCGGGGCGCACGACGATCCGCCCACCGGACAGGCCCTTGCCGACGTAGTCGTTCGCGTCGCCGAACAGGCGCATGGTGATGCCGCGCGGCAGGAACGCGCCGAACGACTGCCCCGCCGACCCGGTCAGGGTCACGTCGATCGTGTCGTCGGCAAGCCCGGCGCCGCCGTACCGCTTGGTCACCTCGTGGCCGAGCATCGTGCCGACCGTGCGGTTGACGTTGCGCACCGGCAGGGCGATGCGGACCGGGTCGCGGCGCTCGAGCGCGTCGGCAGCCAGCGCGATGAGCTGGTTGTCGAGCGCTCGCGCCAGGCCGTGGTCCTGCGTCTGCGTCTGGTGCAGCGCCGAACCGGGCAGCGGCACGGGCTGCGCGAGGACGGGGGCCAGGTCGAGGCCCTCGGCCTTCCAGTGGTTGATCGCGGCGCGGGTGTCGAGCAGCTCGACGTGCCCCACTGCCTCGATGAGCGTGCGGAAGCCGAGCTGTGCGAGCAGCTCGCGGACCTCCTGAGCGATGAACTCCATGAAGGTCACGACGAACTCGGGCTTGCCCGTGAAGCGGGCGCGCAGCTCCGGGTTCTGCGTCGCGACGCCGACGGGGCACGTGTCGAGGTGGCAGACGCGCATCATGACGCAGCCGCTGACGACGAGCGGAGCCGTGGCGAAGCCGAACTCCTCGGCTCCGAGCAGGGCGCCGATGAGCACGTCGCGGCCGGTCTTGAGCTGCCCGTCGACCTGGACGACGACGCGGTCGCGCAGGTCGTTGAGCACGAGGGTCTGCTGGGTCTCGGCGAGGCCGATCTCCCACGGCGTCCCCGCGTGCTTGAGCGACGTGAGCGGGCTCGCGCCCGTGCCGCCGTCGTGACCCGAGATGAGCACGACGTCGGAGTGCGCCTTCGCGACGCCCGCGGCGATCGTGCCCACGCCGAACTCGGAGACGAGCTTGGTGTGGATGCGCGCGCGGGGGTTCGCGTTCTTCGCGTCGTGGATGAGCTGCGCGAGGTCCTCGATCGAGTAGATGTCGTGGTGCGGCGGCGGCGAGATCAGGCCGACGCCGGGCGTCGAGTGCCGCGTCTTGGCGACCCAGGGGTACACCTTGTGACCGGGCAGCTGCCCGCCCTCGCCGGGCTTGGCGCCCTGCGCGAGCTTGATCTGGATGTCGTCGGCGTTCGTCAGGTACTCGCTCGTGACGCCGAAGCGGCCCGAGGCGATCTGCTTGATCGCCGAGCGGCGCTCGGGGTCGTACAGGCGGTCCGGGTCCTCGCCGCCCTCACCCGTGTTGGACTTCGCGCCGAGCCGGTTCATCGCGACCGCGAGCGTCTCGTGCGCCTCGGCCGAGATCGACCCGTACGACATCGCGCCGGTGTTGAACCGCTTGACGATCTCGCTGACGGGCTCGACCTCGTCGATGTCGATCGGCTCGCGCACGCCGGTCTTGAACTCGAGCAGCCCGCGCAGCGTCATCAGGCGCGTGCTCTGCTCGTCGACCCGGTTGGTGTACTGCCGGAAGATGTCGTACTGCCGCGTGCGCGTCGCGTGCTGCAGGCGGAACACCGTCTCGGGGTCGAACAGGTGGTCCTCGCCGTCGCGGCGCCACTGGTACTCGCCGCCCACGGCGAGCCGCTGGTGCGCGAGACGGTTGCCGCTCGCGGGGTACGCGTCGGCGTGACGCGCCGCGACCTCGGCCGCGATGACGTCGAGGCCGATGCCACCCAGGCGGCTCGTCGTGCCGGTGAAGTAGCGCTCGACCAGCGCGTGCGACAGGCCGATCGCCTCGAACACCTGCGCGCCGCGGTACGACGCGATCGTCGAGATGCCCATCTTGGACATGACCTTGAGCACGCCCTTGCCGAGCGCCTTGATGAGGTTGGCGACAGCCTTCTCGGGCGGGACCGAGCCGAGGTAGCCCGAGCGGGCCATCTCCTCGACCGTCTCCATCGCGAGGTACGGGTTGACCGCGGCGGCGCCGTAGCCGATCAGCAGCGCGACGTGGTGCACCTCGCGGACGTCGCCGGCCTCGACCACGAGCGAGATCTGCGTGCGCGTGTGCCGACGCAGGGTGTGGTGGTGCACGGCGGACAGCAGGAGCAGCGACGGGATCGGCGCGAGCTCGGCGTCGCTGTTGCGGTCCGAGAGCACGAGGAAGCTCACGCCGTCGGCGACCGCACGGTCCACCTCGGCGAAGATCTCCTCGAGGCGGGCCTCGAGCGCCGCTCCCCCACCCGCAGCGCGGTACAGGCCGCGGATCGTGGTCGCGCGGAACCCGAGCGACGGCGCCTTCGCGACGTGCACGATCTTCGCGAGCTGGTCGTTGTCGATGACCGGGAACGGCAGGATCAGCTTGCGGGCGTGGTCCGGGCCGTCCTCGAGCAGGTTCGGCTCGGGACCGATCGCGCCGCCGATCGAGGTGACGAGCTCCTCACGGATCGCGTCCAGCGGCGGGTTCGTCACCTGCGCGAACATCTGCGTGAAGTAGTCGAAGAGCATGCGCGGCCGCGTGGACAGCACCGCGACGGGCGTGTCCGAACCCATCGCACCGAGCGGCTCGGCGCCCGCGGAGGCCATCGGGGCCAGCAGGACCTTCAGCTCCTCCTCGGTGTAGCCGAACGCGCGCTGGCGGCGCCGCACCGACGCCGCCGAGTGCGCGACGTGCTCCCGCTCGGGCAGCTGCTCGAGATAGGTCGAGTTCTCGCGGACCCACTGCGCGTACGGGCGCTGCGAGGCGAGCTGGCTCTTGAGCTCGTCGTCCTCGATGATCCGGCCCTGGCCCGTGTCCACGAGGAACATGCGGCCCGGCTCGAGGCGGCCCTTCGCGACGACGGTCGCGGGGTCGATGTCGAGGACGCCGGCCTCCGACGCGCACACGACGAGCCCGTCCTCGGTCACCCAGTAGCGACCGGGGCGCAGGCCGTTGCGGTCCTGCACGGAGCCGACGAGCGTGCCGTCCGTGAACGACATCGCGGCGGGGCCGTCCCACGGCTCCATGAGCGTGGAGTGGTACTCGTAGAACGCCCGGCGAGCGGGGTCCATCTGGGCGTGGTTCTCCCACGCCTCCGGGATCATCATCATCACGGCGTGCGGCAGCGGGCGGCCGGCCAGGTGCAGCAGCTCGAGGACCTCGTCGAAGCTGCCGGAGTCCGAGCCACCGGGCGTACAGACGGGCAGCAGCGGCGCGAGGTCGCCGATGAGCTCGCTCGACAGGGTGCCCTCACGTGCAGCGACCCAGTTGCGGTTGCCGCGCACCGTGTTGATCTCGCCGTTGTGGGCGACGATCCGGAACGGCTGGGCGAGCGGCCACGACGGGAAGGTGTTGGTGGAGAACCGCGAGTGGACGAGCGCGATCTCGCTCGCGTAGCGCGGGTCCGACAGGTCGGCGAAGAAGGGCTCGAGCTGGCCCGTGGTCAGCATGCCCTTGTACGCGAGCGTGCGCGCCGAGAGCGACGCGAAGTACGTGCCGAGCTCGAGCTCGGCACGCTTGCGCAGGCGGTAGGTGCGCCGGTCGAGCGCGATCCCGGCGAGCTCGCGCGACGGGTCGGCGACGACGAGCTGACGGAAGCAGGGCATGGACGCGCGCGCGGTCGGACCCACCAGGTCCTCGGTGACGACGACGTCGCGCCACGCCAGGACCTCGAGCTTCTCCTCGGCGGCGATCGCCTCGATCCCGGCCTCGGTGCGCGCCCGCTCGGCCTCGTCGCGCGGCAGGAACGCCATGCCGATCGCGTAGTAGCCGGCGGGGGGAAGCTCGGCGTCGACGACGTCGCGCAGGAACGCGTCGGGCACCTGGGTGAGGATGCCGGCGCCGTCGCCGCTGTCCTCCTCGGCGCCGACCGCACCGCGGTGGTCGAGGTTCAGCAGGGCGGTGAGCCCGGCGTCGACGATGTCGCGTCCGGGCGTCCCGCGCAGCGTCGCGACCCACGCGAAACCACAGGCGTCGTGCTCCGCGGCGGGGTCGTACAGGCCTGCGTACGAGCTTGAGCCGGGCGGAGCCGCCAATGCAGGACTCACGGGCGACGTCGACATCAGTACCGTCCTTACGGACCCCGACGACATCGGGGCATAGCACGAACAATGGGGGGAACGCGGGACGTCGTCGGCCCAGACGTGTGGCGACGATACAACTCGGAAACAATTCCGGGCCGATCGCCTGTTGTGAGGTGGCTCACACCTTCGCGCTGGTCAGCGGCTCAGGTCTGCGCCTTCGTCCTCGTCTTCCTGCGTGGTCGGGGGTTCCAGCAGAAGGGTCGTCTCACGTCCGGGGTGGCGGCGCCCGACCAAGACGAACGCTACCAGCGCGCCGACGAAGGCCACGATCGAGACCCATACGTTGATACGCAGGCCGAGAAGGTGGAACGTCGTGGCCTGGTCGTCGATCCGGAGCAGCTCGATCCAGAACCGTCCGCTGGTGTAGACCATCACGTACAGCCAGAACACCCGGCCGTACCCGAGCTTGAACTTCCGGTCGGCCCACACGAGCAGGGCGGCACCGCCGAGGTTCCACAGCAGCTCGTACAGGAAGGTCGGGTGGAACAGCGTGCCCGACGGGTAGCCGTCGGGCAGGTGCTTGTCGTCGATCTCCAGGCCCCACGGCAGGTTCTTGCTCACGGCGGCGCCGAACAGCTCCTGGTTGAACCAGTTGCCGAGCCGCCCGATCGCCTGCGCGACGAGCAGGCCGGGGGCCACCGCGTCGGCGAACGGCGCGAGCTTGACGCCCTGGCGACGTGCACCGATCCACGCGCCGACAGCTCCGAACGCGATCGCACCCCAGATCCCGAGGCCGCCCTCCCAGATCTTGAGCGCGTGCCACGGGTGGCCGCCCTCGCCGAAGTACTGCTCAGGCGAGGTGATCAGGTGGTAGATCCGGCCGCCGACGATGCCGAATGGCACGGCCCAGAAGGAGATCTCGACGATCGTGTCCGGGTTCCCGCCACGGGCCGCCCACCGGCGACGAGCGATGAACACGGCCGCGACGATGCCGACGAGGATCGCGAGCGCGTAGGCCCGGATCGGGAGCGGTCCGAGGTTCCACACGCCCTGCGACGGGCTCGGGATCGACGCGATCATCTCGCCACCCCGGCGATGCCGGCTGCCAGCGCTGCCGTGGTCGACGCGAGCGCGTCGAGGCCGGACACGTGGTCGGGCGCGTCCAGGAGCGTGCGCACGAGCGCGGTCCCGACGATCACGCCGTCCGCGTACGTGGCGATCTCCGCCGCCTGGTCGGGACGCGAGACGCCCAGACCCACGCAGACTCGCTCGGCGCCGGCCGCACGGGTGTCGGCCACGAGCTGCTGCGCGCGCGAGCCGACCGTGGTCCGCTCACCGGTGATGCCCATGACGGAGGCGGCGTAGACGAAGCCACGCGAGGCCGCGGCCGTCGCTGCGAGCCGCTCGGGCGTCGAGCTGGGCGCCACCAGGAAGATGCGGTCCAGGCCGTGCGCGTCCGAGGCTGCGATCCAGTCGGCCGCCTCGTCGGGGATGAGGTCCGGCGTGATGAGCCCGGCGCCACCCGCCGAGGCGAGGTCGCGCGCGTACGCCTCGACCCCGTAGCGGAGCACCAGGTTCCAGTAGGTCATCACGACGATCGGCGCGCCCCGGCCGGCCAGCTGCTCGACGGCGCGGATCGTGTCGCTCACCTTGGTGCCGTTGCGCAGCGCGGCGTCAGCGGCCTGCTGGATGACGGGTCCGTCGATCACCGGGTCCGAGTACGGCATGCCGAGCTCGACGATGTCCACGCCCGCGTCGATCATCGTGCGCACCGCCTCGACCGAGCCGGGCACCGTCGGGTAGCCCACCGGGAGGTAGCCCACGAGGGCCGCCCGGCCCTGCGCGCGCAACGCGTCGAGGTGGTCCCCCACCGGAGAGACGACGCCCACCGTCACAGCTGTTCTCCTTCGTCGGCCAGCACCGTCGGCTCGTCCTCGATGAGCCCGAACCACGCGGCAGCGGTGGCCACGTCCTTGTCACCGCGCCCCGACAGGTTCACCAGGATCACCGGCTCGTCGGACCACTCGCGCGCCTCACGACCGAGCTGGATCGCACCCGCGAGAGCGTGCGCCGACTCGATGGCCGGGATGATCCCCTCGGTGTGGCACAGCAGGCGGAACGCGTCCATCGCCTCGTCGTCGCTGACCGGCCGGTACTGCGCGCGACCGATCTCGTGCAGCCAGGAGTGCTCGGGCCCGACGCTCGGGTAGTCCAGCCCAGCCGAGACCGAGTGGCTGGGCAGCGTCTGGCCGTCGTCGTCCTGCAGGAGGTACGACCGGGCGCCGTGCAGCACCCCCGGCTCACCGCCCGAGAAGCGCGCGGCGTGCTTGCCGCTCGCGACGCCGAGGCCGCCGGCCTCGAAACCGAACAGGCGCACGTCGGGCTCGTCGAGGAACGCGTTGAAGATCCCCATCGCGTTCGATCCGCCACCCACGCACGCGACGACCGCGTCCGGCAGCCGGCCGATCTCCGCACCGAGCTGGGCGCGCGCCTCCTCGCCGATGACCTTGTGGAAGTCGCGCACCATCTCGGGGAACGGGTGCGGCCCCGTCACGGTGCCGAGCAGGTAGTGCGTCGAGTCGACGTTCGCGACCCAGTCGCGCAGCGCCTCGTTGATCGCGTCCTTGAGCGTGCGCGTGCCGATGGTCACCGGGACCACCTTGGCGCCGAGCAGCTCCATGCGAGCGACGTTGAGCGCCTGGCGGCGCGTGTCCTCCTCGCCCATGTAGATCGTGCACTCGAGATCCATGAGAGCGGCGGCCGTCGCGGTGGCGACACCGTGCTGGCCGGCACCCGTCTCGGCGATCACGCGCGTCTTGCCCATGCGCTTGACGAGCAGCGCCTGGCCCAGCACGTTGTTGATCTTGTGCGAGCCCGTGTGGTTGAGGTCCTCGCGCTTGAGGAACACGCGCACGCCCTCGCCGACGTGGGCGGCGAAGCGCGGCACCTCCGTCAGCGGGCTCGGGCGACCCGTGTAGGTGCGGTGCAGCCGTGCGAGCTCGGCGCCGAAGCTCGGGTCCGCCTGGGCCTTGTGGTACGCCGTGTCGAGCTCGTCGAGCGCGGCGATGAGCGCCTCGGGCACGAACCTGCCACCGAAGTCACCCCAGTACGGACCGGTGTGCGACGCGAGCGGACCGCTCGCCTCAGCGGGCTGCACGCCCGGGCGGCCGGTCACCGCGTCTCCGCTCACTGTCGAACCGCCCGGAGCGAAGGGTGCGCACCGGCGGCAACGAGATCCGCGACGGACTCGCGCGGCGCGTCGTCGGTGACGAGCGCCTCACCGACCAGAACCGCGTCGGCGCCGGCGCGCGCGTAGTCCATGACGTCGTGCGGGCCACGCACGCCGGACTCGGCGATCTTGACGATGTCCGACGGGATCGACGGCGCCACTCGCGAGAACGTCGTGCGGTCGACCTCGAGCGACTTGAGGTTGCGGGCGTTGACGCCGATGACTCGCGCACCGGCGTCCACCGCGCGCGCGACCTCCTCGGTGTCGTGCACCTCGACGAGCGCCGTCATGCCGAGCGAGTGGACGCGCTCGACGAGCGACTCGAGCACCGTCTGCTCGAGCGCGGCGACGATCAGCAGGCACAGGTCCGCCCCGTGCGCTCGCGCCTCCCACACCTGGTACGGCGTGACGATGAAGTCCTTGCGCAGCACCGGGATGTCGACCTTCGCGCGGACCGCGTCCAGGTCCGCGAGCGAGCCGTGGAACCGGCGCTGCTCGGTCAGCACCGAGATGACGGTCGCGCCGCCCTTCTCGTACTCGGCGGCGAGCGCGGCCGGGTCGGCGATCTTCGCGAGCGCGCCCTTGCTCGGGCTCGAGCGCTTGACCTCGGCGATCACGGTCACCGCGTCCTCGACGCGGAGCCGGTTCACGGCCTCGATGGCCGACGGCCGCTTGAGCGCTGCCGCCTTGAGCACGTCCAGCGACGTCGCGGCCTGACGCTGAGCCAGGTCCTCACGGACACCAGCGACGATGTCGTCCAGCACGGTCATCGGAGCCTCACCCCTCCCCGGGTCACGCATCCCGCGGCGCCGACAACCGGGGCGGGATCCATCGGACATCCTATGGGCGCGCGCAGGTGACCCTGACCACAGCCCGCCCAGTGGGATCGGCCCGGCCGGGCTGCCCGAAGACGGGCTACGGCGCCAACCAGGGTGCGAGCGCCGGGACGTTGCGGGCGACCCAGAACAGGAGCACCAGGACGAGGAAGCCGTTGATCGCTCGCGCCGGGACGACCAGGCTCCGCGGCCGTCCACGCGCGGTGCGCACCGTCCAGCCGATCCACGCGGCGATCACGACCGGCAGCGTCAGCACCAGCAGCGGGTTCATCCCCCAGGCGCCGGCGACGTCCAGCCGGGTCAGGTCGTGCAGCGCGCGCAAGGAGCCGCAGCCCGGGCAGTACATCCCGGTCAGGAAGAGGAACGGGCACGTGGGGTAGTGCCCGGGCTGGCTCGGGTCGACCCGGGCCAGCAGCACCAGCACGCCCGTGGCCGCCGCCGCGACCGCGGCCGGCCCCGCCATGCGCGACAGGCGGGGGGCAGCGGCGCGCCCGACGAGCGTCGATGCTTCGTCGGGCGCAGCCACTGCTAGACCACTCTCGTCCGTCAGATGCCCGAGCTCGACGAGCCGCTCATGCCGCCGCCGATGCCGACGACGGCGCCCCAGATGATCCCGACGACGACGCCCACGACGGCACCCCAGATGGCGAACTGCTTCGCCTTCTGGGAGGAGGCCGCGGCGCCCGCGTAGTCGCCTGCCTGGAACTTCGAGTTCACCTGCGACGCGAAGACGATCGACGCGATGCCCAGCGGGAGGCAGCAGAAGACCGTGACGAGGATCGCCCACACGAGGTAGCTCTGCGGCGGCGGGCCGCCGTACTGCGGCGCGCCGTACTGGGGAGCCCCGTACTGGCCCGCCGGGTACTGCGGTGCACCGTACTGCGGCGCTGGATACTGCGGCGCGCCGTACTGCGGAGGCTGCGGAGCCCCGTACGGCGACGGAGGCTGCGGAGCGCCGTACTGCGGCGCGGCCGGCGGCTGCGTCTCGTCGGGCTTGCGGAACGGGTCGACCGGGTACTGGTCGCCGTTGGGGTTCTGCGGCTGGTCGGGCGTCGACATCGGGGACTCCTGGGTCGCGGTGCGGCCGCCCGGAACTCTCCGGACGGTCGTCGTGGGAACGTCGGTGTTGCCTCGGTGCTGCGATCCTGCTGGTGGTGCGGCCCGACGGGTCGGGCTCGAATCAGTGGGGTCGATCCCGGCGGTCAGTGCCCGCCGTTGGCCTTCTGACGGGCGATCGTCTGCTCGCCACCCTGGCCGTAGCCCATGCCCTTGAGCACGAGGCCAGCCACGATGCCGGCGACGCAGATGCCGAGGCCGAGCCAGAAGCCCCACACCTGGGCGAACGCCACGGCGACCCCGGCGATGACGCCTCCGATGACGATCGTCCAGCACGTCACCCACGCGGCGAGGGTCTTGCCGTGGTTCGTCGGCGCGGCGCTGGGCGGCAGGTGCACGCTCTCGGTCGTCGTCGCGTTCTGGGCGCGGTGCGCCAAGGTGTTGTCAGCCATCAGGTGGTGCCCTCCGTGCGAAGTTCGGCCTTAACCCTAGCGGACCGCGGCGCCGCGCAGCCGCAGTTCACGACGGGTCGTCGCCGCGCGACAGGGCGTCCCAGGCCGTGCGCTCGTCGTCGACGACCGCCTTCGCGCCCGTCGTCCCCTCGTGCCGGCGCGACGGACCGGGCCAGCTTCGCGACGAACGTGCGAGCCACCCGGCCGCGAGGACGACCACCAGCCCCGCGACCACGCTCGCGTACGGCCACAGCGAGACCGTCACGGCGCCGTCGTCGGTGGCGACACCCGTCGCCGCGACCACCTGCTCGTGCAGCCCGGCCGTCCACGGGTCGGCCAGCGCCCGGGACGCGGCGACGGTCACGAGCAGCCCTGCGCCGACGACGACGGCGACGACCACCCAGCGCGCGACGCGCCCCACGAGCGCGACCGCCGCCGCGCACGCCAGGAGCACCAGGGCGGCCGCCGGGACGGCCGGAGCGACGTCTGTCCCCGACGCGTGCACGACGACGTGCGGGTCGAGCGCGGTCGCGACGGTCGTGGTGAACCACGTGGGCAGGGCGGTGACGCCGGTCAGTCCGGCGAGCAGGAGCAGGACGCCCGCGGCTCGGCCACGACCCGATCGGCGGGCGGCGGGCCGCGGCTCGTCGGCCGCGCGCGCCTCGCTCGCGGCGGCGTCGTCGGCCTGGCTCACGCCCCGGCCCGTCGCAGCCGGGACGCGATCTGCACGGCCCGGACCGCTGCGGCCGCCTTGTTGCGCGACTCCTCGTACTCCAGCGCCGGGACCGAGTCCGCGACGATGCCACCGCCCGCCTGGACGCTCGCGCGCCCCTCGCGGATGAGCGCGGTGCGGATCGCGATCGCCATGTCCATGTCGCCCGCGAAGTCGAAGTACCCGACCGTCCCGCCGTAGATCCCGCGGCGCGCCGGCTCGACCTCGTCGATCAGCGCGATGGCCCGGGGCTTCGGCGCGCCCGACAACGTCCCCGCCGGGAACGTCGCGGTGAGCGTCTGCAGCGCCGTGGCGCCGGGACGCAGCCGTCCGACGACCGTCGACGTGATGTGCATGATGTGCGAGAAGCGGCTGATCGCCATGAAGTCCACGACCTCGACGCTGCTCGGCTCGCAGACCTTGACCAGGTCGTTGCGCGACAGGTCGACGAGCATGATGTGCTCGGCGCGCTCCTTCGGGTCGGCCAGCACCTCGTCGGCCAGCGCGCGGTCCTCCTCGGGCGTCGCGCCGCGCGGGCGCGAGCCGGCGATCGGGAACGTCGTGACGTGGCCGTCCGAGACCTTGACGAGCGTCTCGGGGCTCGACCCGACCACCGCGAAGTCGCGCCCGTCGGGGTCCTGCAGCTGCACGTAGTACATGTACGGGCTCGGGTTGATCGTCCGCAGCACGCGGTACACGTCGAGCGGGTCCGCCGGGCAGTCCAGGTCCAGGCGCTGCGAGATCACGACCTGGAAGACCTCGCCGTCCCGGATCGCCTCCTTGCCGAAACGGACCTGCTGCTCGTACTCGTCGCGCGTCGAGCGGAACCTCAGCTCCGGCTCGGGCACGTCGGCGAGCACGGCCACCCCGGACTCGGCGGGGTGCAGCAGCGCCGCCTGCATGGCGTCGAGACGGGCGACCGCCTCGGCATGGGCCTCGTCGACGCGTGCGTCGGTGTCGTCGAAGTTGATCGCGTTGGCGATCAGCCACACCGAGCCGTCGTGGTGGTCCACCGCAGCCAGGTCGGTCGCGAGGAGCAGCGTGAGCTCGGGGACGTCGAGCTCCTCCGGCGCCTTGGTGGGCAGCGTCGGCTCCCAGTGGTGCACCACGTCCCAGCCGAGCGCGCCCACGAGGCCGCCGGTCAGCGGCGGCAGGCCAGGGAGCGCGGGGGTGCGCAGGACGTCGAGCGTCTCGCCCAGCACGTCGAGCACGTCGCCCTCCGCGGGCACGCCGACGGGGATGTCACCGGTCCAGACAGCCTGGCCGTCGCGCACGCTGAGCGTCGCGCGCGCGTTGACGCCGACGAACGAGTAGCGGCCCCACGTGCCGTCGGACTCGGCGGACTCGAGGATGAACGTGCCCGGACGGCCGCCCGCGAGCGTGCGGTAGAGCCCCACGGGCGTCGTGTCGTCCGCGAGGAGACGGCGCACGACGGGGATCACGCGACGGTCGCGGGCGAGCGTGCGGAACTCCTCGACGGACGGCCACGTCGCGCCCCAGGGGACCTCGACGTGCGGGGTCTGCGGGGTGGGCGTGGTCATGCTCGTCCTCCGTGGCTCGTCTCGTTCGTGTCACTGTCGTCGGTCTGGGTCCGGTCGCCGACGACCGCGGGAAGGTGGCCCCCGGCGTCGAAGCACGTGTGCGCGCCCGTGTGGCACGCCGCGCCGACCTGGTCGACGGCGACCAGCAACGCGTCGCCGTCGCAGTCGATGCTGACGGACCTGACGTACTGCCGGTGGCCGGACGTGTCGCCCTTGCGCCAGTACTCCTGGCGGGACCTGCTCCAGAACGTGACGCGTCCAGAGGTCAGCGTGCGACGCAGCGCCTCGTCGTCCATCCAGCCGAGCATGAGCACCTCTCGCGAGTCGTGCTGCTGCACGACGGCGGCGACGAGCCCGTGCTCGTCGCGCTTGAGGCGCGCGGCGATGTCGGGGTCCAGGAGGGGGGCGGTCTCAGGCACGTGCCGATCCTGCCACGCACGGGTCGCGCCCGTGGACGGCGTCCGCGTGCGCAGTGCCCGCGCCAGCGCCAGCGCCCGACACGCGGCCTACCGTGTCTGCGACACCCAGGCCCGGTGCATCGCCGCGTACAACCCGTCGCGCGCGACGAGGTCGTCGTGGTGCCCGTGCTCGACGACAACGCCCGCGTCGAGCACGACGACCGCGTCGGCCGCCTCGGCCGTCGAGAGCCGGTGGGCGATCGTCAGGGTGCTGCGACCGCGCGTGAGCGACGACAGGGCGCGGGCGATGCGCACCTCGGTCGCCGGGTCGACCGCCGAGGTGGCCTCGTCGAGCAGCAGCAGGTCGGGCGACGCCAGGTACGCACGCACGAGCGCGACGAGCTGGCGCTCCCCCGCCGACAGCGACTCGCCCCGCTGCCCGACAGGGGTGTCCAGCCCGCGCCCGAGCTCGCCGACCCAGCCGTCCAGACCCAGCGCCTCGACCGCCGCGACCACGCTCGCGCGATCCGCGGCGGGGTCACCCCCGTTGCGCAGCCCGTACGCCATGTTGGCGCCGAGCGTCCCGTCGAACAGGAAGCCCTCCTGGGGCACGAGCACGACCCGCTCACGCAGCGCCGCGAGCGACAGGTCGCGCAGGTCGGCGCCGTCGAGCAGGACGCGGCCCGACGACGGGTCGGTGAACCGCGCGACGAGGCGCGCGATGGTCGTCTTCCCCGACCCGGTCGCACCGACGACCGCGACCGACGCGCCGGCCGGGACGTGGAGGTGCACGTCCCGCAGGACGGGCGGGCCATCGGGGTAGGAGAAGTGGACGCCGACCAGCTCGAGCGCCGCGGGTCCGCGTGGCGAGGGCACGCCGTCCGGGCCGGGGTCGGGGACAGAGACTGGCGTCTCGATCACGCCGAGGACCCGGCGCCAGCCCGCGACGGCGTTCTGGAGCTCGTTGAGCACCTCGGTCGCCATCTGGACGGGCCCGGTGAACAGCTGCACGAGGAACAGGAACGCGAGCAGCTGTCCCGCGCTGAGCTCGCCCGCGATCCCGAGGTGGGTGCCCGCGACGACGACGATCGCGAGCACGAGGTTCGCGACGAGGACGCCCGACGCGAACACGGTCGCGACGAGGTTCTGGGCCCGCACCTGCGCTCGCCGCGTGCCGGCGATCGTCGCGTCGATCCGTCGCTGCGTGCGCGCGGCCACGCCGTAGGCCCGCACCGTCTCCGCACCGACGACGGCCTCGGACACCGCCCCGAGCATCGCGCCGTACCGCTCGCGCACGGCCGTGTAGCGCGCGTTCACGCGCTTCTGCAAGGGCTGCAGCACCACGACGAGCGGGACGAAGCAGAGCCACACCAGCACGGCGAGCTGCCACGAGTAGACGACCATCAGCGCGGTCGCCACCAGGATCTGGAGCCCGGAGACGAGCAGCATGATCCCGCCCCACTGGACGAACAGCGAGATCGTGTCGACGTCCGACGTCACGCGCGAGACCAGCGAGCCGCGCCGCTCGGTGTTCTGGGTGAGCACGGACAGGTCGTGGACGTGCCGGAACGCACGCACGCGCAGGGTCAGCAGACCCGCCTCGCTCGCCCGGAAGAGCCGGATGTTGACGTAGGTCGAGCAGGCCGCACCGATCAGCAGGACGGCCGTCGCGACGGTGCACAGCAGGATCACGCGCTGGAGGTCGGGCCCGGCCGGCGCGAGGATGCCGGTGTCCACGGTCTGCTGCACCGCGATCGGCACGACGACGCGCCCGACCGCCGCGACCACCGCGAGCAGCACGGTCACGACGAGGCCGTCGAGGAGCTCGGGCGAGACCTGGGTGCCGCGGCGCAGGGTCGCGAGCACCCCGAGGGTGCTCGCGGGGGCCATCGTGTGGTGGCTCATCGGGCCACCCCCGCCTCGGTCGCGTGCTCGTCCGCCGCGGCGGCGACCCGGCGCTCGGTCTCGCGCTCGTAGGCGGTCGCGAGCTCGCGGTAGCCGGCGTCCCGGGCGAGCAGCTCGGCGTGCGTGCCGCGGTCGACGATGCGGCCGTGATCGAGGTGCACGACCTCGTCCGCGAGCAGCACCGACGACATCCGGTAGGCGACCAGGAGCACGGTCGGGGCTCCTTCGTCGCGGCGCAGGCCCGTGAGGATCTCCTGCTCGATGCGCGGGTCGACCGCAGACGTCGCGTCGTCGAGGACGAGCACGCGAGGCCGACGGACGAGCGCGCGGGCGAGCGCGAGCCGCTGCCGCTGGCCGCCCGAGAGGTTGGCACCGCGCTCGCCGATCTCGGCGTCGAGACCGTCCGGCAGCGCCCGGACGACGTCGTCGACCCGAGCGAGGCGCAGTGCGGCCCAGACCTCGTCGTCGCTGGGCGCACCGTCCTCGCCGGGGTCGGCGAGCGACACGTTCCCGCGCACGGTGTCCTCGAACACGAAGGTCGACTGCGCGACGAAGGCGACGTGCGCCGCGAGCTCGGCCGGGGAGAGCTGGCGCAGGTCGACCCCGCCCACCCGGACGGATCCCGAGCTGGGATCGGCGAGCCGCGCGACGAGCGCGACGAGGCTCGTCTTGCCCGAGCCCGTCGGGCCCACGACCGCGACCGTCCGGCCCGGTGCGACGTCGAGGTGCACGTCGCGCACCAGCGCGACGTCGCCGTCGGGTGACTTCACGGTCCGCGTCACGCCGTCGAGCTCGACGCGTGCGCCGGCGCCCGTGCCGCGCCAGGGATCGTTCCCGGCCGGCTGGTCCGAACGGGCGTCGAGGACCCGAGCGATGCGGTCGTGCCCGACGAGCGCCCGCGGAAGGTCGCCGAGCACCCAGCCGAACGCGCGCACCGGGAAGGCGAGCAGCGTGAGCAGGTACGCGGCGCCGACGACGTCGCCGGTGTCGATCGCCCCGTCGATCACGCGCGAGGTCCCGACCACGAGCACCGCGAGGGTCCCGAGGTTCGGCAGCAGGTCGATCACGGGATCGAAGAACGCGCGCACCGTGCCGACGCGCACGTTCGCCGCCGCGAGCTGAGCGGCGCGCTCGCTGAACCGCGCCTCCTCGCGCGCCTGGGTGCCGAGCGACTTGACGAGCACGGCACCCTCGAAGCTCTCGTGCGCGACGTCGGCGACCTCCGCGCGCAGCTGCTGCGCGTGCGTGATCGCGGGAGACATGTACCGCTGGAACACGAGGTTGGCGACGAGCGTCAGGGGCAGCGCGGCGAGCGCGGCGATCGCGAGGTACACGTCCGTGCGGAAGAGCCCCACGCTCGCGACGACGATCATGGCGAGCACCCCGAGCGCGAACGGCAGGGGGTTGAGCACGGTCGTCGCAGCCTCGACGTCGGCCCCCGCGTTCGACAGCAGCTGCCCCGCCGGGTGACGCCGGTGCCACGACAACGGCAGCCGGAGGTACTGCCGCGTCACCGCGAGCCGGTGGTCCTCCTGCACGAGCGCGAAGCCGAGGCCCGCGAAGATCCGGCGCAGCGCGACCGAGAACGCGAGCGTCACGGCAACGGCCGCGATGACCAGACCGGCGTGCCAGATGCGACCGCGCGCGACGGGATCGCCGTCGAGCGCGGGCACCACGACCGAGTCGGTGGCCCAGCCGAGCACGCGGCTCACGCCGACGGTCACGGCGCCGAACACCGCCGAGACGCCGATCGCGATCGTGTAGACCCACGGGTGGGAACGGATCGCGCGCCCGACGAGCTTCGCGCCTCGTGCCAGCGTCGATCCACGCAGCGCGGCGGGCGACGGGACAGCGTTGGCACGAGCGGGCACGGCACGACCTTCGAGAGAGTTGATCGGGGGAACAGACATGCTCTCACGCAGGTCCGACAGCCCCAGCGCGGAGCGAGCGCGGGGCACGAGGCTCGAATGCCAGCGGCGCCGTGCGAGCATGCTCGTGTGACCTGGCACCCGCTCCTGCGCCGACAGCTCGCCGACGACCTCCTGGCGGTCAGGTACGACTCCCCCACCCTGTGCGAAGGCTGGCAGGCCCGCCACCTGGCGGCACACGTCGTGCTGCGCGAGTCCTCCCTGGTCGTCGCGGCCGGCATCGTCGTCCCGGCTCTCGCCGCGCACACCGAAGCGGCGATCGAGGAGCTGGCGCAGGAGGCCGGGACCGACGAGACCTACCGCGCCCTGGTGGAGCGCGTCGCGGCCGGTGCGCCCCGGTGGTCTCCGGTCGCGCTCGGGGGCGACGCCGCCAACCTCGTCGAGCTGTTCGTGCACGCCGAGGACGTCCGCCGCGGAGCCGGTCCGGTGCCCCCGCGCGAGCTCGAACCCGGCCTCGCCGACGCGCTGTGGAGCCAGCTCCTGCGCACCGCCGGGATGCGCCTGCGCGGCGTGCCCGTCGGCGTCGTCCTCGTGCGCGACGACGGTGCGCGACGCCGGACGCACAAGCCGAGCGAGCCGAACGGCACGGTCGTCGTGCGCGGCGCGGTCCCGGAGCTGGTCCTGTGGGCGAACGGGCGAGGCGCGGCAGCCGACGTGCGCCTGGAGGGCGACGCCGTCGACCTCGAGATCCTCAGCGAGCGGCTCCCCGTCGCCTGAGCCGCGTCAGGCGACGGTCACCTGACGGTCACGCCCGCGGCGCTCAGGGCCGCCTTGACGTCGGCGATCGTCATCGCGCCGAAGTGGAACACGCTCGCGGCCAGCACCGCGTCGGCGCCCGCGCGAGCAGCCTCGACGAAGTGCTCGGGCGTGCCCGCGCCTCCGCTCGCGATCAGCGGGACCGAGACCTCGCTGCGCACGTCGCGCAGCATCTTGAGGTCGAACCCGTCCTTCGTCCCGTCGGCGTCCATCGAGTTCAGCAGGATCTCGCCGGCGCCGAGCTCGGCCGCGCGCGCCGCCCAGGCGACGGCGTCGATGCCCGTGCCCTGACGGCCGCCGTGCGTGGTGACCTCGTAGCCCGAGTCGGTGCGGGTCTCGCCCGTCACCCGGCGCGCGTCCACCGAGAGCACGAGCACCTGGCTCCCGAACCGCTGCGCGATCTCCGCGATGAGCTCGGGGCGCGCTATCGCCGCCGTGTTCACGCCGACCTTGTCGGCGCCGGCGCGCAGCAGGCGGTCCACGTCGTCGACCGTCCGCACGCCGCCACCCACGGTGAGCGGGACGAAGATCTCCTCCGCCGTGCGTCGCACCACGTCGTACGTGGTCGCGCGGTTGCCCGAGGAGGCGGACACGTCGAGGAACGTCAGCTCGTCCGCGCCCTCGGCGTCGTAGCGGTGGGCCAGCTCGACGGGGTCGCCCGCGTCGCGCAGGTTCTCGAAGTTCACGCCCTTGACGACGCGGCCCGCGTCGACGTCGAGGCACGGGATCACGCGCAGCGCGAGGGTCACGAGTCCGCTCCCTGAGGGGTTCTGGTGGCGAGGATGTCGATGACGAACACGACCGTCTGGCCGGTCAGGGCCTTGCTCTCGGTCGCTCCGAGCGCGTAGGTCGGCGGGACCACGAGCATGACCTGGCTGCCGGCGGGCTGGTCGACGAGCCCGTCGGCCCAGGTCGGCACGTCCTGCAAGGAGAACGTCGACGGCACGCCGTGCGTCCACGTCGAGTCGAACGCCTCCCCGTTCTTCCACGAGAAGCCCGTGTACTGCACCGTCACCGTGTCCGCGGCCGTCACCTGGGCGCCGTCGCCTCGGATGAGCGGCTGGGTGACGAGGTCCGTCGGCGGAGCCTTCCCCGTGGCCTTGATGCTCGGCTCGCCGTCCGCGGCGAGCGTGACCACCGGCAGGTCGGCGCGCGGCGGGACCTTCTGGCCGTTTGCTCGGAGGCGTAGCAGGTCGACGACGGTCACCGTCGGGTCCGCACCGGCTCCCGACCCCTTGCCGGGGCTCACCTGGAGCAGGCGCGCGCCGGCCTTCTGGCCCTTGAGCGTCTTGTACAGGTCCGAACCGAGGTCAGCCTCGGTCATGATGCGCGTGACCGGGCTCGTCGAGTAGCTCTCCTTCACGAGCGACGCGTCGGTGGCGTCCTCGATCCAGTAGTCCAAGAGCACCGGCTTCTCGGCGACCACCGTGTCGCCGGTCCCCGGCCAGATCGGCTCGCGGAACGTCGACCCGACCTCGAGCGGGGTCACGTAGGTGATCGTCGGCGCGGTGCCGGGCTCGCCCGAGACGGTGACGTCCGGCGCGACCTCGGGATCGGAGCTGCACCCGGCGACGGCGAGCGTCGCTGCCAAGGCGAGCACGATCGCTCCCTGCAGTCGTCGCACGTCGTCCCTTCCCGTTGTTCGAGTCCCGTTGTTCGAGTCCCGT
>JBCECL010000003.1:35385-59312 GCA_039207135.1 Brevundimonas sp.
GTTCGAGTCCCGTCGTTCGAGTCCCGTTGGTCGAGTGGCCGCAACGGCGCCTGCCGCCGGTCCGCCGCACACTGTACGACCCTCGGCTGGGCAGATCGGGCCCGGCCCACGGCGCGAACGGCCCGCGCTGCGCAGCTCGCGGTCACATCGACTCGATGAGCCGATCCACCCTGTCGTCGACGCTGCGGAACGGGTCCTTGCACAGCACGGTGCGCTGCGCCTGGTCGTTCAGCTTCAGATGCACCCAGTCCACGGTGTAGTCCCGGCGAGCCTCCTGGGCCGCTCGGACGAAGTCGCCGCGCAGCTTGGCGCGGGTCGTCTGCGGCGGCACGGCCGTCGCCTCGAACACGTCGAGATCCGTCGTGAGCCGCTCGACGAGCCCCTTGGCCGCGAGCAGGTTGTAGAGCCCCTCGGTGCGGGAGATGTCGTGGTACGCGAGGTCGAGACGCTGCACGCGCACGTCCGAGAGCTCGAGGTCGTGCTTGGCCCGGTAGCGCTCGATCAGCCGGTACTTGATGACCCAGTCGAGCTCGCGGTCGACGAGCGAGAGGTTGTCGGTCGAGAGCGCGAGCAGTCCG
Source organism: Brevundimonas sp. (assembly GCA_039207135.1). Classification (GTDB taxonomy): domain Bacteria; phylum Actinomycetota; class Actinomycetes; order Actinomycetales; family Cellulomonadaceae; genus Cellulomonas. Next base: position 35,964 of record JBCECL010000003.1, read on the forward strand.
CGCTCCCACAGGTCGAGCACCTGCTTCGTCTCCGGGGTCGGGCCGCCGTGCGCGTCGACGAAGTCGACGACGCGCGAGAGGTACTCCTCCTGCAGCTCGATCGCAGTCGCGGTACGGCCGTTGGCGAGCGTCACCTGGTGCTTGCCGGTCATGTCGTGGCTGATCTCGCGGATCGCGCGGATCGGGTTCTCGAGCGCCATCTCGCGCATCGGCACGCCGGCCTCGACCATCCGCAGCAGCAGGTCGGTGGCGCCCACCTTGAGCATGGTCGTGGGCTCGGCCATCGAGGAGTCGCCGACGATGACGTGCAGGCGGCGGTAGTGCTCGGCGTCGGCGTGCGGCTCGTCGCGGGTGTTGATGATCGGACGCGACCGGGTCGTGGCGCTCGAGACGGCTTCCCAGATGTGGTCGGCCCGCTGCGAGAGGCAGTAGACCGCGCCGCGCGGCGTGGTCAGCACCTTGCCCGCACCCGTCAGGATCTGCCGAGTGATGAGGAAGGGCACGAGGACGTCGGACAGCCGCTGGAAGTCGCCCTGGCGCCGCACGAGGTAGTTCTCGTGGCAGCCGTAGGAGTTGCCGGCCGAGTCGGTGTTGTTCTTGAACAGGTGGATGGTGCCCGGCAGCCCCTCGTGCTCCAGCCGCTGCTGCGCGTCCGCGACGAGCCCCTCGAGGATCCGCTCGCCCGCGCGGTCGTGCGTGATGAGCTGGCGGACGTCGTCGCACTCGGCGGTGGCGTACTCCGGGTGGGAGCCCACGTCGAGGTAGAGCCGCGAGCCGTTGCGCAGGAAGACGTTCGACGACCGCCCCCACGCGACCACCTTGCGGAACAGGTAGCGAGCCACCTCGTCGGCCGACAGCCCTCGCCCGTCCTGGGCGGCGCACGTCACCCCGTACTCGGTCTCCAGGCCGAAGATCCGCCTGTCCATGTCACTCGCCTCGCTTCACGTCGTCGCCTCGGTGCCCGGGATCAGGCCGTCAGCAGGTCCTCCAGCAGCGGCCCCGACAAGCGTCGGAACGTGCGCCGGGGGCGGGTCCGGTCGAGCACCGCGACCTCGAGCTGCGTCGCCGGGATCTGTCGCGTCGAGCCGCCGTCGTCGGCGGGCGTGCCCAGCGCGTGGACCGCGAGCGACAGCACGTCGGGCAGGTTCATCCCGGGCGACCAGCCCGCGCTCACGACCGAGTCGAGGCGGTCGGCCTGCCCGCCCATCACGACCCAGCCGTGCTCGTCGGCCACGGATCCGTCGTAGGCGAGCCGGTAGATCTGGTCCCCGTCGGGCGTGCTGCCGACCTCGGCGACCACGAGCTCGACCTCGAGCGGCTTGGACTCCGTGGTGAACACGGTCCCGAGGGTCTGCGCGTAGGCGTTGGCCAGCCCACGGGCGGTGACGTCCACGCGGTCGTAGGAGTACCCGCGCAGGTCGGCGTAGCGCACGCCCGCCACCCGCAGGTTCTCGAACTCGTTGTACTTGCCGACCGCGGCGAACGCGATCCGGTCGTAGATCTCCGAGACCTTGTGCAGCGCTCGCGACGCGTTCTCCGTGGCGAACGCGATGCCCTCGTCGTACTGCACGACGACGACCGAGCGGCCGCGCGCGATCCCCTTGCGCGCGTAGTCGGCCCGGTCCTTCATGAGCTGCTCGGGCGAGACGTAGAACGGCATGCTCATCGCGCACCCCCGCGGTCGGTGTGGGTGGCCCGGCGGCGAGCCTCGGACTCCGCCGCGATGGCGGCGAGCTCGTCCTGCGACACCCGCAGGTACCCGGACTCGGTCACGGTCGCGACCACGGGCCAGATGCGCCGCGTGCTGTCCGGCCCGCCGGTCGCCGAGTCGTCGTCCGCGGCGTCCACGAGCGCCTCGACGGCGACCCGCACGGCGCCGGCCACGTCGAGACCCGAGCGCCACAGCTTCTTGAGCGACCCGCGCGCGAAGACCGAGCCGGAGCCGACCGCGTGGTGGTCGTGCTCCTCGTAGCGACCGCCCGTGATGTCGTAGGAGAAGATGCGCCCGACGCGCCGGTCGAGGTCGAACCCGCCGAACAGCGGGACGACGGCGAGCCCCTGCATCGCGAGCCCGAGGTTGCCGCGGATCATGGTCGCGAGCCGGTTGGCCTTGCCGTCCAGCGACAGCAGGCTCCCCTCGATCTTCTCGTAGTGCTCGAGCTCGAGCTGGAAGAGCCTGACGAGCTCGACCGCGAGACCCGCGGTGCCGGCGATGCCGACGGCCGAGTACTCGTCGGCCGGGAACACCTTCTCGATCTCGCGGCTCGCGATCATCGACCCCATCGTCGCGCGGCGGTCGCCCGCCATGACGATGCCGCCGTCGAACGCGAGCGCGACGATCGTCGTCCCGTGCGGGGCCTGCACGTCGCCGACCGGCAACGGGCGGTTGCCGGGCAGCAGCGCGGGGGCGTGGGAGGCCAGGAAATCGACGAACGACGACGACCCGGGCGTGGTGAATGCGTGCGGGAGCCGCCCCGAGGCGGTGAGGTCAGCGGGCGTCATCTGCGCTCACTGACCGCCCTTCTGGACGAACCCGCGGACGAACTGCTCGGCGTTCGACTCCAGCACGTCGTCGATCTCGTCGAGCAGCGCGTCGACCTCGGCATCGCGGGCCTGGGCCGACGGCGCGGCCGCCGCCGGGGCGGCGTCGTCTGCCGGTTCCTCGTCGTCCCGACGGGTGTTGACGCGTTCCTGACCAGCCATCACGACCTCCTGGGTGTCGCCCACGGACCTGCTGGTCACCACCCTAGGCCCAACTGGCGACAGACCCACGTCAGTCCCGCGAGCCGGACCGTCAGGTGGCGCCGAGCGCCGCCAGGAGCGTCGATGCGTCGGGGCTCGCCTCGAGCAGAGCGCCGACGTGCGCGCGCGTCCCGCGCAGCGGGTCGCGCATGGGGACGCGCTGCAACGTCGCCGCGCCGGGCACGTCGAAGACGACGGAGTCCCAGGACGCCGCCGAGATCTCTGCCCCGTACCGCGAGACGGCCTCGCCGCGGAAGTAGGCGCGCGTGTCGTGCGGGGGGTGCACGACCGCGTCGTCGACCTCCGCCTGCGTGACGAGCAGCTCGACCGCACCCGCGGCGACGAGCCGGTGGTACAGCCCGCGCTCGGGACGCAGGTCGGACCACTGCAGGTCGACCGCGGCGAGCCGCGGGTGGTCCCAGGCGAGGTTGTCGCGGCGACGCATGCCCTCGAGCAGCCGGAGCTTGGCCAGCCACTCGACCTCGCGCGCGCAGGAGGCGGGGTCGGTCCCGAGCCGGGTGAGCAACGAGTCCCACCGGTCGAGCACGTCGGTCGTCTGCTCGTCGAGCGCCTCCCCCACGTGCTCGAGGGCGGCGCGCACCGCGTCGAGGTACGTGCGCTGGATCTCGAGCGCCGTGAGGAACCGGCCGTCGGCGAGCTCGAGCCGCGTGGTCAGCGTCAGGTCGTGGCTGACCAGGCGGGTCGCCTGCACGGGGTCGCGCAGCGTGAGCCGGTCGATGACCCCGAGGGCGCCGCCGGCGCCGCCCTCGGCCACCGCGCGCTCGATCAGCCACAGCACGAGTGACGCCGTCCCGAGCCGCAGGTAGGTGGCGACCTCGAGCATCGTCGCGTCACCGACGATGACGTGCAGGCGCCGCCAGCGCGCGGGGTCGGCGTGCGGCTCGTCGCGCGTGTTCACCAGGGGGCGGCGCAGCGTCGTCTCGAGGCCGATCTCCGCCTCGACGTAGTCCGCGCGCTGGGACAGCTGGAAGCCGGCGTGCTCGCCGCGCTGCCCCAGACCGACGCGGCCCGCGCCGGTGAACACCTGCCGGGTCACGAAGAACGGGATGAGCCTCGCCGCGAGGTCACCGAACGGGACGGCGCGGTCCACGAGGTAGTTCTCGTGCGTGCCGTACGTGGCGCCCTTGCCGTCGACGTTGTTCTTGTACAGGGTCACGTCGGGCAGCGCCGGGCTCGACATCAGCGTCCGCACGGACGCGAGCATCACCTGCTCGCCCGCGCGGTCCCAGCGGACCGCGTCGAGCGGGTTGGTCACCTCCGGCGAGGAGTACTCGGGGTGCGCGTGGTCGACGTACAGCCGAGCGCCGTTGGTGAGGATGACGTTGGCCGCGCCCGGGTCCTCGTACTCCTCGGCGATCGGGCGCTCGAGTTCCTGCGGGCCGTCGCCCGACGGCGCGGGCTTCGTCGGGTCGTCCGTGAGCTGGGAGGGGTGCGCCGATGCGCGCTGCAGGTGGAAGCCGCGCGCGTCGTGCAGCGGGTCCTCGTCGTCGTAGTCCCAGCGCGCCTTGGCACGGGCACCCTCGCGGGCGGCCGCGTGCACGGCCACCACGTGGCTCGACAGCAGCATCGGGTTGGCCATCGGCCGTCCGGGCTGGAGGATGCCGTACTCGGTCTCGATCCCCATCACGCGGCGCACGGTCACGCGACCACCCTAGGCCGCGCGTGCGCCCCGGCGGGCGGGCGTCCATCCAGGACGAACCCGCCCGCCGGCTGCTCACACGGTCAGAGGTACTGCCCCGTGCTCGTGACGTTCTCGATCGTGCGCGAGCCCTCGGTGCCCTTCTTGCCCTGGACGATCGTGCGGATGAACACGATGCGCTCCCCCTTCTTGCCGGAGATGCGCGCCCAGTCGTCGGGGTTGGTCGTGTTGGGCAGGTCCTCGTTCTCCTTGAACTCGTCCACGCACGCCGTGAGCAGGTGGTCGACGCGGATCCCGCGCTGGCCGGTCGAGAGCAGGTCCTTGATCGCCGACTTCTTCGCACGGTCCACGACGTTCTGGATCATCGCGCCCGAGTTGAAGTCCTTGAAGAACAGGACCTCCTTGTCACCGCTCGCGTAGGTGACCTCGAGGAAGCGGTTCTCCTCGCTCTCCGTGTACATGCGCTCGACGACGCGCGCGACCATCGCCTCGACCGCCGCGGCCGCCGAACCGCCGTGCTCGAGCAGGTCGTCGGCGTGGATGGGCAGGTCGGGCGTGAGGTACTTGCCGAAGATCTCGCGCGCCCCCTCGGCGTCCGGCCGCTCGATCTTGATCTTCACGTCGAGACGCCCGGGCCGCAGGATGGCCGGGTCGATCATGTCCTCGCGGTTGGAGGCGCCGATGACGATGACGTTCTCGAGCCGCTCGACGCCGTCGATCTCCGCGAGCAGCTGCGGCACGATCGTCGTCTCGACGTCGCTCGACACCCCCGTCCCGCGCGTGCGGAACAGCGACTCCATCTCGTCGAAGAACACGACGACCGGATGCCCCTGCGACGCCTTCTCGCGGGCGCGGGCGAAGATCAGCCGGATGTGCCGCTCCGTCTCGCCCACGTACTTGTTCAGCAGCTCGGGGCCCTTGACGTTGAGGAAGAAGCTCCGCACGTCGGCGGCGTCAGCGCCTCGGGCAGCGGCGGCCGTCGCCGCGAGCGAGTGAGCGACGGCCTTCGCGATGAGCGTCTTGCCACAGCCGGGAGGGCCGTAGAGCAGGACGCCCTTCGGCGGCTTGAGCCCGTGCTCGCGGAACAGCTCGGGGTGCAGGAACGGCAGCTCGACCGCGTCGCGGATCGCCTCGATCTGCGGGCCAAGGCCGCCGATGTCCTCGTACTGGATGTCCGGGACCTCTTCGAGCACGAGGTCCTCGACCTCGGCGCGCGGGATCACCTCGAACACGAAGCCGCTGCGCGAGTCGATCGTCAACGCGTCGCCGACGCGCACGCCCGCGTCGCGCACCTGACCTGCCAGTCGCACGACGCGCTCCTCGTCGCCGCGGCCGACCACGAGAGCGCGGTCCTCGTCGAGCATCTCCTTGACGGTGACGATCTCGCCGACCTTCTCGTAGCCGCCTGCCTCGACGACCGTGAGGGCCTCGTTGAGCATGACCTCCTGGCCGGGGTGCAGCCGCGCCACGTCGAGCGTGGGGCTCGCACCGACGTGCATCTTGCGTCCCGCAGAGACGATGTCGACGGAGCCGTCCGAGCGCGAGCCGAGGAAGGTCGCGTAGGTGCCGGGCGGCTTGGCGAGGTCGTCGACCTGGCGCTTGAGCTCGACGATCTGCTCGCGCGCGGCGATGAGCGCCTCGCTGAGCCGTTCGTTCTTGGCAGCAAGCACCGCGAGCTCTCGGTGCAGCTCTCGTCCGGGGGTGGATTCGGTCATGGTCGGCCTCCGTCCCGTCGAGGCGGCTCATGGCCGCCGGGTCTTGCACCCTAACCATGCAAGTCAAACATGGGGGCGCCGAAACGGGCCGTCGCGCTCGTTTTGTGTCCCTACCGTGACGTAGCGCGCACGTCAGGCGCGTGAAAGGAGCGCCTCAGACCCACGTTCTCACAGCTCGGGGCGCGCCTCGACGTCGCGACGGACCTTGCGGATCTTCTTCTCGGACACCTCGCGCTCGCCCAGCGCCTCGGGCGTCCACAGCTCGGCGTCCTCGACCGGGGCGCCGTCGGGTGCCAACGGGTAGGCGCCCTTCGCGGGACGACGACGACGCAGCGGCGCATCGACGCCGTCGGCGAGCCGACGCGTGGTCAGCAGGAAGCCCGTGTGACCGATCATCCGGTGCTGCGGGCGCACCGCCAGACCCTCGAGGTGCCACCCGCGCACCATCGACTCCCACGCCTGCGGCTCGGTGTAGCGGCCGTCCGAGCGCACGTCCTCCGCCAGCCGGGACAGCTGCGTGGTCGTCGCGACGTAGCAGATCAGGACGCCGCCGGGCGCGAGCGCGGAGGCGACGGCGTCGACGTTCTCCCACGGCGCGAGCATGTCGAGCACCACGCGGTCGACCGAGCCGGGCTCGGCAACGGTCGGCAGGACGTCCGCGAGGTCGCCCACGGACAGCTCCCACGCCGGGTGCTTGCCGCCGAAGAAGCCTTCGACGTTCCCCTTCGCGATCGCCGCGAAGTCGTCGCGACGCTCGATCGAGTGGACCGAGCCGCCGTCGCCGACGGCACGCAGCAGCGACATCGTCAGGGCACCCGAGCCGACACCGGCCTCGATGACGCGCGCGCCGGGGTAGATGTCCGCCATGGCGACGATCTGGCCGGCGTCCTTGGGGTACACGACGGCCGCGCCGCGCGGCATCGACAGCACGTAGTCCGCCAGGAGCGGGCGCAGCGCGAGGAACTCGATCCCGCCGCTGTTGCGGACGACCGTGCCCTCGGGGGCGCCGATGAGGTCGTCGTGCCGGAAGTAGCCGCGGTGCGTGTGGAAGCTCTCGCCCTCGGCGAGCGTGATGGTGTGCAGCCGGCCACGGGGATCGGTGAGCTGGACCCGGTCGCCGACGCGCAGCAGCCCCCGTCGCTGAGCTGCCCCGGTGGGTGCTCCGAGGGGGGCTCCGATGGGTCCGGTCGTGGCGGCGGGCTCGTCGTGGGTCACAGGCGACGAGTCTAGGTGCCCCGGCACGTCACGGGTTGCGCGTGCTCCGCCGGGCTCAGGCGCGGATCGCGCCGACGACGTCCGACGCGCGGATGAGCCCCACCACGCGGCCGTCGATCGTCGCCGCGACGACCGGCGAGGACCGCGTCGCCTCGCTGAGCGCGGCGATCAGCGCGGGACCGGACAGCAGGCCGTCGACGACCGCCCCGAACGGGAGCGTGACGGCGACGGACGTCAGCGGCGTCGTCCCGGCGACGTCGGCCGGGACCGCCGCCGCCGCTGCGCGGTCCACGTACGCGGCCGGGCGGCCGTCGGGTGCGAGCAGCACGACCTCGTGCGCGCCGACCGCCGCAGCGGTCGCACCCGCGTGCGCGACGGAGTCGGTGTACGGCACACCGACCGCCGGGCTCGCCACGGCCGCGACGGTCAGGCCGTGCACCGCGCGCTGCGTGCGCCCCTGCCTGACCGAGGCGGTCGCCCCCGCCCACAGGAACGCCGCGATGAACGACGTCCAGATCACGCTCGACAGGTCGGGCTGCACGCCCTGGACCAGGGGCCACACGAGCGCCCACGAGAAGAGCAGGACCGCCACGACGCGTCCCGACCAGCCGGCCGCGACCGTCCCCGTGTGCCGGTTCTTGGTGATCGCCCAGACACCCGCCTCGAGCACGCGGCCACCGTCGAGCGGCAGCCCCGGCACGAGGTTGAAGATCCCGACGAACCCGTTGGAGATCGCCCCCGAGTACAGGATCAGGCCGGGGACGGACCACGGGTCGAACAGGTGCGCGGCACCGTAGAAGCCCGCGGCGAGCACGAGGTTGGCGAGCGGCCCCACGGCGGCGACGAGCGCGCTCGTGGCCGGCGTCGGCGCCGCACCCCCGAACGACGTGTGCCCGCCCCAGAGCGTGAGCACGAACTCGTGCGGCTGCTGCTTCCTGGCGCGCGCGGTCAGTCCGTGCGCGAGCTCGTGCACGAGCACCGACGCGAACAGCAGCACCACGAAGATGAGCGCGACGACGTAGACGAACGGCCCGAGGTCCTCGCTGCTCCGGGCGCGCACGCTCGGCGCGAACAGCAGCGTGAGCACCACCGCGGCGACCAGCCAGCTGGGCGCGAGGATGATCGGTGCGCCGACGACGTGGCCGATCACCCAGCCGCGGGTGCGCGGGGCGTGCGGTCGAGGGGTGCTCATCGGCCCAGCGTAGGCGGCTGCGGCGACGGGCGGACGGACCACGTCACTTCGTACCGTGGTCGCGGGTCGCGGCCTGCCGTGCCGTCGGTGTGGGTGGGCACGCCTAGTGTTCGTGGCGTGAGCGAGCAGCTGTCCACGCGGGACGAACCGTCGGCCGAACCTGTGGTCGGTGACCCCACCGGGGCGACGCCCGACGCCGTCGTCGACGAGGCGGTCGAGGAGTCGGTCGACGACGCGCTGGCAGAGGTCGCCGCGGTTCGCCCGCCGTCGCGGCCCGGGCTGTCGCCGTCGCGCGCGAACGACTTCCTCCAGTGCCCCCAGCTCTTCCGCTTCCGGGTCATCGACAGGCTGCCGGAGCCGCCCAGCGCCGCGGCCGCCCGAGGAACGCTGGTGCACGCCGTCCTCGAGCGCCTGTTCGACCTGCCCGCCCCGCAGCGCACGCTCGACGCCGCGCACGCGCTCGTCCCGACGCAGTGGGAAGAGCTGCGCGAGCACTCCCCGCAGGTCGCGGAGCTCTTCCCCGACGCCGATGCGCTCGCCGAGTGGCTCGCCAGCGCCGAGGCGCTCCTCGGCACGTACTTCACGCTCGAGGACCCGACGCGGCTCGAGCCGAGCGAGCGCGAGCTCGCGGTCTCGACGGAGCTCGAGGACGGCCCGCAGCTGCGCGGCATCGTCGACCGCGTGGACGTCGCGCCGAACGGGTGGGTGCGCGTCGTCGACTACAAGACGGGTCGGTCGCCGCGAGCGGGCTTCGAGAGCTCGGCGCTCTTCCAGATGCGGTTCTACGCGTTCGTCATCTGGCGCACGCGCGGCGTGCTCCCCCGACGGCTGCAGCTCGAGTACCTGGGCGACGGCGTCGTCGTGCAGCACGAGCCGAGCGAGGCCGAGATGGCGACGTTCGAGGCGCGGATCCGCTCGATCTGGGCCGGCATCCAGGACACCGCACGCAGCGGCGAGTGGCGCCCGCGCACGTCCAAGCTGTGCGACTGGTGCTCGTTCAAGGCCGTCTGCCCGGCGTTCGGCGGGGTTCCGCCGCAGATCCCGGATGGAGCGGTCGAGCGAGCGACGGGGGTGGCGCAGGTCGCCTGACGGGCTCAGCCCCGGTGCGCGTCGACGTCACCAGCGACGATGCTCGCGAGCCGCTCGAGCGTCACGCTCAGCAGGTCGGGGACGACGACGAGCCCGGGCTGAGGTGCGACGGGCTGGAAGACCTCGACGCCGATCGTGCGCGCGCCCGAGGCGAGCGCGGAGGTGATGCCCGCGCGCGAGTCCTCGACCGCGATGCACCGCTCGATCGGGACGCCGAGCGCGGCGGCCGCCTGCAGGTACGGCTCCGGGTCGGGCTTGGCCCGGGTCACCGTGTCGCCGCTGACGACCACGTCGAAACAGCCTGCGCTCGCCGCGAACGGCTCGGACAGCAGGCGGTAGGACGAGGTGACGAGCGCCATCGGGACGCCCGCGCGCGACAGCGCGTCGAGCAGCTCGCGCGCTCCGGGCTGCCACGGGGTGTGCGCGGCGACGCCGGCGGCCACACGGTCGTTGAGGAAGTCGACGATCTCGGTGATCGGGAGGTCGACACCCCGGTCGCGCAACGTCTGCGCCGAGACCGACATCGGGTTCCCGACGAGGCCGAGCCCGTCCTCGTGCGTCCAGACGCCGCCGTGCGCGCCGACCAGCTCGGTCTCGGCGGCGATCCACAGCGGCTCGGTGTTGATCAGGGTTCCATCCATGTCCCAGAGCACGGCAGCGGGAAGCACAGGCGTCGAGGTGGGCATCGGGTCATCCTACGAGTCGCGTCGTCGCGTGACGGCAGGACGTGCGGCCTAGGCTGGCCCGATGAGCGAGAGTGACCTGCCCGCGGAGGAGACCGTGCTGCTGGCCGCGTTCGAGGGCTGGAACGACGCGGGGTCCGCCGCGACGCACGCGCTGGAGCACCTGCACGACGTGTGGGGCGCGGACCAGGTCGACGAGCTCGACCCCGAGGAGTACCACGACTTCCAGGTCAACCGGCCGCAGGTCGGTCCGGGACCGGACGGCACGCGCGGGATCACGTGGCCCACCACGGCGATCGCGGTCGCGACCACGGCGCGAGGACGCACGGTCGTGCTGGTCCACGGCATCGAGCCGTCCATGCGGTGGCGCCGCTACTGCGACGAGGTGCTGACGATCGCCGCGAGCCTCGGTGTCCGCACGGTCGTGACCATCGGCGCGCTGCTCGCCGACGTGCCGCACACGCGTCCCATCCCGGTCACGGCGACGAGCGAGGACGCCGCGCTGCGCGAGCTGCTGGACCTCGAGCCGAACACGTACGAGGGGCCGACCGGCATCGTCGGCGTGCTCCAGCACGAGGCCGCGCACCGCGGCATGAACTCGTTGTCGCTGTGGGCCGCGGTTCCGCACTACGTCGCGCACCCCCCGTCGCCCAAGGCGACGCTCGCCGTGCTGCGCCGGCTCGAGCAGCTGCTCGGCGAGCCGATCCCGCTGGGCGAGCTCCCCGACGACGCCGCGGCCTGGCAGGACGGCGTCGACGAGCTCGCGGGCGAGGACGGCGAGATCGGCGAGTACGTGCGCCAGCTCGAGGAGGCGAAGGACACCGCCGACCTGCCGGAGGCGAGCGGCGAGGCCATCGCGCAGGAGTTCGAGCGCTACCTGCGGCGTCGCGACCCCGGCCTGGGCGGCTAAGCCGCCGACGCGAGCTAGATGCGGATGCCCAGGAGCGCGTCGAGCAGGCGCGCGACGATCCCGGGCGCTCCCTCGACGGGCTCAGCCGTCCCCGCGAGGCTGAGGTCGGCCCACGCGTCGACGAGGAGCAGTGCGGACGGTGTGTCGAGATCGTCCGCGAGAGCGGCCCGGACACCGGCGAGGAGCTCGGTCGCATCCGGCCCGCCGTTGCCCGACACGGCCGAGCGCCAGCGGTCCAGCCGCGCGGAGGCGGCCTCGAGACCGGCCGCGGTCCAGTCCCAGTCGTCGCTGTAGCGGTGCGCGAGGATCGCGAGGCGGACGGCCATCGGGTCGACGCCCTGCGCGCGCAGCACCGAGACGAGCACCAGGTTGCCCTGGGACTTGCTCATCTTCTCGCCCTCGAGCCCGACCATCCCGGCGTGCACGTGCACCCGTGCACCGTGCCCCGAGTCGAGCAGGCGCGCGTGCGACGTGCTCATCTCGTGGTGCGGGAACAGCAGGTCGGAGCCGCCGCCCTCGACGTCGAACGGCAGCCCGAGCGCGTCACGAGCGATCACGGCGCACTCGACGTGCCAGCCCGGGCGCCCGCTGCCGAGCGAGCCGCCGTCCCAGGCGGGCTCGCCGTCGCGCTCGCGACGCCACAGCAGCGGGTCGAGCGGGTCACGCTTGCCGGGCCGGTCGGGGTCTCCCCCGCGCTCGCTCGACAGCGCGAGCATCTGCTCGCGGTCGAGCCCGGCCACCGCGCCGAAGTCCGTGTCCGCGGACAGGTCTGCGTACACGTCGCCGTTGGCGTCCTCGTAGCCCGGGGTCGGCACGCGGTAGGCGGCACCCGCCGCGACGAGCTTCTCGACCGCCGCGACCACGGCCGGGATCGACTCCACGACCCCGCTCCACACGTCGGGCGGGATGACCCCGAGCGCGGTCATGTCCTGCGCGTACAGCGCCGTCTGGTCCGCCGCGAGCTCGCGCCAGTCGACGCCGGTCGCGGCGGCGCGCTCGAGCAGCGGGTCGTCGACGTCGGTCACGTTCGACGCGTAGCGCACGGTGTGGCCGGCGTCGCGCCACGCGCGACCGAGCACGTCGAACGCCACGTACGTCGCGGCGTGACCCATGTGCGTGGCGTCGTACGGCGTGATGCCGCAGACGTAGAGGCTCGCGACGGGACCGGCAGCCGCGACGACGAGCTCCCCCGACGACGAGTCGCGGACCCGGACCGGGCCGCCGCGACCGGGGAGTGAAGGGACATGCGGCTGAGGCCAGGTGAGCACGGCGGAAGCCTAGCCGTGGATGTGCCGTGCAGTGGTCGCCGAGAGGTCCATGATTCAACACGTGGGACACGAGCGGCATTACAGCGAGGGCGTCGACGGCTGGCACGAGGGCGACGGCGGCAAGCCGTCGTGGGTGGTCGTGGAGCCCGGCGAGCTCGTCGACGCGGCGAAGCGTCACGGCGTCAGCGACCAGGCGCTGCGGACGCTCGAGCACTACGTGCCGGGCGCCGGGCCGGCGCAGCGGGCGCATCCCCTGCGCGGGCACGTCGACCGCTCCCCGGACGGCGAGATCCTGCTCTCGGTGCCCACGCTGTCGTACGTCAGCGAGACGCGCGACGTGCACACCGGTTCGCTGACATGCGTCGTGGGCCCCGGGATCGTCATCACCGCCGAGGTCGGGGACTCGGGCATCGTCGAGGCCGCGCTCGAGCGGCTGACCAGCGGCGTCCCGATCCCCGACGAGGGTGCCGGCAAGATCCTCGCGGCGATCGTGCTGAGCCTCGTGACGCGCGCTGCCGAGGTCGAGGCGTCGCTCGGCGACGCGGTGGCGGACACCGAGAGCGTCGTGTTCTCCACCGAGCGGATGCCGGGTGAGCCCGTCGAGCGCATCTACGACCTCAAGCGCGAGATCGCCGAGGCGCGTCGTGCGCTCGGCCCGATCGCGACCGTCGTCCCCATGCTCGAGGCGGAGGCCGAGGGATCGCGGCGCAAGGTGCGCGACGCACCGCCGTGGATGCGCCGGACGCAGGCGGTGGCCGATCGCCTCGACCGCCACCTCGACGCGCACGACCAGCTGCTCGACGCCATGCTCCAGGTCCACCTGAGCCAGGTCTCGGTGCGCCAGAACGAGGACATGCGCAAGATCTCCGCGTGGGCCGCGATCGCCGCCGTGCCGACGCTGATCGCCGGGATCTACGGCATGAACTTCCGCCACATGCCCGAGCTCGACTGGACCTACGGGTACCCGATCGTGCTCGTGGCGATGGGCGCGATCTGCGCCGGCCTGTACGTCCAGTTCCGCCGCGTGGGCTGGCTCTAGCTGGTCGCGGGGTTCGCGTCGAGCGCGCCGGTCAGCAGCAGGATCACGACGAGCGCCGCGAGGCCGAGCCGGTACCAGACGAACGGCTTGTAGCTGAAGGTCGAGACGATCTTCAGGAACACGATGATGACGAAGTAGCCGACGACGAAGGCGACGAGCGTCGCGACGAGCGTCATGCCGAGCGACGGCGTGCCCGCGGTCCCGAACGTGTCGACGCTCTTGGCGAGCTGGTAGAGCCCGGACCCGAACACGGCCGGGAGAGCCAGCAGGAACGAGTACCTCGCCGCGGCCGACCGCGTGTAGCCCATGAGCAGGCCGCCCGTGATCGTGCCGCCCGAGCGCGAGACCCCGGGCACGAGCGCGAGGGCCTGCCAGAAGCCGAACTGCACCGCGTCGCGCCCGGTGAGCTCCTCGAGCGGTCGGCTCTTGGCCCCGACGCGATCGGCCCAGCCGAGCAGCAGGCCGAAGCCGGCGAGCGTGAGCGCGACGAGCCACAGGTTGCGGAACGTGCTCTCGATCGAGTCCTGGAACGCGAGCCCGAGCACGATGATCGGCAGCGAGCCGAGGGCGATGTACCAGGCCATGAGCGCGTCGTGGTCCGCCGTGCCGCCTCGGGGCATCCCGGCGCGTGAACGCCAGTCGGTGCCGTAGGCGCCGCGCAGCGCGTGCCACCACGCCGTGATGATGCGCAGCAGGTCGTGGCGGAAGTACAGCAGCACGGCGGTCTCCGTGCCGAGCTGGGTGATCGCCGTGAAAGCCGCACCCGGGTCGGAGCCGATCAGGTCACCGACGATCCGCAGGTGCGCGCTCGACGAGATGGGCAGGAACTCCGTCAGCCCCTGAACCAGTCCGAGGAGGATCGCTTCGCCCAAGCCCATATCGGTCACGATCGGTCACCCTAGCCCGACGCGCCGCCCCGTCGGCGCAGCCCACGACGAGACGCGCGCGCGTCTAGGGTTGCCGGTCATGGAACAGCGCCACCTCGGACGCACCGGCCTGCGGGTGTCGCGGCTCGGCCTCGGCACCATGACCTGGAGCCGGGACACCGACGAGCACGAGGCCACCGAGCAGCTGCGCGACTTCGTGGACGCCGGCGGCACGCTCGTCGACACGTCCGCCTCCTACGCCGACGGCGGCGCCGAGGAGCTGCTCGGCTCGCTGCTCGCCGGCACCGTGAACCGCGAGGACCTCGTGCTGTGCACCAAGGCCGGGGTGCGCCGCACGCCGACCGGCGCGGTCGTCGACGGCTCGCGGGCGGGCCTGCTGGCGTCCCTGGACGCGTCGCTGCGCCGCCTCGGCACCAGCCACGTCGACCTGTTCCTCGTCCAGACGCCCGATCCCCGCACTCCGCTGGAGGAGACCGCCTCGGCGCTGCGCCTCGCGGTCACCAGCGGGCGCGCTCGCTACGTGGGTCTCGCGAACCACGCGGGCTGGCAGGTCGCGCGCGTCGCGAGCCTGCTCGAGCACGACCCGGGCCTCGCCGCGGTGCAGGCCGAGTACTCGTTGCTGCAGCGCGGCGTCGAGCGCGAGGTCGTTCCCGCCGCGCGGGCGCTGGGCGCCGGCGTCCTGGCGTGGTCGCCGCTCGGTCGCGGGGTGCTGACCGGCAAGTACCGGCGGACCATCCCGGCGGACTCGCGTGCGGCCTCGCCGCACCTGGCCGGGTTCGTCGAGCCCTACCTGGTGCAGGCCAGCGCCGCCGTCGTCGAGGCGGTCGCGACGGCCGCCTCGGGCCTGGGCCGAGCCCCGCTCGAGGTCGCGCTCGCGTGGCTGGCGGACCGGCCCGGGATCGCCGCCTCGGTCGTGGGCGCGCGGACGGCGGACCAGCTTCGCGGCTCGCTCGCGGCCACCGACCTCGTGCTGCCTGCGGAGCTCCGGCACGCGCTCGACGAGGTCAGCGCTCCCGAGCTCGGCTACCCCGAACGCTTCTGAACGTCAGGACGAGCGCGCCTCGCCCGCGAGGTCCTCCAGGTCCGCGCCGTCCTCGTACGCGTCGTCGCCCTCCGGGCCCCACTCGTCGTCCTCGTCGTCCTCGTCCTCGTCGTCCTCCGCGAGGTAGAACGGAAGTGCCTCGCCGTGCGCGGTGCCCAGCGCCTCGTCGTACACCTCGAAGGCGTCCGCAAGCACGTCGTAGGCGTCGTCGACGGCCGGGTCGTCCTCCGACTGCTTGGAGGCGACAGCGTTGTAGTGGGCCTCGAGAGAGGCGATCAGGCGGTCCAGCGCGGCACGCGGGTCGACGGTCATGCCATGACGTTAGCGCCGCGCGAGGCACAATGGCACCGCGATAGGTCGAACGGACGCCGGCGACAGGACGGGGTGACGGATGGCAATCGGTCAGACAGGGACGAAGCGCAAGGACTGGGTCGCAGCCGGGGGGCAGTACGAGTACCGCGTGCTCACGATCCCGCGCTCGGCCAGCAGGGGCGACACCCGGCGCATGCTCACGGAGCAGGCCGAGTACGGACGGTGGGAGCTCGCCCGTTCCGTCATCTACGTGGGCGGGGAGCGCAAGGTGTGGCTGCGGCGCAAGGTGCTCCGCGTCCGGAGCACGCTCGCCGAGACGAGCTGAGCGCGCTCAGCAGGACGTCAGGAGCCGGTCCAGCACGCGCGTGCCGAACTTCAAGGCATCGGTGGGCACCCGCTCGTCGACGCCGTGGAACATGCCGGAGAAGTCGAGCTCGGGCGTCAGGCGCAGCGGCGCGAACCCGTAGCCGGTGATGCCCAGGCGGGACAGCGACTTGTTGTCCGTCCCGCCCGAGAGCGTGTACGGCAGGACGGTCGCGCCCGGGTCCTCGGCGACGAGCGCGTCGACCATCGCGTCCACGAGCGAGCCGGTGATCGGCGCCTCGAGCGCGAGGTCGTGGTGGATGCGCTCGATGCTCACGTGCGGGCCGGCGAGCTCGGCGATCGTGCTGACGAACTCCTGCTCGTGCCCGGGCAGGAACCGCCCGTCGATCGTGCCCTCGGCACGCCCCGGGATGACGTTGGCCTTGTACCCGGCGGTCAGCTGGCTGGGGTTGGACGTGTGCCGCAGGGTTGCGCCGACGAAGCGCGACGTGGGGCCGAGCGCGGCGACGAGCCGGTCGACGCCCTCGGGGTCCTCCTCGTCGAAGGGCAGGCCGGTCAGCTGCGCCACGCCCTCGAGCAGCGCGCGCACCGTGGGCGTGAGCTGCATGGGCCACGCGTGCCGCCCGATCCGCGCGACGGCGTCGGCCAGGTGCGTCACCGCGTTGTCGGGGTTGACCTGCGAGCCGTGCCCGGCCCGGCCGTCCGCGACGAGCCGCATCCAGGACAGCCCCTTCTCCGCGGTCTGCAGGAGGTAGGCGCGCTTGCCGCCGATCTCGACGGAGAAGCCACCGACCTCGCTGATCGCCTCGGTCGCCCCCTCGAAGAGGTCGGGGCGGTGGTCGACCGCGTACCGCGCGCCGTAGGTGCCGCCCGCCTCTTCGTCGGCGAACATCGCGACGACGACGTCGCGCGCCGGACGACGACCCTCGCGGGCCATCTGGCGCACGACGGACAGGATCATCGCGTCCATGTCCTTCATGTCGACCGCGCCGCGGCCCCACACGAGCCCGTCGCGCTCCTCGGCCCCGAAGGGGTCGACGCTCCAGTCCTCGGCGCGCGCCGGCACGACGTCGAGGTGGCCGTGCAGCACCAACGCGGGCCGGGACGAGTCCTGCCCCTCGATGCGCGCCACGACGCTCGCGCGCCCGGGCGCGCTCTCGAACAGCTCCGGCTCGAGGCCGACGTCGGTGAGCAGGCCCATCACGTGCTCGGCCGCCGCCCGCTCCCCCGGTCCCTCGTTGTCGCCGTAGTTCGAGGTGTCGAACCGGATCAGGTCCCGGCAGATGTCGACGACCTCGTCGACGGCGGTGACGTGACCAGCGGCGGCATTCACGGAGGGCATGGGGTCACGCTACCGGCCGTCCGATGCACGGAACCCGGGACGACCGAGCCGTCTCACGCACCGGCGACGTCGGCGCCGAGCCCACGCCGCGCGAGCAGCGGACCGATCTGCGGCCCGCGTCCGCGCAGGTCGCGGAACGCCTCCATCGGGTCGACGGAGCCGCCGCGCGAGAGCAGCTTGGCGCGGAAGGTGTCGCCGTTCTCGCGTCGGAGCCCGCCCTGCTCCTCGAACCACTGCACGGTGTCGGCGTCGAGCACCTCCGACCAGATGTAGGAGTAGTACCCGGCCGAGTACCCGCCACCGAACACGTGGTTGAAGTAGGTGCTGCGGTACCGCGGCGGGACGGGCGCGAACGCGACGCCGGCCGCCTCGAGCGCATCGGCCTCGAACCTGGTCACGTCGTCGGGGTCCGTCGGCACCTCGTGCGGTGCGAGGCGGTACCAGGCCTGGTCGAGCAGCGCGGCCGCCAGGTACTCCGTCGTCGCGAAGCCCTCCCCGTCCTGCCGCGCGTCGAGCAGCGTGGTGACCCACGACGCGGGCATCGGCTCGCCCGTGCCGTGGTGCACCGCGAACGACGCGACGACGTCCGCGTGCCACGCCCACATCTCGTTGACCTGGGAGGGGTACTCGACGAAGTCACGCGGCACGGCCGTGCCCGACTGCGACGGGTAGCGCACCGCCGAGAACAGCCCGTGGAGCGCATGTCCGAACTCGTGAAAGACGGTGATGACCTCGTCCCACGTCAGGAGGGTGGGCTCGCCGGCGGGGGGCTGGGGGATGTTGAGGTTGTTGACCACGACCGGCTGCTCGTCCAGCAGCGTCGACTGGTCGACGAGGTTGTTCATCCAGGCGCCACCGCGCTTCGACTCACGCGTCCAGTAGTCGCCCAGGAACAGCCCGAGACCCGTGCCGTCGGCGTCGAACACCTCGAACACGCGCACGTCCTCGTGGTACCCCACCAGGTCGTGGCGCTCGGCGAACGTGAGGCCGTACAACGCGTTCGCGGCGTGGAAGACGCCGTCCGCGAGCACCCGTTCGAGGTCCAGGTAGGGGCGCAGCAGGCTGTCGTCGAGGGATCGCCGCTCGCCCCGGACGCGCTCGGCGTAGTGGGCCCAGTCCCACGGCGCGAGCTCGGCGCCCGGCACGTCGCGTGCGAGCGCCGCGGCGAGGTCGCGCGCCTCGGCACGAGCGTTCGCGACGGCCGCGGGGGCGAGCCGCTCGAGGATGTCCGACACGGCGCGCGCCGAACCAGCCGTCGCGTCCGACGCCACGAACGCGGCGTGGTGCTCGAATCCGAGCAGCTGGGCACGCTCCGCGCGCAGCCGTGCGAGCGCGAGCAGGGTCGGGCGGGTGTCGTGCTCGCCGCCCGCGCCGCGGTTGGCGGATGCGGCGAAGATCCGCTCCCGAAGTCCGCGGTCCCGCGCCATCGCGAGCGCGCTCTGCTGCGTCGAGAGCTGCAGCTCGATGAGCCAGGCGCCCTCGTGGCCACGCTCGGCCGCAGCCCGCGCGGCCGCCGCGCGCGCGTCGTCGGGGAACCCGTCGAGCTCGGCCTCGTCGGTGACCAGGACCGCCGCCTCGTTCTGCGCCGCGAGCAGCTCGCGGCCGAAGGTCGTCTCGAGCGTGGTGATCTCGGCGTTCAGCGCGCGCAGCCGGTCCTGCGCGGCGTCGTCGAGCAGGACACCCGCGCGGACGAACGCGGTGTGGGTGCGGTGGAGCAGCCAGGCGGTGTCGGGCTCGTCGTCGACGGGTTCGGCGGCGCGCAGGGCCTCCACGCGCGCGAACAGCCGCCGGTCGAGGTAGATCGCATCGGTGTGCGCGGCGAGCAGCGGGGCCACCTCGGCCTCGATCGCGTCGAGCCCCGGCGTGGAGTCGGAGCTCGCCTGGTTGAAGAACGCGGTCAGCGCCCGGTGCAGCAGCCGTCCCGAGCGTTCGAGAGCCACGAGCGTGTTCTCGACGGTCACCGGCTCGGGGTCCGTCGCGATCGCCTCGACCTGTGCGCGGTGCTCCGCCATGCCGGCCTGGATCGCCGGGAGGTAGTGCTCCTCGCTGATGCGCCGGTAGTCGGGCAGCCCGTACGGGAGGGTGGACGGGGCGGCGAACGGGTTGTCGTCAACGAGCGCGGCAGTCATGCGGGCCATCATCACCCACGCGCGGAGCCGCCGCCCTGCGCCACGACCGTCGACGCGGCGGTCCAGTCGTACCCGTGCGCGACGGCGACGGCTTCGTTCGTCAGCCCGCCGGCATGCGTGGTCAGACCGCCCGCGAGCGCGGGGTCGGCCGCGAGCGCGGAGCGCCAGCCGTGGTCCGCGATCGCCGAGAGGTACGGGAGCGTGACGTTCGTCAGGGCACGGGTCGAGGTCACGGGCACGGCTCCGGGCATGTTGGCGACGCAGTAGAACAGCGCGTCGTGGACCCGGAAGGTCGGGTCGTCGTGCGTGGTGGGGCGAGTCGACTCGAAGCATCCGCCCTGGTCGACGGCCACGTCGACGAGCACCGATCCGGGTCGCATCTGCGCGACGAGCTCGTCGGACACCAGGCGAGGGGCGCGCGCACCGGGCACGAGCACCGCGCCGATCACGACGTCGGCGTCGGCCACCTCGCGTGCGAGGGTCCAGGCGTTCGAGGCCAGCGTCCGCACGCGTCCGCCGAAGACCGCGTCCACCTCGCGCAGCCTGGGCATCGACAGGTCGAGCATCGTCACGTCGGCCCGCATGCCGACGGCGATCTCGGCCGCGTGCCGCCCGACCACGCCAGCGCCGAGCACGACGACGCGTGCGGCATCCACGCCGGGCACACCGCCGAGCAGGACCCCCGCGCCGCCGGCGTTGCGCATGAGGTGGTACGCCGCGACCTGCGTCGCGAGCCTGCCGGCGACCTCGCTCATCGGCGCGAGGAGCGGCAGCGACCCGTCGGCGGCCTTCACGGTCTCGTACGCGATCGCGGTGGTCCCGGCTGCGAGCAGGGCGTCGGTCGTGGCGCGGTCCGCGGCGAGGTGCAGGTAGGTGAACAGCACCTGGTCGGCGCGCAGCCGCGCGTGCTCGGGCCCGGTGGGCTCCTTGACCTTGCACACGACGTCGCTCGCCCAGACCTCCTCGACGTCCGGGACCACGCGGGCTCCGGCGGCGACGTACTGCTCGTCGTCGATCGCCGAACCCGCACCCGCGCCCGCCTCGATCACGACGTCGTGGCCTGCGAGCGCGAGGTGGTGGGCGCCTGCCGGTGTGAGCGCCACGCGGTACTCGCGGTTCTTGGTCTCCCGGGGAATGCCGATGCTCGTCATCCCCCCAGGATCGCGCCCTTCGCTCCGCGGCGCGCGTGCGGCAGCGGGTGGAGAGTGACGCTCCCCGGGGCGACCGTCAGGACGAACCGTTGCGGCAGCGGGTCCCTTTCTTCCATCTGTCGATATCTTGCGGTGCTCTGTCACGATCTGTACGTTTGGCCCGCACCCCGGGCCCGCGCCGCGAGCCCGGCCCTCACTCGCCGGCGGCCAACGACGGTCGGCCGGCACGTCGGACAGAGAGGTCCGCATCGTGAGTCGTCACGGCACCCCACCGCCCCGCACGCCCGCACACCACCCGGCCGACGGCACGCGTCCCTTGCGCGCAGCCGCTGCCGGCGTCGCCGCAGCCGCGCTCGTCGCTGCCGCCCTGGTCGGCATCGCGGCCGGCGCCACCACCGCCACCGCGGCGGCCCCCTTGTCGCTGTCCCCGGTCGGCATCCCGGGGCGTGGCGCGACCGTGCCGTTCGTCGAGCAAGAGGCCGAGGACGCGGTCACCAACGGGACGCTCATCGGCCCGAACCGGCTCTACGGCACGCTGCCCTCCGAGGCGTCCGGTCGCCGCGCCGTCACGCTCGACGCCGTGGGCGAGTACGTCGAGTTCACGCTGACCAAGCCCGCCAACTCGGCCGTGTTCCGCTACTCCCTGCCCGACAACGCCGCGGGCACCGGGCGCGACGCGACCGCCGCGGTCCTCGTCAACGGGACCAAGGTCAAGGACCTGCCGGTGACCTCCCGCTACGGGTGGTACTACGGCGGGTACCCGTTCAACAACAACCCCGGCGACACGTTCCCGCACCACTTCTACGACGAGACGCGCATGACGTTCGGCTCGACCCTCGCGGCCGGGACCAAGGTGCGCTTCCAGGTCTCGTCGACCGCGCAGTCGCCGACGTTCACCGTCGACCTCGCCGACTTCGAGCTCGTCGGCGCGGCCATCGGGCAGCCCGCGGGATCGCTCAACGTCGTGACCGACTTCGGTGCGGACCCGACCGGCGCCGCGGACGCCACCCAGGCGATCCAGAACGCCGTGAACGCGGGCTCCGCGCAGGGCAAGGTCGTCTACGTCCCGTCGGGCCGGTTCAAGGTGACGAGCCACATCATCGTCGACAAGGTCACGCTGACCGGCGCCGGCCAGTGGTACTCCGAGCTCACCGGCGCCGGCGTCGGCATCTACGGCAAGTACGTCAACCAGGGCGGGCCGAGCACCAACGTCACGGTGAGCAACCTCGCCGTGCTGGGCGAGGTCAAGGAGCGCAACGACAACGACCAGGTCAACGCGTTCGGCGGTGCGATGAGCAACTCCACGATCGACTCGGTGTGGATGCAGCACACCAAGGTCGGTGCGTGGATGGACGGGCCGATGGACCGGCTCACCATCAAGAACAGCCGGATCCTCGACCAGACGGCCGACGGCATCAACTTCCACCAGGGCGTGACCAACTCGGTCGCGACCAACAACTTCATCCGCAACACGGGTGACGACGGGATCGCCGAGTGGGCCGAGTCCCCCGAGCACGACAACTCGTTCACGTTCAACACCGTGATCCTGCCGATCCTGGCGAACAACATCGCCATCTACGGCGGCACCAACATCACCGTGAGCGACAACGTCGTGGCCGACACGATCAGCAACGGCGGCGGGATCCACATCGCCAACCGCTACCCGGGCGTCCAGGGCGCCGCGGCCATCGGCGGCACGATCACGGTCGCCCGTGACACGTTCATCCGGGCCGGCAACTCCGACTACAACTGGCAGTTCGGCGTGGGCGCGCTGTGGTTCTCGGCGCTCAACGAGCCGATGAACGCGACGATCAACGTGACCGACGCGAACATCCTCGACAGCTCGTATGCCGCGATCATGTTCATCGAGGGGTCCACCAAGACGGTGAACTTCAAGAACGTGAACATCGACGGCGCCGGCACGTTCGCGATCCAGGCGCAGGCCGCGTTCGTGGCGAACTTCGAGAACGTCGTCGCCAAGAACATCGGGTACAGCAATCCGCTGTACAGCTGCCAGGGATCCGTCAACACCGGGATCAACCTCGTCGGCAGCGGCAACTCGGGGTTCTACGCGGACCCGTCCTACTGCGGCCCGTGGCCCACGCCGGTCTACACGAGCAGCCCGACGAACCCGACGACGCCGCCGACCACGCCGACACCGAGCCCCACGACGCCCACCCCCACCGCGAGCCCCACCCAGCCGCCTGCGTGCAACGCGGGCACGGGTGACCTCGCGCGTGGCAAGACGGCGACCGCGACCAGCACCAACCAGAGCTACGGCCCCGGCAACGCGGTCGACGGCAACGCTGCCACCTACTGGGAGAGCGCCAACAACGCGTTCCCGCAGTCGCTCACGGTCGACCTGTGCGCGGCGACCGCCGTCCAGCGGGTCGAGCTGGCACTGCCCTCCGCGTGGGGGCAGCGCAACCAGACGCTGCAGGTGCTCGGCTCGAGCGACGGATCGTCGTGGAGCACGCTGGCCGCGTCGAAGTCGTACTCGTTCGACCCCGCGAGCGGCAACCGGGTGAGCATCCCGGTCAGCGGCAACGCACGGTACGTGCGGGTCACCGTCACGGCGAACAACGGCTGGCCGGCCGGCCAGGTGTCGTCGTTCGAGGTGTACGGCACGACGAGCACGCCCAGCCCGAC
>JBCECL010000003.1:59412-85728 GCA_039207135.1 Brevundimonas sp.
CGTACTGGGAGAGCCCGAACAACGCGTTCCCGCAGACGTTGACGGTCGACCTCGGCTCGGCGCAGACCGTCGGCCGGGTGGTCCTGAAGCTGCCGCCCGCGGCCGCATGGGCCACGCGCACGCAGACGCTGAGCGTGCTGGGCAGCACCGACAACGCCACGTGGAGCACGCTCAAGGCCTCCGCGGGGTACGTCTTCAACCCGTCGTCGGGCAACACCGTGACCATCGCGGTGCCGCCCTCGGCGAAGCGCTACGTCCGCCTGTCGTTCACGGGGAACACGGGCTGGCCCGCAGGGCAGCTGTCGGAGTACGAGGTGTACACGGGCTGACCCAGCGCGATGCCCCCGGCCGGTCGCTCGGCCGGGGGCATCGCCCTTCTCCACCCCGCACTGGCCGACCCCACCCAGCCGCGCCCTTCCCGCGCAGCCGCTGTCCCCCGCATCCGCCATCCCGCGCAGTCGCCGCCCCCCGCATCCGCCATCCCGCGCAGTCGCCATCCCCCGTGGGCGAAGGGATGGTTGCAGCAGGGGTGCTCACAGGCAGCGCCTGCGCTGCAACGATCCCTTCGACGACGGCGCGACCTCACGGTGAGCCGTCGCGTAGCCCGTGAGCAGCGACACTGGGGACGTGGTGGTGATTCCGACGAGCTCCGCAGGGGTCGTGAGCCGGATCGTCGAGCTCGTCGGCGCACGCACCGGGCGGGTGCGGCTGGCCGTCGACGGCGCGCCAGCGACCGAGCCCGACAAGCTGGCCGACGCGCTCGTCGGCCCGCTGCGTGCCGCAGGACGACCCGTGCTCCGCATCGCCGCGAACGGGTTCTGGCGGCCGGCGTCCGTGCGGCTCGAGCACGGCCGCCAGGACGCGCTCGCGTACGTCGAGGACTGGCTCGACGAGGGCGCTCTGACCCGCGAGGTGCTGGCCCCGCTCGGCCCGGGAGGCTCGGGCCGCTACCTGCCGAGCCTGTGGGACCCCGATCGCGACCGCGCCACACGTGCCGCTTACGTCGAGGCCCCCGAGGCTGCCGTGCTCGTGGTCGACGGCTCGGTCCTGCTCGGCCGCGGCCTGCCCTTCGACCTGAGCGTGCACCTGGCGGTCCGCCCGGCCACGCTCGAACGGCGCACGCCGCCCGAGCAGGCCTGGACGCTCGAGGCGTTCGGTCTGTACGAGCGGCGTGCGCAGCCGGCGCGGGTGGCGGACGTCGTCGTGCGTGTCGACGACCCCCGCCACCCGGCCCTCGTCAGCGACTGACCAGCGCGGACTCCGGCTCGGCCGAGCCGGCCTCGAGCGAGCGCACCAGCTTGTCGCCCTCGACGTCCAGGTTGGGCAGCCGAGCCTCGAGCCAGCGAGGCAGCCACCAGGCGCGCTCCCCCGCGATGGCCATGACCGCGGGGATCAGCGTCATCCGGACGACGAACGCGTCGATGAGGATGCCGACCGACAGGGTCAGCCCGATCTGCTTGATCATCGCGTCGTCGCCGAAGATGAACCCGGAGAACACCGAGATCATGATGATCCCCGCAGCGACCACGACCCGCGCAGCACCCTGGAAGCCGTGGATCACGCCGCGCACCCCCGGGTACCCGTGCACGTGCGACTCGCGCATCGACGACACCAGGAACACCTGGTAGTCCATCGCGAGGCCGTACAGGATCCCCGTGACGATGATCGGCAGGAAGCTGAGGATCGGTCCCGGGGTGTCGAGGCCGATCACGTCCTGGAACCAGCCCCACTGGAACACTGCGGTCGTGACGCCGAGCGCCGCGCCGATGGTCAGCACGAATCCGAGCGTGGCCGTGATCGGGACGAACACCGACCGGAACACGAGCATCAGGATGACCAGCGAGATGACGACGATGATGGCGAGGTACGGCACGAGCGCGTCGCCGAGCACCTTCGACATGTCGATGTTGATGGCCGTCACGCCGGTGACCCCGAGGTCGGCGCCGGCGGCGGTGGCGACGGCGTCGCCGCGCAGCACGTGCACGAGGTCACGAGTCGTCGCGTCGTTCGGGCCCTGCGTCGGCAGCACGGTGAACGTGACGGTCGTGCCGTCCTGCGACGTCGCCCCCGGGATCACTGCCGAGACGTTGTCGACACCGGCGAGCGTGTCCCGGACGTGGGTCATGGTCTCGGGCGTGACCGGAGCGTCGAGCGAGGCGACGACGAGCAGCGGGCCGTTGAAGCCCTCGCCGAAGCCGGCGCTCGTCGCGTCGTAGCTCTGGCGCGCCGGGGTGTCGTGGTTGGCCGTGCCCGCCGAGGGCAGGTTGAGGTCCATGCTCGACACCGGCACCGCGAGCAGGCCCAGCACGCCGACGACGGCCACCGCGACGACCTTGCGGTGCTTCGCGACGAAGGTCGCCCAGCGGGTCGCCGGGCCGTGCGAGTCGGCGTCGCCGCGCTCACGCTCGGCCGCCGCGAACTTCGCCCGCTGCTTGGGAGAGACGAGCCGCTCGCCCACCGCGCCGAGGAGCGCCGGCAGCAGCGTGAGCGCGACCAGCACCGCGATCGCGACGGTCCCCGCGGCGACGAGTGCCATCACGGTGAGGAACTTGATGCCGACGATCGACAGCCCCGCGAGGGAGACGAGAACGGTCAGGCCCGCGAAGAACACCGCCG
This sequence comes from Brevundimonas sp., assembly GCA_039207135.1. Taxonomy (GTDB): domain Bacteria; phylum Actinomycetota; class Actinomycetes; order Actinomycetales; family Cellulomonadaceae; genus Cellulomonas. Next base: position 62,029 of record JBCECL010000003.1, read on the forward strand.
AGCCGGCGGTCCCGACGGCACGCCCTGTCGCCTCGTGCGCGCTCAGGCGCTTCTCGAGCACCAGGCGCCGCGCGCGGTTCACGATGAACAGCGCGTAGTCGATGCCCACCGCCAGCCCGATCATGAGCGCGAGGACCGGGGTCACGGACGACATCGGGATCACGGACGACAACGCGTACGCACCGCCGACACCGACCATCACGCCCACGATCGCCGTCAGCAGCGGCAGGCCCGCGACCACGAGGGAGCCGAGCGTGAGCAGCAGCACGACCGCCGCGATGCCCAGGCCGAACGCCTCGTGCGGACCGAACGGCGCGACCATCTCCTGCGTGAGGTCGGAGCTCGGCAGAACCGTCAGGCCCGAGGCCTCGGCAGTCTCGGCCGCGGCGACGATCTCGTCCGTGGCACCGGCCGGCAGGCTCATGGGCTGGTCGGCGAGCTGGATCGTGACCATCGCGACGCGCCCGTCGGACGAGACCGTCACGCCGGCGACGGGCGTGTCGCCGTCCATGAGCGGCCCCATCTTCACCTCACCGGCGGGTGCGCTGGCCTGCGCCATGGCCTCGTCGGGGGCGGGCGCCTCGCTCGCGTCCTGCGTGACGACGGAGTCGTTGGCGTCGATCTTGTCGATCGCCCCCGAGATGGCCGCGACGCGCTCCGGCGTGTCGACGCGCTCGCCCTGCGGGGCCACGAAGACGACGTTCGCACTCGCGCCCGTGGTCTGCGGGAGGTCCCGCTCGAGCTGGTCGAGGACCTCCTGGGACGCGGTTCCCTCGATGCGGAACTCGGTCGACGTCTGCGGCGGGTTGAGCCCGACGGCGACTCCGACGCCGACGAGGATCACCAGCCAGACGAGCAGGACTCGGCCCTTCGCGCGGTACGCGAACTTTCCGAGTCGGTAGAGCATGGTGGACACAGGGATCTCCTGGTGTGGGTGGAAGACGGGCAGCACGGATCGAGCCAGCGCGTCACGGCCTGGCTGTCGGTGTGGTGGTGGTCAGATGGCGGCGGGCGGGATGAGCTGGTGCAGGCCTTCGACGACCTGCGCGAGGGTCAGGACGGGGACCGCGGCGCCCGCGGGGGGCGGTCCGTCGACCTCGATGACGTGCAGGCGGCGCTTGTAGACCGCCCCGACGACGGCAAGGACGGCGCCCGGGTACGCGATGCGGTGCAGCGCGGTGACCCCGGGAGGGGCCTCGCACAGGTCCGCGTTCGCCTCCACGTGCTCGGAGGCCTCTTCGAGCACGACGGAGAGGTGCGGCACGAGTGCCGGATTGGCGTGCGCGAGCGCGATGAGCGACCGCACGACCGCGACCGTGCTCGGCTGGAGCATGACGCGCACGCACGCGTCCAGGACGCGCAGCACGCTCTCGTGATCGGTCGTGGGCTCGATGATCGCCAGGACCCGCCCGAGCTCCACCCGGGCGACCTCGACGACAGCCTCTTCCTTGGACGCGAAGTGGTTGAAGAACGTCCGTCGCGAGATGCCCGCCGCGCGGGCGAGGTCGTCCAGCGTGAACCCGTCGAGGCCGTGCTCGTTCGCCAGCGCCAGAGCCGTCGAGGCGATGGCCTCGTGGTTGGCGTCACGCCGGCGGGTGCGGGCGTCGGGGCTGGCTGTGGTCACGGGTCCACCTTGCCTCGCGATTGCACAAAGTGCAACTACTCGGGGCGATGCGTGACCAAGGTCTCTCCTCGCCCCGGCTCGAGCGTCTGTTCCGCTCGACCGTGAGCCCGCGGCCCGATCGCCCGGCGAGCGGCCCGGCGACCGTACGCGAGGTCGAGCCCCACCACCGCGCCGACGCCGGCAATGTAGGCGAGCAGGTCGGTCGCGGCGAACGTCGTACCGAGCAGGTACCGCAGGACGGGCACCGCATCGACGAGCTCCTGCGGAACGGGGCTCAGCTGGGCGAGCTCGACGCCGAAGCACCACGCGCCGGCGACCGCACCCGCGACCCACCGACGTGTGCGCGGAGCCACCAGCAGGACGACGAGGCACGCCATCGCCGCGTAGAGCACGTCGCCGAGGGCGTCGAAGGACGCACGCGAGGCGAGCAGACCGGCCGCGACGACGAGCACGACAGCGACGAGCAGCAGGCGTCGGGGACGATCGGGGCGCATGCCAGGCACGCTACGGCGCGCGCCCACGACGACGACGCCGTGCCGCGTGAAGGTCGTGCGCGGGTTGTGCGTGGACGAGGCCGGCCTCAGTGCACCGCGATCTTGGTGACGATCTGGAAGTGGTCCGACGGCGCGCGCTTCACGTTCGTGTGCCGGACCTCGTACGTCAGCACCTGCGACTGCCGGTCGACGAGCACGTGGTCGAGGTGCTTGCCGTTGAGCCGGCTCGCCGCGAAACCGTGGAACGAGGCGAACTCGGCGCCCGTGCGCTTGGCAGCGACCAGCTCGGCGCTCGCGTACCCACCGCGCGCGAGCACGTCGATGGGCGTCACGCTCGCGCGGTTCGGGTACGTGTTCAGGTCCCCGGTCACGATGACCGGGTAGTGCCCGCGGTTGTGCCGGGCGATCGACGCCTCGAGCCGACGCGCCTGCGTCACGCGCATCGCCTGGGTCCGCGGCGACGTCGACGAGGACGAGGAGTACGCGAGCAGGTGAGCGTTGACGACCAGGACCTTGCGGCCGCTCGACTTCTCCCGCAGCACGGCCCACGTGGACCACTTCTTGGCGCCCTGCCCCTTGGTGTCGAGCCGGTCGTACCCGCAGCGCAGCACGGTGAAGCGCGACTTGCGGTACAGGATCGGCTCGCTGTTGGGTGTGCACGGCTTCTTCGTGCCGGGGTGGCGCGCGACCGACAGCTTCGCGGTCTTCGCCACCTGCACCACCGGACGCAAGCCGTCGAACTTGTGCCACGGCGTCTCCTGCAGCCCGGCGATGTCCATGCCCCGCAGCGCCCGCGCCGCCGCCGCGTACCGGCGTTCCCAGCTGCGCTTCTCGGCGTCGGTCTTGCTCGGCTTGAGCAGGTTGTACGACGACACCTTCGCGGTGAACGAGGTCTTGTGCTTCGTGCTGCCGGGCAGCATCGTCGCGGCGACCGTGCGCGTCGACGACCACGCCTTGCCGTACCGGGTGGCGCGGACCTTGACGTAGAAGACCGCGCCGAGGCCGTGCTTGGCCGGGTTGAGCTTCGAGATGAGCACGCTCGGCTCGGGCGTCGTCGTGCTGTACCTGGCCTTCTCGCCGGGATGCCGCAGCAGCTGGACGGTGTACGCGGTGGCGTTCTTGGCGGCGGGCCAGGCCACGCGCAGCGACGACGAGGACAGCGGCTCGGCGAAGGTCCGGCCGGGCTGGCCGAGCTTCTTGAGCGGGACGGCGACCTGCGCGACGGCCTGGGGCGCGGTCAGCCCCTTGCGCACCGGCGTCACCTTCACGAAGTAGCGGCGCCCGTCGCGGACCCGGACCTGCGCGGTCGGCGCGACGGTCGTCGACTCCTGGACGTCCTTGGTCAGCGCGCGATCGCTCGCGACGACGACCCGGTACTGCTCGGCGCGCGGTGCAGCCTTCCAGGAGACGGTGAAACCGGAGGTGTCGACCTTCGTCGGCTGCGGCGTGCCCGCCGCGCCCGGCGGCTGCCAGGTGGTGCGCAGGACGAGCGAGGGGCTGGGCACGCTCACGTTCGAGTCGGCGACGGCGTTGATGCGCGCGTAGTAGGTCGTGTTCTCCTGGACCCAGCCGCCCGAGGCCACCAGCGACGTCGACGTGGTGCGCCCGGACCTGAACGCCACGTGCGTGAAGTCCGGATCGGTCGCGAGCGTGACGACGTACGCGCGCGCTCGGTCGACGGCGGCCCAGCTGACCTGGAACGAGTGGTGGCTGACGGCGGCCGCGCTCAGCGTCAGGGGCGCGGCGAGCGCGGGGCCCGGCGACGTCGTCGCGAAGGCGATCACGCCGACCACGACGAGCGCGACGAGGGTGGCGACGGCACGGCGTGCGACGCGCGCGATCCGCGCGGCGGTGCGGTGGCGGTCGGGCATCGGTGTGCGTACCTCGGGTGGTGCGGGTGGGACGTGCGGGCGTCCTGCGAGCCGGCGATCGCGGGCGATCCGGACCTCCGGCAGCAGGACGTGCGGACGCAGGTTACGCACATCCGCTACAGGTTGCGGTGCAGGTTCGCCTGTGTATCGGCGTTCGCGTGGCTGACCTGCACCCCGACCTCGACACGCGTGTCGGGCGAGGCCCCACGCCTGAGACTTAAGTCACAGGGGACCGCCCCGAGGCGGCCCTAGTTTCCCCATTGACAAGGACCGACGACGACCCCTGGGGAACCTGTGCACACCGCTTCGATGTACTGGTCAGCGATCGCCCGACCTGCGGGCAGCGCCCCGCCCGGCACGGGCCACGGCGGTGAGGCGAGCCTCGTCCTGCCCGACCTCGGGTCGGTCACGACCGTCGGCGGCGGCTCCGGCCGCGCGCTCCTCGCCGTCGGCCTGGTCGTGTGCCTGCTCGGCCTCGCGTTCGGTCTGTACTCGTTCGTCGCGCTGCGTCGGATGCCCGTGCACTCCTCGATGCGCGAGGTCTCCGAGCTCATCTACTCGACCTGCAAGGCGTACCTGCTGCAGCAGGGCAAGTTCCTGCTCGTGCTCTGGGTGTTCATCGCCGCGGTCATCGTCGTCTACTACAAGGTGCTCGTCGGGTTCGAGTGGGGCCGGGTCGCGGTCGTCATCGCGTTCAGCCTCATCGGCATGGCGGGCTCGTACTCGGTCGCCTGGTTCGGCATCCGCGTGAACACGTTCGCCAACTCGCGCACCGCGTTCGCCGCCCTCGGCGGCAAGCCGCTGCCGCTGCACCGGATCCCGCTGCGCTCGGGCATGTCGATCGGCATGGTCCTCATCAGCCTCGAGCTGTTCATGATGCTCGTCATCCTGCTGCTGCTGCCGCCCGACGTGGCCGGCGCGTGCTTCATCGGCTTTGCGATCGGCGAGTCCCTGGGCGCCGCGGCGCTGCGGATCGCGGGTGGCATCTTCACCAAGATCGCCGACATCGGCTCGGACCTGATGAAGATCGCGTTCAAGATCAAGGAGGACGACGCCCGCAACCCCGGCGTCATCGCGGACTGCACGGGCGACAACGCCGGCGACTCGGTGGGTCCGAGTGCGGACGGGTTCGAGACGTACGGGGTGACCGGCGTCGCGCTCGTGACCTTCGTGCTGCTCGGCGTGCACGACCCCCGCGTGCAGGCCTCGCTGCTGGTCTGGCTGTTCGTGCTGCGGGCCGTGATGATCGTGGCGTCCGGCGTCTCGTACGTCGTCAACGACCTGCGGGCGCGCCGGCGGTGGGCTCGCGCCGACAAGATGGACTTCGAGGCACCGCTGACGTCGCTCGTCTGGCTGACCTCGGCCGTGTGCATCGTGGCCGCGTTCGGCACCACGTACCTGGTCCTGGGCGTGGGCGCGACGAGCGGCTCGTGGTGGAAGCTCGCCACGATCGTCTCGTTCGGCACGCTCGCCGGCGCCCTCATCCCCGAGCTCGTCAAGGTCTTCACGTCGACCAGCAGCCGCCACGTGCGCGAGGTGGTCAAGAGCTCGCGGCAGGGTGGCGCGTCGCTCAACATCCTCTCGGGCCTGGTCGCGGGCAACTTCTCCGCCTACTGGCTCGGCATCACGATCGTCGGGCTGATGGGAGGCGCCGCGCTCGTCGCCGAGCAGGGCCTCGACCAGCTCATGGTCGCGCCGGCGGTCTTCGCGTTCGGGCTCGTCGCCTTCGGCTTCCTCGGCATGGGTCCGGTGACCATCGCGGTCGACTCCTACGGTCCCGTGACGGACAACGCGCAGAGCGTGTACGAGCTGTCGATGATCGAGGACGTCGACGGCATCGACGCCGAGCTCGAGCAGATCCTCGACGGCGAGCCCCACTGGGGTCGCGCCAAGCAGATGCTCGAGGAGAACGACGGCGCGGGCAACACCTTCAAGGCGACCGCGAAGCCGGTGCTCATCGGCACGGCGGTCGTGGGTGCGACCACCATGATCTTCTCGATCATCATGGGGCTGACCGAGGGGCTCACGACGGGGCTCGAGAACCTGTCCCTGCTGCACCCGCCGTTCCTGCTGGGCCTCATCACGGGTGGCGCCGTCATCTTCTGGTTCACGGGCGCGTCCATCCAGGCCGTCACCACGGGCGCCTACCGCGCCGTGGAGTTCATCAGGACGAGCATCAAGCTCGGCGACTCGAGCAAGGCGAGCGTCGAGGACTCCCGCCGCGTCGTCGAGATCTGCACGCAGTACGCGCAGCAGGGCATGCTCACGATGTTCCTCGGGCTCTTCTTCGCCACGCTGGCCTTCGCGTTCGTGGAGCCGTACTTCTTCATCGGCTACCTCGTCTCGATCGCCGTGTTCGGGCTCTACCAGGCCATCTTCATGGCCAACGCCGGCGGCGCCTGGGACAACGCCAAGAAGATCGTCGAGGTCGATCTGCACGCCAACGGCACCGCGCTGCACGACGCGACGATCGTCGGCGACACGGTCGGCGACCCGTACAAGGACACGTCCTCGGTGGCGCTCAACCCGGTCATCAAGTTCACGACGCTCTTCGGCCTGCTGGCCGTGGATCTCGCGGTGCAGCTGACCGACGACGGGCACCGCGGGCTCGTCGTCGGCCTCGCGGCCGCGTTCTTCGTCGCCTCGGCGTTCTTCGTGCACCGCTCGTTCTACGGCATGCGGATCCAGACGTCGCTGTCCGACGACGAGAGCGTCGACGCGGTCGCGCACGACGACTCCCCCGCGCCCGACGCCGACTCGGCCGACGCCGGTGCCGGCGCACCGACGTCGGAGCCGCAGGAGCTCGCTGAGGCGGCCGCCCGATCGTGAAGATCGCCGTGCGCTACGGCGACGTGCTCGTCGATCCTGACGGGCACGTCGCCGGCCACGACGCGGGAGCCACGCTCGTGCGGCGGCTCCTGCGGGTCTTCCCGTCCTCGATCCTCGTGGGCGAGGGCCCGCGCCGGTGCGACGGCTTCGACATGCTGCCCGTCGAGTTCCTCGACGCGGCGGACACCGTCGTCATCAACATGACCGTGGTCGACTCGCTCAACGTGTGGCGCACGCTCGCCCGCACGTGCCCAGAGCCGCGCATCATGAACTTCGTCTGGTGGAACACCTCGGAGTTCAGCCACCCCGTCGACCGTGCCGCGCTCGCGCTGTCGTGCGCGCTGTTCCCGACGTTCGCCAACTCCGAGCGCACCGCGCGAGAGGTGCGCGAGATCGTCGACCGCTGGACCGTGCCCTCGCTCGCGTCGACCGCCAAGCTCGCATGGGTCAACCTGGGCATCCGGCTCGACCACCGCCATCCGCGTGCCGAGCCCGAGGTCCCCGTGGTCCTCTACCCCGCGATCTCGCTCGCGCCGCGCAAGCGACCCGAGCTGTTCCTGCAGGTGGTCGACCGGGTCGCCCGCCGCACGCCGTTGCGCGTCGAGGCCCGGCTCAACGACTCGCACCTCGTCTCCGAGGCCGCGATGCGGCTGTCGCTGCACGACTGGGCCTGGGTCGGGCCGCTGACGGCAACCAGAGAGGACTACTGGTCCGCTCTCGCGCGCACGACGGCATTCCTCGCGACCGCCTCCGAGGAGTCCTACGGGCTGGAGTACATCGAGGCCCTCGTCGCGGGGGCGATCGGCGTCTTCCCCGACCTGCCGTGGGCACGCGCGATCCTGCCCGAGCACTACCCGCTGCTCTACCGGAACGTTGCCGAGGCCGAGGACCTGCTGCTGCGGGCCCTGACCGACCCCGCCGGGTGCCGCTGGGCGATGGACGCCGCGGCCGGTGGGAGCTTCGCGCGCTGGTTGCGCGAGCGCCACGACGACGACCAGTTCGACGCGGCGATCCTCGCGCGCGTGCACCGCTGGTTCGCCTGAGGGCGCGCCGCCTGTCGGTGTGCGGCGATACGGTCGTGTCTCACGCCGACTCCCCCGGAGGTCCCGATGGGCACGATCGTCTCCACGCTGTTCATCTCGCTCGACGGTGTCGTCGAGATCGACCCCTCGTGGCACTTCCCGTACTTCGACGAGCACATGGGCGCCGCCGTCACCGAGGACTACGAGGGTGTCGACGTGCTGCTGCTGGGGCGCGTCACGTACGACAGCTTCGCGGGGGCCTGGCCCGCGCGCGAGAGCGCAGGCGAGGTGGACGCGACCTTCGCGGTGCAGCTGGGCGACGTGCGCAAGCTGGTGGCGACGCGTGGCGAGCAGGACCTCGGCTGGCGCAACGCCGAGGCGCTGAGCGGCGACCTCGTGACGACCGTCGCCGCGCTCAAGGAGCAGCCCGGCATCGGCAAGATCCTCGTCGCGGGTTCGATCTCCGTGGTGCGTCAGCTGCTCGCGGCGGGCCTCCTCGACGAGCTGCGCCTGCTGGTGCACCCGGTCGCCGCGCGCAAGGGCGAGCGCCTCTTCGACGAGGGCGACTCGACCTACCCGCTGCGGCTCGTGCGCTCCGAGGTGTTCCCGACGGGTGTCGTGCGCCTCATCTACTCCCCCACCGAGGCGCCTGCTCCGGCGGGGTACGAGGACGTCACGGACAAGGTCCCCGGCGCGGGCACCGACTGAGGGAGCGCGAGCAGCAGCCCGACCACGGCCACGCCGAGGCCCACGATCGCGGCCGCGGCGGCCGACCAGCTGGGGATGCCCAGGTAGACCGTGATCCCGAGGATGCGCGACAGGCCCCAGGGCAGGAGCGCCATCTGGTCGTTCCAGAGCGTCAGCGCCTCCTCCAGCCCGATCGCCGCGACCCAGCCCGCGAGGGCCGCGAGCGTCAGCCCCGCCGCGGCGGCGGTCAGCCCGCGAGCACGTCGCGAGAAGACGCCGTACTTGCGACGCAGCACGGTCGAGACGACCACGAACAGCCAGCAGAAGGCCGCGAACGCGACCGTCACGTAGGCGGTGCGCGCCGCAGGGTCGGCCCACAGCCCGAACCAGTAGTGGCCCGGGCCGCGCAGGACCAGCGCGCCGAGCAGCAGGGCGGTGCGCAGCAGCGCGACCCCGCCGATCGCCGCCCACAGGTGGAACGGGTCGCGTCCGCGCACCACGAGGCGCGCGAGCACGGCGAACAGCAGCCAGCCGCCGAGCGTGATCGCCAGGTGCGCCGACGACGAGAACCACGTGAAGACCGCCCGGCTGAGCACGAGGGCCGCGGCGGGCAGCACCCACACCAGGACACGATCGGTGCGCGTCGCGCCGGTCGCGACGTCCGCGAGCCGCCAGGGTCGGGTGATCGCGACGTACAGCGCGCGCAGCGCACGCGCACCCGGAAGCCGCCCGTCGCGCAGCACGCGCTGGCCGGGCGCCGACCCCAGAGCGACCGTGACCAGCAGGAGCGCCAGCAGGACGCGCGCGAGCCACGCCATCGACGGGTCCCGGTCGGCGCGAGCGCTGCCGAGGTCTGCCGCCGTGAAGTTGTACGCGGGCAGGTCGACGTCGCCCTGGTAGCGCGCCTCGTGGTCGGCCCTGGCGACGCGGTAGCGGCCCTCGGCGGCGTGCCACTGCTCGCGCGCCGTCGAGCTGCCGGTGTCGAGCCACTGCGCGTGGCGGAGCACCATGGAGCGGTACGCCGCGAGCGTGGTGAGCAGGTCGGTCTCGTAGTCGAGCGCGTCGACGAACGAGCGGTACAGCGCGGGCGAGCGCCACGCGGCCGGGTCCGTCGCGGCGACGGCGTCGCGCATGCCGGCGGCCACGGACACCGCGCGGTCACCGTCGGCGAGCGCGGCCTCGAGGTCGTCGCGGCTGACCGCGTAGATGCTGTCCAGCGCGGCCGAGTCGCCCGTGACGATGTCCCACTCGAAGATCCACATCATCGGCGGCGGCTCGAGGCCGAGCGCCTTGACCGACTTCTCGGCGAACGGCCCGACGTACAGGCCGCGCGTGATCGCCTCGCGCGACCGGCCGAGCGCGTCGACGACGGCCGCCGAGGTGGCGGGGTCCGAGGTCAGGGTCTGCCGCACCCAGTCGGCGGTGACCTGCGTCGGCTCGGTCGCGGGGTCCCACGCGACCCGCCCGACCCCGTAGGTGTTGACGTCGTACATCTGCCAGAAGCCGGTTCGCAGGTACAGCGTCATGGGACCGGCGCGCAGCGGTCCGCCGTCCTGGGTCCAGTTCCACACGCCCTCGACGTGCGGGTTCGCCGCGAGGACGTGCTGCAGCGCCTGCGCCTGCTCCGCGACGAGGTCGTTCGGCAGCGCGCCGAACCCCTCGAACTCGCGGCGAGCCTGGAACTCGACGATCCGCCGCTGGTCGCCGATGTCGAGCGTCGGGTTGATCGGGAGGTGGCTGTAGAAGTCGCCGGCGGTGAACTTCGTCGAGACCACGAGGTGCGGGTCGTGGAGGTCGCCCAGCACCGCCTCGTACGACGCCGGGTTGGTGTGCAGGTCGCCCACCTCGCCGACGCCCACGGTCCACGACCGGAAGATGACGTCGCGGTCGTGCTCGCCGGCGGTCGCGAGCAGCGCGTCGAGCATGGCCCGCACCGCTGCGGGCGTCGTGACCGCGAGCTTCGAGGAGAAGTCCCAACCGGCCTGGTAGACCGACCCGCCCTCGCCCACCCGGACCATGAGCCCGTCGACGAACGGCATCGAGTCGAACAGCTCCGCGAGCCCGGCCTGGTACACCGACCACAGGTCGGGATCGGTCACGTCGAGGCTGCCGACGGTCCGCTCGAGGTAGTCCTCGAGCGGCGGCGAGACCGCGAGCATGTCGGTCAGGAAGAAGACCTTCATGCCCATCTCGTGCGCGTAGCCGAACACGGGCGCGAACGCGCGGACCAGCGCCTGCGCCCGCGCGACGTGGTCGTCGCCCTCGGGGTACACGGCGTGCCCGTCCCCCACGCCGCTGAAGGTCACGTACTCGAGGAAGCCGGGAACGACGATCCCGTTGTAGCCCTGTCGCAGGTCGTGCTGGACGAGCTGGCGGAACTGGGCGTCGATGCGGTCGACGACGTCCTGGTCCACCCACGGCGCCTGCGGCAGCACCGCACTGGCGACGACGTCGGTGTTGAGCGAGTAGTCCGTTCCTGCAGCGAAGTCCGCCGGCACGGCCTCGCGCCCGACCGAGCCGGAGTCCGTGAGCCGGAGTCCTAGCCTCGGTCGCTGCGTCGCACCGTCCTGCCCGGCCGCGACGAGCGGCGCACCCGAGCGGATGCGGTCGGCGAGCGAGTAGAGGCCGGCCGAGGCCCCCGTGACGTCGGCGGCCTCGAGGACCCAGGCGCCCCCGGTTCCGTGGACCCGGAACGCCTCGGGAGAGTCGTCGAACGGCGGCACGAGCCGGACCGTCAGGTCGGCCTCGGAGGCGGCGGTGCTCACCGCGGGCGCGGGCGCGCCCCGGTCCGCGAGCGCGTCGGACACGGCGGACGCGGCCAGGCCGAGCCGCTCGCCCGCGGGCACGTCGATCGTGGCGATCGACGGGGCCGGCGCCATCGGCGCGACCGCGCTCGCGCCGCCCGCGGAAGGAGCGGGCGTGGACTGCGTGAAGCTCAGCCCGAGCGCCTGCCCGAGGCCGGTCGCGACGACGGCGCCACAGATCAGCAGGACAACGGCCGTCAGCACCGACGGCCAGGCACGAGGCGCAGGCACCGGCGAAGTGTAGGACAACCGTCCAAGAACCGTGTCGCCCCGCCGATCGCCAGGGTCACGCCATGGCGGTCGCCACCTGGTCGGCCAGCAGCCCGACGACCCGACGCTGCTCGAGCGAGGGCCGGACCACGGAGGTCGTCGCGGTCAGGACGAACCGACCGCGGCTCGCCCCCTCACCGACCTCGACGGTGATGACGTCGTCGGTCGGCAGGCCGTGGCGCTCGACGTCGACGACCCTGCCGAATCTCGTGACCGTTCCGTCGCGTTGGAGCACGCAGGCCGACGCCGCGCCACCGGGCTCGTAGCGGCACGCCTCGATGCCCAGGACGTCGGCGATCTGCCCGGCAACGTCGTGCGCCAGCGTCTGCGGGTCCGTCCTGCGCGCGATCGCGTCCGCCGTCGCGATGACACCCGCGAGATGTCCGGCTCGACGGCTCGCACCGGCCTGCTGGCGCCGGCCCCACAGTGCGAGCTCGGTGACCAGCACGCCGACGACGAGCAGCAGCACCGCCGCCTGGACGTCGTCGGCGGAGTCCACCTTGAAGCTGCCGTACGGCTCGGTCAGGAAGTAGTCGAACCACGCGCCGGCAGACAGCGCCGCGACGATCCCCGCCGCACGGACCCCCGTCGATGCGGCCGCCACGACGAGGACCACGAGGACGAGCGCCGCCGTCGTGGTCGTGAGCTCGTCGCGCACCGCACCGAGCAGCGCGGCGCCGACGAGCGGGGCAGCGAAGGCACCGGCGATCACCGCCCCGGAGTGCGTCCGGATGTCGCGCAGGTCCATGTCTCCTCCTCGTCGCGCCTCCTTCGAGCATGCTCCGTGCGGGCCGACCTGCGGCGACAAGGTTGCGCTAAGGCTGAGCCCCCCGGCGTCAAGGAGTCGTCAACGCGGCCGTCGGCGCGGCGATCGCGGCGTAGACCTGCGGTTGCGGCCCCTCGTGCGGGTCGCCGGCGGCCCTGCTGGGGCGCCGCCCGTCGTCGAAGGTGCAGTGTCATGGCCGATGTGGCCTTCCTCGCGCTGACCGTGGTGTTCTTCGCCGCCGTCGCGCTGCTCGCCCGCCGCACGGACCGCTCATGAGCGGCCTCGACGTCGCCGGCCTCGTGCTGGCCGGGGCGCTCCTGGTGTATCTCGTGGTCCAGCTGCTGCGCTCGGACAAGGTCCGATGAGCGCCACGTGGACCGCGATCGGCCAGATCGCCATCGTCGTCCTGGTGCTGGCCGCGGCGCACCGCCCGCTCGGTGACCACCTCTACCGGACGATGACCTCGAGCCGGCACCTGCGGGTCGAGCGACTGGGGTACCGCGTCATGCGGGTCGACCCGGACGCGGAGCAGCGCTGGAGCACCTACCTGCTGTCCCTCCTCGGCTTCTCGCTCGCGTCGGTGCTCGTCCTGTTCGGCCTGGCCCGCCTGCAGGACAGGCTGCCCCTGGACATCGGCATGTCGCCCATGGATCCCGCGGGCGCCTGGAACGCGGCCGTCTCGTTCGTGACCAACACCAACTGGCAGTGGTTCTCGGGCGAGGCCGCGGCCGGCCACCTGCTGCAGATGGCGGGCTTCGCGGTGCAGAACTTCCTGTCCGCGGCGGTCGGCCTCGCCGTCGTGGCCGCGCTCGCGCGAGGCTTCTCGCGCTCGGGCACGGACGGACGGGTCGGCAACTTCTGGGCCGACCTGGTCCGTGCAACCGTCCGCGTGCTGCTCCCGCTCGCGTTCGTCGCCGCGCTCGCCCTGGTCGCCGGGGGCGTGATCCAGAACCTGCACGCGCACTTCGAGATCAGCACGCTGTCGGGCGGTGCGCAGCACGTGCTCGGCGGCCCGGTGGCCTCGCAGGAGGCGATCAAGGAGCTCGGCACCAACGGCGGCGGGTTCTTCAACGCGAACTCGGCCCACCCGTTCGAGAACCCGACCCCGTGGACCAACGCGCTCGAGGTCGTGCTCCTGCTCCTGATCCCGTTCAGCATGCCGCGCATGTTCGGCCAGATGGTCGGCGACCGCCGGCAGGGCTGGTCGATCCTCGCCGCGATGAGCACGATCTGGGTCGCCGCGGTCGGCCTGCTCACGTGGGCCGAGATGGCCGGGCCCGGGCTCGTCCCCGCGGCAGCCGGCGGAGCGATGGAGGGCAAGGAGGTCCGGTTCGGCGAGGCCGCGTCCGCGCTGTTCGCCGCGTCCACCACGATGACGTCCACGGGAGCCGTGAACTCGATGCACGACTCCCTGACCGCCCAGGGGGGCGGGGTCGCGCTCGTCGGGATGCTGCTCGGAGAGGTGTCGCCCGGCGGGGTGGGCAGCGGCCTGTACGGCATGGTCGTGCTCATCGTCGTCGCGGTGTTCCTGGCCGGGCTCATGGTCGGCCGCACGCCGGAGTACCTGGGCAAGAAGATCGGCCGGCAGGAGATCACGCTCGTCGCGCTGTACGTCCTGACGATGCCCGCCGTCGTGCTGATCGGATCCGCGATCGCCATCTCGACCGGGCCGGGTCTCGCCGGGCAGCTGCAGGGCGGGCCGCACGGCCTGACCGAGATCGTCTACGCCTTCGCCTCCGCCGGGAACAACAACGGCTCGGCGTTCGGCGGTCTGACGACGGGCACGCCGTTCTACAACACGCTGCTGGGCCTCGCGATGCTCGTCGGCCGCTTCGTGCCGATCGCGCTCGTCCTCGCGCTCGCGGGCCGACTCGCCCGGCAGCGGAGGACCCCGGAAGGCGCCGGAACGCTCCCCACGCACACCCCGCTGTTCGTCGGCCTCCTGGTGACCGTGACGCTCGTCGTCGTCGGCCTCACCTTCGTCCCCGTCCTGTCCCTCGGTCCCGTCGTGGAGTCTCTTTCATGAGCCCTGTCATGAGCACCACCCTTCTCGAGAAGCCGCCGACGAGGCCGCACGTCGTGCAGGCCGCACCGTCGACGCTGTCCGCGCGCCAGCTCGCGGCCGCCCTGCCCGGAGCACTGCGCGGCATGGACCCGCGCCGCCTGTGGGACTCCCCCGTGATGTTCGTCGTCGAGGTCGGCGCCGCGTTCACGACGGTCCTCGCCGTCGCCGACCCGAGCGCGTTCGCGTGGTCGATCACCGTGTGGCTCTGGCTCACCGTCCTGTTCGCGACCCTCGCGGAAGCGGTCGCCGAGGGGCGCGGCAAGGCGCAGGCCGCGAGCCTGCGCGCGACCCAGCGCGAGACCACGGCCCGCAAGGTCGTCGGGCCCGACGAGACCGTGCAGGTCGCGTCGTCGACGCTCGCGGTCGGGGACGTGGTCGTCGTCGTGGCCGGCGAGACGATCCCCGGCGACGGTGACGTGATCGAGGGCGTCGCGAGCGTCGACGAGTCGGCCATCACCGGTGAGTCCGCGCCGGTGATCCGCGAGTCCGGCGGCGACCGCTCCGCCGTGACCGGCGGGACCGTGGTGCTCTCCGACCGGATCGTCGTCCGCATCACCGCCCCCGCCGGGCAGACGTTCGTCGACCGCATGATCGCGCTCGTCGAGGGCTCCGCGCGGCAGAAGACGCCGAACGAGGTGGCGCTCAACGTGCTGCTCACGACGCTGACGATCATCTTCCTGCTCGCCGTCGTGACGCTCCAGCCGTTCGCGACCTACTCGGGCGCGCCGCAGACGCTCGTCGTGCTCGTCGCGCTTCTCGTGTGCCTCATCCCGACGACGATCGGGGCGCTGCTGTCGGCCATCGGGATCGCCGGCATGGACCGCCTCGTGCGGCGCAACGTGCTCGCGATGTCGGGCCGCGCGGTCGAGGCCGCGGGCGACGTCGACGTCCTGCTGCTGGACAAGACGGGAACCATCACGCTCGGCAACCGGCAGGCGGCCGACCTGATCCCCGCCGCCGGGATCGACCCGGCACGTCTGGCCGACGCCGCGCAGCTGTCGTCCATGGCCGACGAGACGCCCGAGGGCCGCTCGGTGCTCGTGCTCGTCAAGGAGCGGTTCGGCCTGCGCGAGCGGCCGGAGGGAGAGCTCAGCGGCGCCGAGCTCGTGCCCTTCGCGGCGCGGACCCGCATGAGCGGCGTCGACCTGCCCGGTTCGGCGACCCGAGCACCGCGCGTGGTGCGCAAGGGTGCGGCCGCCGCCGTCGCGCACTGGGTCCGCTCCACCGGCGGCCACGAGGGCGACGACGTCGCCGCGACCGTCGACGCCATCGCCGCGTCGGGCGGCACGCCGCTCGTCGTCGCCGAACAGCTCGGCGACGAACCGGCGCGGATCCTGGGGGTCATCCACCTCAAGGACGTCGTCAAGGACGGCATGCGCGAACGGTTCGACGCGCTGCGCGCGATGGGCATCCGGACCGTGATGGTGACGGGCGACAACCGGCTCACGGCCCAGGCCATCGCGGCCGAGGCAGGGGTCGACGACGTGCTCGCCGAGGCGACCCCGGAGGACAAGCTCGCGCTCATCCGACGCGAGCAGGAGGGCGGCCGCCTCGTGGCGATGTGCGGCGACGGCACCAACGACGCCCCCGCGCTGGCCCAGGCGGACGTCGGCGTCGCGATGAACACGGGGACGACGGCAGCCAAGGAGGCCGGCAACATGGTCGACCTCGACTCGAACCCCACCAAGCTGCTCGAGATCGTCGAGATCGGCAAGCAGCTGCTCATCACCCGCGGGGCGCTGACCACCTTCTCGGTGGCGAACGACGTCGCGAAGTACTTCGCGATCCTGCCGGCGATGTTCGTCGTGGCGTTCCCGCAGCTCGCGGTGCTCAACGTCATGCACCTGACCAGTCCGCAGTCGGCCATCCTCTCGGCCGTCGTGTTCAACGCGCTGATCATCGTCGCCCTGCTCCCCCTCGCCCTGCGTGGTGTGCGCTACCGGCCGTCGTCCGCGTCCGCCCTGCTGCGGCGCAACCTGCTCGTGTACGGCCTCGGCGGCGTCGTCGCGCCGTTCGTCGGGATCAAGCTCATCGACCTGCTCGTCACTGCCCTGGGGATGTCCTGATGACCACCGCTCCTCGTCCGAACCTCTCGGACCGCTCCTTCGGCGCCGACACGGTCGCCTTCGCGCGCCACGCCTGGGCCGGGCTCCGGGTGCTGCTCGTGCTCACCGTGCTGCTGGGAGTCGTCTACCCGCTCGCGGTGACGGGCGTCTCCCAGCTGACCATGCGGTGGCAGGCGAACGGCTCGCTCGTGGACGCCTCCGGCAGCCGGGTCACGTCGACCGACGACGCCGTGGGGTCGCTGCTCGTCGGCCAGTCGTTCGACGGGGCGCAGTGGTTCCACCCGCGCCCCTCAGCGGCAGGCGACGGGTACGACACCCTCGCGTCCGCCGGCTCGAACCTCGGTCCCCTGAACACCGACCTGCTGGCGACCGTGCGGGAGCGCAGGGCATCGGTCGCGGCCACCGAGGGCGTCTCCCCGGCGAAGGTCCCCGCCGATGCGGTCACGGCGTCCGGATCGGGGCTCGACCCCGACATCTCGCCGGCGTACGCCGAGCTGCAGGTGCCACGCGTCGCCAGGGAGCGCGGTGTGTCCGCCGACGAGGTCCGCGCCCTCGTCGAGCGCACGACGACGGGCCGCGACCTCGGCGTCCTCGGCGAGCCCCGGGTCGATGTGCTCCGTCTGAACCTCGCACTGCAGACAATGGGTTCATGACCGGGCCCGACGATGCTCTGCGCAGCGACCGCGGCCGCCGGGGGAAGCTCACGGTGTACCTCGGCGCAGCCCCCGGCGTCGGCAAGACCTACGCGATGCTCGACGAGGCCCACCGGCGGCTGTCCCGCGGCACGGACGTGGTCGTGGGCCTCGTCGAGTCCCACGGCAGGCCCGCGACCGAGGCTCAGCTCGTCGGGCTCGAGGTCCTGCCTCGTCGCGTGCTCGAGCACCGTGGCGCCGAGTTCACCGAGCTCGACGTCGACGCCCTGCTCGAACGGGCGCCGCAGGTCGCGATCGTCGACGAGCTCGCGCACACCAACGTGCCCGGCACACGGCACGCGAAGCGGTGGCAGGACGTCCACGACCTGCTCGACGCCGGCATCGACGTCGTGACCACGGTCAACGTGCAGCACCTGGAGTCGCTGAACGACGACGTCGAGGCGATCACCGGGGTCAAGCAGCGCGAGACCGTCCCCGACCACGTGGTGCGCGACGCCGACCAGATCCAGCTCGTCGACCTGCCGCCGGAGGCGCTGCGCCGCCGGCTCGCGCACGGGAACGTCTACCGAGCCGCGCAGATCGACGCGTCGCTCACGCAGTACTTCCGCGTCGGCAACCTCACCGCGCTGCGCGAGCTCGCGCTGCTGTGGCTCGCGGACAGGGTCGACGACGCGCTGTCGACCTATCGCCGCGAGCACCGGATCGAGTCGCCGTGGCCCGCCCGCGAGCGCGTGGTCGTCGCGGTCACGGGCGGACCCGAGAGCGACACGCTCCTGCGGCGCGGGGCACGCATCGCGCAGCGCGCGGCCGGCTCGGAGCTGCTCGCCGTCCACGTGCTCGCGACCGACGGGCTGCCGAGCTCACCGCCGGCGCAGATCGCCGAGCAGCGCCGGCTCGTGGAGTCGCTCGGCGGCACGTTCCACACGGTCGTCGGCGAGCAGGTGGCGGGGGCGGTCGTCGACTTCGCGCGCGGCGTGAACGCCACGATGATCGTCGTCGGCGTCTCGCGACGCAGCCGTTGGCGCGAGGCCCTGCGGGAGAGCAACGGCACGGAGGTGGCCCGCCTCGCGGGGCTGATCGACGTGCACCTGGTCACGCACGAGCGCGCACGCTCGGGCGGGCACCGGCTCGCGCGGCGCTCGCCGCTGTCCGGGCCTCGCAGGATCGGCGGCTGGCTGCTCGCGCTGGGCGGCCCCGTCGCGCTGACCGTCGTGCTCAGTGCCCTGCGCGATGCGCTCAGCCTGTCCACCGAGCTCATGCTGTTCCTCGCCCTGACGGTCCTCGTCGCCCTGGTCGGGGGCCTGTGGCCCGCGATCGCGAGCGCGGTCGTCGGCTTCCTGCTGCTGAACTGGTTCTTCATCCTGCCGACCGGACGGCTCACGATCGCCGAGCCGGAGAACGCGCTGGCCCTGGCCGTCTTCGTGCTGGTCGCCGCTGGGGTCGCGTCGGTCGTCGACCTCGCCGCGCGGCGCACCACCGAGGCCTTCCGTGCACGCGCCGAGGCGTCGGCGCTGGCTGCCGTCTCGCGTTCCGTGCTCTCCGGCGAGGGCACGGCGGTGGCGCTCGTCGCGCGACTGCGCGAGACGTTCACGCTCGAGGCGGTCTCGCTCCTGTCCAGGACCGGCGGACGGTGGGAGGTGCTGGCGGCGGACGGCGCGGATCCCGCGCTCGACCCGGACAGCGCGCAGACCGTGCTCGCGGTCGACGACGGCCGGGTGCTCGCGCTGACGGGACGCACGCTGCCCGCGAGCGACCGGCGCGTGCTCGAGGCCTTCGCGTCGCAGGTCGGGATCATGCTCGAGCAGGAGCGGCTGCGCGCCGAGGCCGAGCGGGCGCGCATCCTCAGCGAGGCAGATGCCACCCGGACCGCGCTGCTGGCCGCCGTGTCGCACGACCTGCGCACGCCGCTCGCGACCATCCGCGCCTCGGTGGACGGCCTCACGTCCACCGAGCTCGAGCTCGACGACGCGGACCGCGCGTCCCTCGTCGGGACGCTCGAGGAGTCGACCGCACGGCTGGAACGGCTCATCGACAACCTCCTGGACCTGTCCCGACTGCAGACCGGGAGCGTCCGGGCGGTGCTGCGACCCGCGAGCCTGGACGAGATCCTGCCGCTCGCGATCGAGGGGTACCCGCCCGGCGCCGTCGTGCTCGACGTGCCCGACGACCTCCCGCTCGTCCAGACCGATCCCGGCCTTCTCGAACGGGTCGTGGCCAACCTCGTGTCGAACGCCGTGCGGCACGCTCCCGCGGGTCACCCCGTGGTGCTGGGTGCCGAGGTCGTCGGGCGTGCGATCGTCATCCGTGTGGTCGACGAGGGTCCGGGGGTCGCCGACAACCTCAAGGCGCACATGTTCGACGCGTTCCAGCGCCTCGGCGACTCGTCGGGCAACGGTCTCGGCCTCGGCCTGGCCGTGGCCGAAGGACTGGCGACGGCCGTCGGCGCCGAGCTCGCGGTGGAGGACACTCCCGGAGGAGGGCTGACGATGCTCGTGAACGCACCTCTCGCCGAGGCGGGTACCTGATGGCCGGCAACAAGATCCTCGTGGTCGACGACGAGCCCGGGCTCGCGCACGCGCTGTCGATCACGCTGCGCGCCTCCGGATGGGACGTGACGACGGCGGCCGACGGCGCGTCCGCGATCACGGCCGCAGCCGCGCACACGCCCGACGTCATGCTCCTCGACCTCGGGCTGCCGGACATGAGCGGGCTCGACGTGATCGCGGCGGTCCGCGCCTGGAGCGCGTTGCCGATCGTGGTGCTCTCCGCACGCCAGCACGGTGAGGACAAGGTCGACGCTCTCGACGCCGGCGCCGACGACTACGTCACCAAGCCGTTCGCCATGAACGAGCTCCTCGCGCGCCTGCGCGCCGCGGTGCGTCGCGCGAGCGTCGCGGTCGACGTCGACGACGCCGTGGTGGTCGCGGGCGAGCTGACCGTCGACCTGGCCCGGCGCCGGGTGCACCGCTCCGGTGAGGAGGTGCGGCTGAGCCCGACCGAGTGGTCCATGCTCGAGGTCCTGGTGCGCAACCGGGGCAAGCTCGTGGGCCGCCGACAGCTGCTGCAGGAGGTCTGGGGCCCGGGCTACTCGACGGAGACCCACTACCTGCGCGTCTACTCCGCGCTGCTGCGGCGCAAGCTCGAGGCGGACCCGGCGCACCCCCGGCACATCGTCACGCAGCCGGGCATGGGCTACGTGTTCGAGGTCTAGCCCGTCGCGCCACCACGCGGCGGCGCGGTCGCTCCGAGTTCTCGATACGTTGAGGGACGTGAGCGCACGCAGGGCGCTGGTCGCGCCGGCCGACGGCGCCGTCGCGGCGGTCGCGGCGGCCTTCGGCATCCTCGTGCTCCTGGCCTTCGAGGGCACCGAGCTCGTGCACCTGAGCGGGCTCGCGATGGCGGGGGTCCAGCTCGCCGGGGTCGCCATCGCGCTGCTCGCGCGCCGGTACCCGCTCGCCGCGTTCTCGGCGTGCCTGCTGGTGTCGCTCGTCGTGCCCCTGGGGGCGCTGCCCGCGACCGCCTACGCGCTCGCCCGCTGGCACTCCCGCACGCGCCCGGCCGTCGCGGTCGCCCTGGTCGGGCTCGTGCTCGTGAGCGTGGTGTGGCTGTTCGGGGAACGGGCGATCGCGGTCGACCGGATCAGCACGTACGTGATCGTCTCGGTCCTCGGCTGGGCCGTTGGCGCGTCGCAGCGCTCGGCCGAGACGGCCGCGGCAGCGGAGGCGGCGCGCGAGGAGGCCGAGCGCGCGCGCCGCGCCGACGCGGTGCGGCAGGAAGAACGTGACCGGCTGGCGCGCGAGATGCACGACGTGGTCGCGCACCGGATCTCGCTCATGGTGCTCGACGCGAACCGCATCGAGGCGGGCTCGGCCCCGTCGTCGACCGCCGTGGCCGGCGAGATCCGCTCGATCGGGCAGGCGGCGCTCGACGACATGCGGGAGGTGCTCGGCCGGCTGCGCCGCGAGGATCTCGACGACGGCCTCGCGCGCCAGTCGCTGACCGAGGTCGAGGTCCTGGTCGACTCGGTCCGCGCCGTGGGGCAGCCGGTCGAGCTCGTGCTCCACGCGCGCTCCCGTCAGCCACCCGACCTCGCCGAGCGCACGGCCGTCCGGATCGTGCGCGAGGGACTGACGAATGCGGCTCGGCACGCGCCAGGCGCCGCAACCGTCGTCGACATCGCCGACGGCCCCGGCTCGATGCTCGTCGAGGTGCGCAACGAGGCGCCGACGGCGGACCCCGCCGTCTCGCTGACCACGGGCGGGCACGGGCTCGTCGGGATGAGGGAGCGTGTCGAGATGGTCGGAGGTCAGTGGCACGACGGGCCCACCGCGACCGGTGGGTTCGTGGTGCGAGCCGTGCTGCCGCGAGCCGAACAATGACGCGCGTGGTCGTCGTCGACGACGAGGAGCTGTTCCGCTCGGGCCTGGCGGAGCTCGTCTCGGCCGCGGACGACCTCGAGGTCGTCGCTCAGGCGCGCGACGGTCGCGACGGCATCGCCAAGGTCCAGGCCCATCACCCGGACGTCGTCCTGCTCGACGTGCAGATGCCCGTCATGGACGGCCTCGAGGCACTGCCCGAGATGCGGCGCACGGTCCCGAGCGCCGCCGTCGTCATGCTCACCAGCTTCCAGTACGACGCCTACATCCTTCCCGCGTTGCGCGCCGGGGCCGCCGGGTACCTGCTCAAGGACTGCTCCGCCGACGACCTGCGCCGCGGCATCCGCGACGCGGCGGCCGGCAACGCGACCATGACGCCCGTCGTGCTGCGACACCTCCTCGACGCCGTCGGTGGTCGCCTCGACGTCGCGGACGCGAGCGCGCGATCGCTCGTCGACCGCCTGAGCGACCGTGAGCGCGACGTGCTCGCCGCCGTCGCGGCCGGGATGTCCAACGCCGAGATCGCGTCCTCGCTGTACATGGCCGAGACCACCGCCAAGACGCACCTCGCGCACGCCATGACGAAGCTCGGCGTCACGAACCGCACGCAGGCCGCGATCATCGCGCACGACGCGCACCTCACGCTCCCCGGAACCTGACCGGGCTCGCAGACCGCGACCGGACGGATGAGGCGCGGCGACCGATCGGACGAGGTCGGGGCGCGCCTGTCGAGACCACGCTGGAGTCATCAGCACGAGGTCACGACAACCAGAAGGAGTCCGGTCATCATGAAGCTCACGAGGATCAGCGCGGTCGTGGGGATCGGAGCCCTCGGCTTCGGTCTGGCCGGCGTGCCGACCGCGACGGGAGCATTCGCCGCCGAGCAGGGAACCACGCAGACCGCCACGAAGAGCGCGCTGCTCGCAGCGGCGCCGATCGGCGTCACGGCGCGCGTCGCCTCGGTCGACGTCCCCGGCCAGTCCGCGACCCTGACCGGGACCGGCCAGCCGGGCGCCGTCCTGAACATCCACCCGCAGGGCAACCCCGTCAGCTTCATCACGGGCATCCCGGTGGCGGGCAACGGCACCTGGACCGCCACGGTCCCGGGGCTGCCCGTGGGCACGAACGACCTGCTCATCGACCAGCGGGTCCCGAGCGACCCGGGCTACCTGGGCCGCGCCTACGCGACCGTGGTCATCACCGCGCCGCGCGTGGTCGTGCACTACACGGACGGCTCCGGCTCGGTCGCCTCCGACGCCGTGCTGACCGGTACCCCCGGCGCCGCGTACACCGCCGCGGTCAAGGACGTCGCGGGCTTCCACGTCACGTCGCTGCCGGCCGATGCGAAGGGCAGCTACGGCAAGGCGGGATCGACCATCGACGTCACCATCGCGTACGCGGCGGACCGGGGCACGGTCGTGACGAGGTTCGTCGACGCCGCGGGCAACCGGCTCGCCGACCCGGCCTCCGACACGGGCCGTTCCGGGAGCAGCTACGTCACGAGCGCGGCCAAGATCGCGGGCTGGCACCTCACGGACGAGCCTGCCGACGCGACGGGCGAGTTCCCGGCCCACGACGCGACCACGACCGTCACCTACGTCTACGCACGCGACACGGGCAAGGTCGTGACGCACTTCGTCGACGCGGGTGGCGACGAGGTCGCTCCCGCGAGCGAGGCGCAGACCGGCGACAGCGGGAGCAGCTACACGACCGCGCCGATCGACGTCCCCGGCTACCACGTGCTCGTCACGCCGTCCGACGCGAGCGGCGTGTTCCCCGAGGACTCCGAGACGACCGACGTCGTCTACACCTACGCGCTGGACATGGGCACGGTGGTCACCCACCTCGTCGACGTCGAAGGCCGAGTCCTGGCCGACGAGCTGACCCAGGCCGGCCGCAGCGGCACCGCGTACGAGACGGTCGCGCCCGAGATCCCCGGCTACGTCCTGTTCATCACGCCCGACGACGCGACCGGATCCTTCGGCGCCGACGGCACGACGACCGACGTCGTGTACGTCTACACCGCGACCGCGCCCGTCCTGCCCCCGCTGCTCCCGGTCGACCCGACCGAGCCCGACGTCGACCCGACCACCCCCGTCGTCGACCCGATCGAGACCGACGTCGACCCGACCACTCCCGCGGTCGACCCGACCGAGACCGACGTCGACCCGGC